>CAZTYB010000028.1:0-23370 GCA_964617595.1 uncultured Oscillospiraceae bacterium | reverse complement strand
TGGCAGGAGGGGCACACCATCCACGCCACCGCTCAGGAAGCCCGGGATTTCACCGAAACCATGCTGAATGTCTATGCTGATTTCTGCGAAAATGTGCTGGCAATGCCGGTAACCCGTGGCCAGAAGACCGAAAAGGAGAAATTCAACGGTGCGGAGGCCACCTATACGGTGGAATGCATGATGCATGACCGCAAGGCGCTCCAGGCGGGCACCTCCCACTATTTTGGTGACGGCTTCGCCAAAGCCTTTGGCATCGAGTTTACCGACAAGAATAACCAGCGCACCAACCCCCACGAGACTTCCTGGGGCGTGTCCACCCGTCTGATCGGCGGCATCATCATGACCCATGGGGATAACAATGGCCTTGTCCTGCCCCCCAAGATCGCTCCCGTTCAGATCGTCATCCTGCCTGTGGCGCAGCATAAGCCCGGCGTGCTGGAGGCGGCAACTGCCCTGAAAGAGCGGTTGCAGAAAGCGGGCTTCCGGGTGAAGCTGGACGATTCCGACAATTCTATGGGCTGGAAATGCGCCGAATACGAGATGAAGGGTGTCCCACTGCGTGTCGAATGCGGCCCCCGGGATTTGGAGAATAACCAGTGCGTTCTGGTGCGCCGTACCGACCGGGAGAAGACCGTGGTCAGCCTGGACGAGCTGGAAGCCGCTGCCGCTCAGCAGCTGGAACTGGTGCATCAGGGGATGTATCAGCGTGCCAAGCAGAACCTGGACGAGCACATTTACGAGGCGCATTCCCTGGAGGAGGCAAAGCAGCTCCAGGAAGCCAACGGCGGCTTCGTCAAGGCCATGTGGTGCGGCGAACTGGATTGCGAGCTGAAGATGAAAGAAGTGGCCGGGATGTCCTCCCGCTGCATTCCGTTCCATCAGGAGCACCTGGACGACAAATGCGCTTGCTGCGGCAAACCCGCCAGCAAGATGGTCTATTGGGGCGTTGCTTACTAATTCGGCGCAATCTAATGTCAACGTCCCTAGGGGACGGGTCTCCCGTCCCTCTCAGGTGCGGGCTTACCGAGAACGCAGCGCTCAAGGGAGGCGAAACGCCTCCCCTACAGGGGCGATTTTGGCTGAATCTAATCTTAACGTCCGTAGGGGACGGGTCTCCCGTCCCTCCGGTGTGGGCTTACCGGGAACGCAGCACTCAAGGGAGGCGAAACGCCTCCCCTACGGTGATGATCCGGGCGCAATCTGGGATTTCGCCCCCCATAACCATGTAAATCCTATAATTCACATATAACCCATGTAAACCCACCCACCTCGATTTACATCCCAGAAAGGATGACAAAAATGAAGCAAACAAACAATCACAAAAAATCTTTCTTTCTTTCTTTCTTTCTGATAGTTGCCCTGATGCTGGCAGTCCTCCCTGCGGCCTTTGCGGAGGATGATGATGTTGGAGGAGACTACACCCTGACGATTGCCTCCTCCACTGGCTCGATAGATCCTAGCCGTGAGTTCCAGATTTTCCAGATTTTCTACGGCGATGTTTCTGATGACGGTAAGCTCATCAACGCCAAGTATGGTTTCGGCTGGGATGAATATTATCCAATCACGATTAGTGACGGCGGAACCACCACCGAGATCTATCCCAAGAAAGGTGCGCCAGTCGATGAAAGGCTTCTGCGCTATTGGTCAGGATTGGACGATGCATCGCTGATTGCGAAAGAGTTTCATTCCGATTCTCCCAACTATGAAAATATAGTAAATAGTGGAAGCAATTTCACAGCTAGAGAACTTTCCGCCGGTTACTACATTGTTAAAGAGACCACCAGCGCTTTCTATTTGCCCGCTGGCCAGGTTGCCAGCAGTTATCTGGTTCAGCTCATTAACGGTGATGTTACGTTAACGCTGAAAGACGGCACCGTTGAATCCTACAAGAAAGTTAAGGACAAAAACGATACCACCGGCGCTGAGACCAGCTGGCAGGATTCCGCTGACTATGATGTCGGTGATGCAGTTCCTTTCCAGCTGACGGCAACCTTGCCCGAAAATTTCGAGTTTTTCGACTCCTATTTCCTTGCTTTCTACGACAAGCAGGATAGTTGCTTTGGCACACCTACGGATATAAAAGTCTACTGCCAGAAAGTGGGGGAAACAGCAAGAATCGATATTACTGATTCTTTCATAATTGAGGATGCTAAGACGGCGGAGGATCAGGCGGAATACACTTTCCGTGTCAAGTGCTTTGATCTGCGCAAGGTCAATACCAATCCATCCGGCGATACCCCAACCTACGGCATCACCAAGGATCACTTGATCATTCTGGAATACAATGCTGTGTTGTCTCCGAACGGTGTTAAATATGGCTCTGAAGGCAACTGGAATACCAGCTGGACAAGATCCCCCTGCAATCTCGGCGGCGCCCTTGCCTCCACCCCCAAGGACAGCGTGGTTGTCTTCACCTATCAGCTGGACGTGAATAAGGTCGTTAAGAATGCACAGTACAATAAGGATGATGCGGAATCCAAGGAATTCGTCCCCAAGACGGGTGCCCAGTTCAAGCTGGAAAAGCAAATCGGTAACACCTGGAAAGAAATCCCGCTGAGCGTGGAAGAGGCTACGTTCACTGCCAAGGGCATTGACGATGGCCGGTACAGACTTACTGAGACCAAGGCTCCCGCCGGTTACAATAAGATCGACCCCATCTACTTCACCGTCACCGCAACCCATACCAATGATGGCGATTCCAAACCGCTGCAATTGACGGAGTTGATTGCAACAGAAACGGATCAGGACGGCAATAAGAAAGACAATGGCCTTGTGTTCACCCAATTGGCACACGACACTTTGTCCATTGATGTCGTGAACAAGGCCGGCACACCCCTGCCCGCCACCGGCGGCATGGGTACCACCGTTTTCTATGTGATCGGCACCGTCCTGGCTCTGGGCGCCGCCATTGCGCTCATCGCCAAGAAACGTGTCAGCCGCTAAATTTTGAACCGAGCCCGTAGGGGACGGGTTTCCCGTCCCTCCGGTGTGGGCTTACCGAAAACCTACCGCCCAAGGGAGGCGAAACGCCTCCCCTACAGTGGCGATTTTGGCAGAATCTAATGTCAACGACCGTAGGGGACGGGTTTCCCGTCCCTCCGGTGTGGGCTCACCGGAACCTTACCGCCCAAGGGAGGCGAAACGCCTCCCCTACGGTGCCGATTTTGGCGGAATCTTATGTTAATGACCGTAGGGGACGGGTTTCCCGTCCCTCTTGCGTGGGCTTGCCGAGAACGCAGTGCCCAAGGGAGGCGAAACGCCTCCCCTGGGGTTAATAATGACCATCCAATGTATAACCGTTGTATTCCGCCGGAATTGTGGAGATTTTTCTTTTTTGCACTTGACTTTTCAGCGCCCATATGCTAAAATACTTTGGCAATCAAATGAATATCTTATTGATTCGGAGTGATACCCAAGAGGCCGAAGGGGCTCCCCTGCTAAGGGAGTAGGTGGTCAAAAGCCACGCGAGGGTTCAAATCCCTCTCACTCCGCCAAGAATTCAGGTTCTTCCATCTTTGGGATGAACCTGATTTTTTCTTTTATCTTATTCTAATTATTTCTTATAGAGCCCAAAACACCCCGCTGGATGCAGAAGATCCTCTGCTCCCGGCGGGGTGCTTTCCGTTTTTGGGGAATTATTGGGTGGCGGCCTTGTCCAGCCGCACATTGCGGAAATAAAGCAACATATCAATGGTGATCTCGATGATGTTCAGGAAATAGAATGCCCAGCCCAGGTAGAACAGCCAGTCCAGCGGAGCGGTTGCGCTGCCCCAGAGCATGAATTTCCGGATGATGCCGAATACATACCCGATCCAGATGAAGCATTCGAAGAAAAGGCTCTTGCCCTTGGCGGTGCGGGAAACCCAGGATTTGCGAATGGAGATGGGCCAGCTCAGGCCGAAGCACAGGATCATCAGCGCTTCCAGTAAATCAGTCATGATTCATTTCCTCCTTGTGATGCAGATAATTCTCTCTGCCAAATTCATATAGATTGTTGCCCTGGCTGTCGATGATGACGAACAGGGGCATATCCTCCACATACAGCTTGCGCAGTGCCTCTGCACCCAGATCTTCGTAGGCGATGAGCTCCGCTTTCTTGATGCATTTGGCCAGCAGCGCACCGGCGCCGCCAATGGCACCGAAGTAGACACCGCTGCATTCTTTCATTGCCTCGATCACTTCCGGCAGCCGTGCACCCTTGCCGATCATGCCTCTGGCACCGGCACGCATCATCGTGGGGGCATAGGCATCCATCCGTCCGGCGGTGGTGGGGCCGGCGGAGCCAATCACCTGGCCGGGCTTTGCCGGGGTGGGGCCAACATAGTAGATGGTTGCATCCATGGGGTCAAAGGGGAGCTGCTCCCCCCGGACAAGGGCTTCGCACATCCGCTTGTGCCCCGCATCCCGGGAGGTGTAGATGGTTCCGGTGAGGTACACGGTATCCCCGGCGTGGAGGGTTTGCGCCAGTTCTTTGGTTAGGGGGAGGGTGATATGCTTTTCCATCTTACAGCACCTCCGTTTTGTGCCGGGTAACGTGGCAGTTGATATTGATGGCGCAGGGCATACCGGCGATGTGGGTGGGCATGGCCTCGATATTCAGCCCGATGGCGGTGGTTTTGCCGCCGAAGCCCTGGGGGCCGATGCCCAGGGCATTGACTTTCTCCAGCATTTCCTTTTCCAGCGCTGCGTAGAACGGATCTGGGTTCGGTTCATCCAGAGGGCGCATAATGGCTTTCTTGGCCAGCAGCGCTGCCTTGTCAAAGGTACCGCCGATGCCCACGCCCACCACCATGGGCGGGCAGGGATTGGGGCCGGCATTCTCCACCGTTTCCAGAATGAAGTCTTTGATGCCTTGCAGCCCGGCGGAGGGCTTGAACATCCGGATGGCGCTCATGTTTTCGCTGCCGAATCCCTTGGGGCCGACGGTGATCTTCACATTTTCGCCGGGGACGATCTCGGTATACAGCACGGCGGGGGTGTTGTCCCCGGTGTTGCCCCGGCGCACCGGGTCGGCAACCACGCTCTTGCGCAGGTACCCATTGGCATATCCCCGGCGCACGCCCTCGTCCACGGCCTGGCGCAGGTCGCCGCCCACGAAATGGACATCCTGCCCGATTTCCAGGAAAACGCAGGCCATGCCGGTATCCTGGCAGATGGGGACATTCTCTGCATCCGCAATCTGGTAATTTTCGATGATTTTGTCCAGCACGCCCTGGGCAATGGAACTGTCTTCCCGGGAGCGGCAGGATTCAATTGCGCATTTTACATCCCCGGGGAGATGGGTGTTGGCTTCGATGCAAAGCCGCTCAATGATTTCGGTGAGCTTTGATACGGAAATTTCTCTCATTGTGTCTCCCTCTCGTGTCGGGCGTAGTGGGGCAGCAGCAGGGGGGATACCCCGGCATGGACGGCTCCGGAATCCTCCAGCTCCTGGGCATAGGAGCGGATATGGTCGAGATTCATTTCGCCCAGATGGACGTTGCCCGCTTTTGCGGCGGCGGCTTTTCCGGCGTTCCGGCCGAATACAATGATGTCCAGCAGGGAATTGCCCATCAGTCGGTTGCGGCCATGGATGCCGCCGACGGCTTCACCGGCCACCAACAGATTGGGGATGGCTTTGGTAAATCCGTCGCCGCCGATCTCCAGCCCGCCGTTTTGGTAATGCAGCGTGGGGTAGACCAGAATGGGCTGGACACGCATATCAATGCCATAGTTCATGTACATCCGCAGCATGGCGGGGATCCGCTTCTCGATGGTTCCTGCCCCGTGGAGCAGCTCAATCATGGGGGTATCCAGCCAAACGCCGGTGCCCAGGGGCGTTTCGACCCCCTCGCCCCGGGTGGAGCACTCTCGGATGATGGATGCGGCGGCAACGTCCCGGGTCTCCAGGGGGTGCATGAATGCCACGCCGCCCCGGTTCACCAGCATTGCCCCCAGGGAGCGGACTTTCTCCGTGACCAGGGCGCCGAAGATCTGGCTCGGGTAGGCGACCCCGGTGGGGTGATACTGAATGGTATCCTGATACAGCAGCGGTGCCCCCGCCCGGTAACCCAGGATCAAGCCGTCGGCGGTAGCGCCGTAGTGATTGGAGGTGGGGAAATGCTGATAGTGCAGCCGCCCTGCGCCGCCGGTAGCGATGATGACGGTCTTCGCCCGGGCGACCAGATAGTCCCCCGTTTCCATATTCAGCAGCACGGCACCGGCCACCTGCCCCCGGTCATCCTTGATCAGCTCCACGGCGGAGGTGAACTCCACCACGGGGATCTTCCGGTTCAGCACTTCGTCCCGGAGGGTGCGCATGATCTCTGCGCCGGAATAATCCTTGCAGGCGTGCATCCGCTTCCGGGAGGTGCCGCCGCCATGGGTGGTGACCATATTGCCATCCGCATCCTTGTCGAACATCACGCCCAGCTCATTGAGCCACCGGATGGCATCCGGCGCTTCCATGACCAGTCGCCGGAGCAGCTCCGGCCGTGCGGCGAAATGGCCGCCGCCGAAAGCATCCAGATAGTGCTGCACCGGGGAATCATTCTCCTTGTCCGCTGCCTGGATGCCACCCTCCGCCATCATGGTGTTGGCATCGCCGATACGCAGTTTCGTGACGATCATCACATTTGCCCCGGCCTCGTTTGCCTCGATGGCAGCGGAGGCACCTGCACCGCCGCCGCCGATGACCAGGACGTCCACATCATAATCGATCTTGCTCAGGTCGATGGGGACATTCAGCAGGCGGCTGTTGGAGTGCAGGAGGTCTGCCAGTTCGCTGGGGGCTTTTTGCCCCTTGTTGGGGCCGATTTGGATTTCCTTGAAGCCATCCGGACGGTAGTCGGGGTGGTATGCTTTCAGAAGTGCATCTTTCTCCTCTGCGCTCATGCGCCGGGGCTCTGTGCCCATGCGCTGTGCACGGGTGGACTCCACTTTCTTGATGGATTCCAGCATAGATTCAGTAAACATGGTATCCCCCCCTTACTTTTCAATATCCCGATGGTTATACAGCTCTTCCATTTCGCAGATGGGCTTTTGCATGATCGCTTCGATCAAATCGTCATAAGCGCCATGATTGATCTCATCCACCCGCTTCTCCAAATGCCCGGCCTTGGGGGCAATGTATTTGCCGGTGAGCCGCCGGGCGAGCAGACCCACCATGGGGTGGGAAATTCCGGCGGGGCAGCGGACGGAGCAGCAGCCGCAGCCGACACAGTCGAAGGATTCCTCTGCGCATTTTTCGAATTCTCCCCGCTGGGCATAGGCAATGTACTGCATCACGTTCAGGCTCTGGGTACAGGCCTTGGTGCAGGCGTTGCAGCCGATGCAAGCGTAGATTTCGGGATACAGCTCCATCATCACCCGCTGATCCACTTTCAGATTTTCAATTTCGTATGTCCGCTTGTCCGTGGGGAAGAAAGGAACGGAAGCAACATACATTCCCTCTTCCACCTGGGTCTGGCAAGCCAGGCACGTTTTCAGCTCGTTCTTCCCCTTGATGCGGTAGATGGTTGCGCAGGCACCGCAGAAACCGTGGCGGCAGCCGCAGCCCCGGGTCAGGGTATAGCCGGCGTATTCCATGGCGGTCATGATGGTCAGATCACCGGGAACGGAATACTTCTTGCCGAAGAAATAGACATTTACCATTTTTTCCATATTCAGCGCATACTCCTCATCAGTATTCGTTGGGCAGCGCATCCACCTGGTCAAAGCGGAAGACGGGGCCGTCCTTGCATACGTATTTGCTGCCAATATTGCACCGACCGCATTTGCCGATGCCGCATTTCATGCGCAGCTCCAATGTGGTATAAACCTGCTCTTTGGAGAAGCCCATTTCCTCCAGCGCTTGCAGACAGAATTTGATCATGATGGGTGGGCCGCAGAGCAGCGCAACCTTGTTGGTGTCGAAGCCGACTTCTTTCAGGTAGGCGGGGACGAAACCCACGTGCCCCTCCCACCCCTCCTGGGGGCGGTCGATGGTCATGTAGACATTCACGTCCTTTGCCTTTGCCCAGACGGTTTCCATTTCCTCCCGGCGAACCAGGTCGTCCGCCGACCGGGAGCCGTAGAGGATATCCACCGTGCCGTAGTTCTCCCGGTTGTCCAGCACATAGTTGATGACACTGCGCAGGGGCGCAAGGCCGATGCCGCCGGCGATGAAGAGCAGATTCTTTCCTTTCAGGGCGGTCTCCACCGGGAAATGATTGCCGTATGGCCCCCGAACCAGAACCTGATCGCCCACACGCATGGTGTGTAGCCGGTCGGTCAGATCGCCGCAGCGCTTGATGGAGAACTCCTGATATTCCCGATTCGTGGGGGAGGAAGTGATGGAGAACATGGCCTCGCTGACACCCGGCACGCAGACCATGGCGCACTGCCCGGGCATATGCTCAAATAATTTTCCACCGCCGGGTGCATTGACCCGGAAAGTCTTTACGTCCGGGGTTTCCTCCCGGATGTCGGTGATGATGCCCACCTGGGGGATCAATGTATCGTGGGTGAAGCCGGGGAAGCAGGTGCATTCGTGCATCATTGACCCTCCTTTTCAAAGGCTCTGATGACCTTGACGATGTTTAGATGGCTGGGGCATTTGTCCACGCATCGACCGCAGCCGACACAGGAGAACATTCCCCCATTATTGGCGGGGAAATAGGCCAGTTTGTGCATGAATCGCTGGCGGAAGCGCTGCATCTGGCTGGTGCGGTTGTTGCCGTGGGCCATCATGGTGAAGTCGGAATACATACAGCTGTCCCAGCAGCGGTAGCGCCGGATGCCGGAGCCGGTATCGTAGTCCTTGATGTCGTAACACTGGCAGGTGGGGCACACGAATGTGCAGGTGCCGCAGGCAAGGCAGGCACCATAGAGCTGCTCCCACAGGGGAGAATCGAAATTCCTGTCCGCCGCTTCTGCGCCCCATTTCTCCAGGGACAGATCTTTCAGGGGGAGTTTGTCGCAAATGGAATGGATTTCCGCTTTCACCTTGCTGACGGTTTCGTCGCCGCAGGGCTCCAGCAGGGGAGCGATTTGACCCGTCAGGGCGTTGCCCTTTTCCGTGACCGGGAGCCAGTACAGGTACTCTTCTACCATCCATGTGCATACGTCCCCCTCCGGTGCGGCACAGTCGATGCCAAAAGTGCCGCAGAAGCAGGAGCTGTCCGGTCGGCTACAGGCCATGCTGACAATGGTGCCTTTCTCCCGCCGGGCGGCATAGAAACTGTCCACGGGAGGGGAGAGGAATACCCGATCCAGCACCTCGAGGGCACGGACGTCGCATCCTTTCATACCGAAGACAACGAAAGGCTTTTCCTGCAATGCTTCCGGGGTGACGGTGATGCTGCCCTGACCATTGGTGCAGGTATAGAGATTTTCGCTTTGTGGGAAGAAAATATCCTTTGGGGATTTAACTGTTTTCAGTGCTTTCAGATTGACTTCGCTCCCGGAATCCCAGAGGGCGAAATTGGTCTTCCCGGCGGTATTCACCGGGAGGAAGAGGTCGTTACTTCCTGCAATTTTTGCAAAAAGGGCACTTAGATCCCCTTGCTTGATTCGATACATTGCGCCCTTACCCCCTTCCTGCGCCGGGCTCGGCATCGTCGGTACGGAAACTGGTTAGGGGGGCGGGAGTCTCCAGGTCGAAGCCCGCCTGATAGTCCCCGTACAGGGTATTGATATCCTTGATAAATTTCCGGTTGAACAGGTGCAGCGGGATCCCCTGGGGGCAGACCCGGCTGCATTCGCCGCAATCGGTGCAGCGCCCGGCAACGTGGAAAGCACGGATGATGTGGAACATCTTCTCTTCGAAACTGGTGGTGTTGGCTTTCTGTGCCGAGTCGAAAGCGGTACTGTCGAAAACGCATTTGCGGCAGGAGCAGGCGGGGCATACGTTCCGGCAGGCATTGCACCGGATGCATTTGGATAGCTCTCCCTGGAAAAATGCAAACTTTTCTTCCGGAGACATTGCCTCAATTTCCGCAACCTTTGCAAACCGGTTTGCATCCACCGTGTCGGCGGAGTCGCCCATCAGCTCATCGAAGATCACGTGGGTTTTCCCTTTGCAAACATGGCAGCGCTCCAGCATGGCATCCCGGTAGGGGATGGTTTCGGTTCCATACAGAGTTTCAATGGTCAGATTTTCGCTGTGGGCGGGGTATTGAGCGCCGCTGATTTGCAGGATGCCGTCAAAGGGGAGCTTACCCGCAGCAATTTTTCCCTCGCAGCCAACGCCGATGATATAGGCTTTGTCCCGCTGAACCCGGTGCTCCCGCAGGAGCTGCTGATAGCTGTAGCTGTCGCAGGGTTTCAGGAAGACCAGCGTTTTGCCCTCCCGTTTTCCGGCCTCAATCATGTATTTGCTCAAATTGGCACCGCAGAAGCCGTTGTAAATAAAATCGTCCAAATTTTCTGCCGTTTCGAAGAAAGCGGGCTCCACATCGAATTCTGTTTCGCCCCTTTTCCAGCCCAGCACCCGGCTGACCTGGCCGCTTTCCATCAGCGCTTTGGCACGCTCGATCAGTTCTTGCATCGCAAATCCCCCAATCTGACACTCGGCCCCAATTGCCTTACCTTTTCGGCAAAGGAATTCATGGTTTCTGAGAATTTGACACCCTCTGCTGCGGATACCCATTCCACCCGGGTGCGGCCATTTTCGACCCCCAGGTAATCCAGCATGGAGAACAGCAGGGTCATCCGGCGGCGGGCATAGTAATTGCCGGTGGAATAGTGGCAGTCGCCGGGGTGGCAACCGCACAGGATCACGCCGTCGGCACCTTTTTCAAAGGCACGCAGGATGAACATGGGGTTGACCCGGCAGGAGCAGGGGACTTTGATGATCTTTACCTCCGCCGGATAGCTCAGGCGGCTGGAACCGGCCAAGTCCGCTCCGGCGTAGCTGCACCAGTTGCAGCAGAATGCAACGATGGTGGGTTTCCAATTTTCGTTTACCGGCATATGGCATCCACCTCCGCAATGATTTGTCTGTTGCTGAATCCCTGCAAGTCCATTGCGCCGCTGGGGCAGGTGACGGTGCAGGCACCGCAACCCTGGCACAGGGCGGAGTTGACAACGGCGATCCGGCGCTCTTCCCGGATGCCATGGTCATTGACCAGCCTGGTCTCATAAGAGATGGCACCGTAGGGACATACGTTGGCGCACTGGCTGCATCCGTTGCAGCGCAGTTCGTCCGCTTTGGCGGTGCAGGGATTGGTTTTTAGAGAATCCTTGGACAGCAGCCCGATGACTTTCACAGCGGCGGCACCGGCCTGTGCAACGGTTTCGGGAATGTCCTTGGGCCCCTGGCAAACGCCGGAGAGGAATACGCCCGCCGTGGGGGATTCCACCGGGCGCAGCTTGGGGTGCGCCTCCGTGAGGAAATTATTGGTATCGATGGAGGCGGTGAGCATGGTGGCGATTTTACGCACGTCCGGGTTGGGCTCGATGGCGGTGGCCAGGACGACCATGTCGGCCTTTTTCAAGATTTGCTTATTTTCCAGCAAGTCCACCCCGTGGACAAGCAGACTTCCGTCCGGCTGGGGGGCGACCTTACCCACCTGACCCTTGATGTAATTGACACCGTAATCCTCCACCGCCCGGCGATAGAATTCGTCAAAATTCTTTCCGGGGGTGCGGACATCGATATAGAAGACGGTCACATTGGTGTCCGGGTATTTGTCCCGGATCAGCATGGCGTGCTTCGCCGTGTACATACAGCAGATTTTGGAGCAGTAGGGTTTGCCCCGATTGTCGCTGCAACGGCTGCCGACACATTGGATAAATACGATCTCCTTAGGCGCTTTCCCGTCGGACAGTCGCTCCAGGTGCCCCTTGGTGGGACCGGCGGCGTTCATCACCCGCTCCAGCTCCAGGGAGGTGATCACGTCCTTGCTTTCGCCGTAGGCGTATTCGCCATATTTGTCCAGCTTGATGGTGTCGAATCCGGTGGCGACCACGATGGCGCCGTATTCCCTTGTGATAATCTCATCTTTCTGGGTATAGTCAATGGCACCGGCCTGGCAGAATTTTTCACAGATGCCGCATTTGCCGGTTTTCATCTTGATGCAGGCGGTGGCATCGATCACGGGGACATTGGGGATCGCCTGGGCAAAGGGGGTATAGATGGCGCTTCGGTTGTTCAGCCCCCGGTTGAATTCATTCAGGGATTTTTTGGAGGGGCATTTCTCCTGGCATACGCCGCAGCCGGTGCACTTGTTCATATCCACGAACCGTGCCTTTTTCCGGATGTCCACGGTGAAATTGCCAACGAAGCCGGATACCTGCTCCACCTCGCTGTATGTATAGAGCGTAATATTTTCGTGGGCGGCTGCATCCACCATTTTAGGGGTCAGGATACAGGCGGAGCAGTCCAAGGTGGGGAAAGTTTTGTCCAATTGGGACATACGCCCGCCGATGGAGGGCTCCTTCTCCACGATATCTACCTGAAATCCGGCATCGGCGATATCCAGTGCAGTCTGAATGCCTGCGATGCCGCCGCCGATGACCAGTGCCCGCTTGGTTACGGCGCTGGTTCCTGCCAGCAGCGGGGCATTCAGATGCACCTTCGCCACTGCGGCACGCATTAAAATGACGGCCTTTTCCGTGGCCTGCTGGATGTCTTTATGGATCCAGGAGCAGTGCTCCCGGATATTGGCAATTTCCACCAGATAGGGATTCAACCCATTCTTCTCCGCACATTTGCGGAAAGTGGCCTCGTGCATCCGGGGGGAACAGGAGCACACGACGATTCCCTCCAACTGCTTTTCCCGAATGGCCTGAGCAATGCGGGACTGTCCGGCCTCACTGCACATATAGGGGTAGTCCTCTGCGTGGACGACCCCCGGCTCCTGCGCCGCCAGCTCCACTACTTTCTTTACGTCCACCGTGGCGGCGATATTGCTGCCGCAGTGACAGACAAATACACCAATTCTGCGCATCTGTTACCTCCGATATTTTCTGAACGCACTCATCAGCAGCTGCTGCGGTACGTCATCTTCCAGCAGCGCCGGGATCTCGTTGGGGGATAATCCCGTCTGTCCCCGTTGGCGGATCAAAACCTGGCGGGCGGCATCGATGAGCTTGCCGGGTTTTACATCCCGGGGGCAGCGCTCGATGCAGGCAAAACAACTCAGGCATTTCCATGCGGAGCGGGAATTGGACAGAGACTCCACGTCATCGTTGATCACGTAAGTGACGAATTGGTGGGGCTTGATGTCCATCTCGTTGAAAGATGGGCAGGAGGCGGAGCATTTTCCGCATTTCATGCATTTCAGCGGGTTTACCCCGCTGATGCGTGTGATCTCTTCAATGGAATTCATGTTTCCTCCTCCTGAATGCCCAGCGCCTCGGCCAGTAATTCTGTAAAGTAAACAATGGGAAGCTCGCCACCCTGGCTGAGATTATACTTGCACAGGGGACAGGCAGTGACCAGACAGTCCGCCTGGAATCCGGCGGCACTGTCTACGATCCGGCTGCACATGGATTGGGACATCTGCTTTTCCGTCAGGCGAATGTATCCCCCGCAGCATTCGTTGCGATAGGGGTAGATCACGGGTTCGGCACCCAGCGCCCGGATGAAATCCTCCAAAATGGTGGGGTTCTCCGGGTCATCGAAAGCCAGGATATTGCTCGGCCGCAGCAGCAGGCAGCCGTAATAGGCGCCGATTTTTCGCCCGGTGAGGGGGTGCACCACGGCCTTTTTTACATTATCGAAGCCAATCACATCCCGCAAAATTTCCAGATAGTGGAGCACTTTCGTTTCCCCTTTATAGGGGGAGGGGAGGGACATATAGTTATTGGCTTTTTCCTGAATTTCGGGGACGGATGCCATATCGTCATTGACTCGCTTGAGCACATGGTAGCAGGCGGAGCAAACCGCAACCAGCTCCTGCCCCCGCTCCTTGGCGGCGTTCAGCGCCCGGACGGAGGGGAGTTTGCTGGCGATTTCGTCATTGCCCATGGGGTAAACGCCGCCGCAACATTGCCAATCCGGCAACTCTTCCAGGGCAAAGCCCAGCTTTTCGGCGCATTTCCTTGCGTAAAAGTCCAAATCTTTGGCCTTGTTCCGCAGGGTGCACCCGGGAAAGTAACTGTAGTTCATAATATTCTTCCCTTAGATCTCAATGCTGCGGATAACCGCTTTCAGTGCATCGGCGCTGGCACGGAGCTTGGCTTGCTCCTCTTCGGTCAGATCAACGGGGACTTTCCCCTTGACACCGTTGGGGCCGATGATGGTCATGGTGCTGATGCATACGTCCTCGATGCCGTATTCGCCGTGCATCATGGACGAGACGGTAGCGACACTGTCATAGGCGGCGACCAGCGCAGAGAGAATCTTATTGACGGAGGCGGACACACCGTAGAAAGTGGCGCCTTTCTTGGAGATGATGTCGCCGCCGGATTTTTGTACATATTTCAGGGTTTCCTCCGGATCGAGCGAAGTTTCAACGATGCCCTTTTGGATCATCAGTCTCTCGTACTCGGCCAGGGTGCATCCGGATACATCCGCCAGCGACCAGGGGATGAAAGAGGTATCGCCGTGTTCGCCGTAAACATAGGCGTGGATATTCTTCTGGGCAACTTTATAGTGGTGGCTCAGGCTGTAGCGCAGCCGGGCGGTATCCAGGATGGTGCCGGAGCCGATGATCTGATTCTCGGGAATGCCGGAAACTTTGGTGAATACATAGGTCATTACGTCCACCGGGTTGCTGACGATGACGTAAAGGGCATTGGGCGCAACGGGCGCAATTTTAGAGGCGATATCCTTGATGATATTCACATTGGTCTGCGCCAGATCAATGCGGCTCTGGCCGGACTTGCGCCCCATGCCGGAGGTGATGACCACAATGTCGGAATCTTTCGCATCTTCGTAGTCCCCTGCGATGACGGAGATGGGCTCCCGGAAGCTGGTGCCCTGGACAATGTCCATTACTTCGCCCTCGGCTTTCTCCTTATTGATGTCGATCAAAACGATCTGGGATGCGATGTCTCCCAGGGAAAGGGTATAGGCAATGGTGGCGCCTACGTTTCCTGCGCCGATAACGGTAACTTTTCTGCTCATAAAAGTGATACTCCTTTCGATTCTAGCGCACCAAATGGCATACCGGGGGGCGGATGCACGTCCGGTAGAGAAATGGGTTATTCGATAAAATTATACTTAAATTGCGACAAAAATGGAAATCGAATTATTGCATAGCGGGTGGAGTTGGGATGCATGACGGACTGGTAATTTTGCGAAAAAAGGTTGGGCATTAATTGACAAATGATACAAAAACCCAGGAAAAATAAGGAAAATAGATGAAAGCAGTCATTCCAAATTGGAATGACTGCAATAGAATGAGGGAATATCATCCGGGGAAAGCGACTCTGTTTCGCTGCAAATATAATTGATCAATGAAAGCCCGGTCAAGATTGCTGAACCGGTACCCGGTGCGGGAGATGAGGATATCTTCGAATTGGCACCCGGGGGCGCATTTGCGCTGGACGAGGTGATTGCGTTCCAACGTCTCCTCCGGCAGGGGGGATGACCAGGCGTAGGCGGAAGCATTGCACCGCAGCAGATCGAACTGGGTGGAACGGTCGTAGACGAGGATGCGCTTTTCGTTGCGCAGTTGGCCGGAACTGGTTTGGGCTTCGCTGGTGCAGATATAGGGTACCTTGTCGTCCCCGTAAGCGACTTCGATATAGGGGAGGAAATCACCGGCGCTTAAGTTTTTCTGGGTTGCCAGGGGGTGCCGGGTTTGCATAATGGCTACGTAAGTTCCCTGCCAGATGCTCTCCCATTGCAAATCCTTTTCCGAGATGCTTTTCAGGAAATACTCCCTGTCCTCTACATGGCAGCGAATGATGCCAAGAACGAAATGCCCGTCGGCAACGCTGTCCAGGACATTCATGGAATTGTCTTCCAGAATGTCGATTTCCATATTGGCGCATTGGCGGAAAGTATTCAGGAAATCGCCCACGGCCTGGGCGATATAGCTGGCACGGGGGATCGCCAGACTGAACAGCTGGTGAAAACTGTCCTGGCGCTGGAGAGCGCACTCCATTTTTTGCACTTCGGCGGCGATTTTCCTTGCGTGCGCAAGGAATTCCGTCCCCCGCATGGTGGGGATGACCCCTTTGGAAGTGCGTTTGAAAATGGGGAATCCAACGGTCTCTTCCATATCCTTGATGGCCTTACTCAATGTGGGCTGGCTCATGAATAGATTGTTGGCAGCTTGGGTAATGGAGCCGGTTTTCTCCACCTCCAGCGCATAGCGAAAATACTGGGTATTCACAGCGGCATTTCCCTCCAATCAATGCCTATCATACACGAAAAGGAGCCAAAATGCAAGCCTTTTGCCCGGCGGTACAGGCGGCGCAGAGAGAAAACCAGAAAAGGAAAATGGAATAAATGTAAATAATTCTCATTTTCTTCTTGACAAATTTGAAGAGGCGTCGTATACTAAATTTGTAAATAAGAATTGTTCTTAAATGTGACATACAATTAACAAATTAATTTTAGGAGGCTTGTAATGATGAAGGGTTTTGCAATGTTAAAAATTGGTCAGACCGGCTGGGTGGAAAAGGAAAGACCGGTTTGCGGTCCGTGCGATGCGATTTGCCGGCCGCTTGCGCTTGCTCCGTGCACTTCGGACGTTCATACCATCTGGGCGGGAGCCATTGGTGACCGGCACGAGATGATTCTGGGGCATGAAGCGGTGGGCGAAGTTGTAGAAGTCGGTTCCGAGGTAAAGGATTTCAAGCCCGGCGACCGTGTTCTGATTGCAGCGATCACCCCGGACTGGAACTCTCTGGAAGCCCAGGGGGGATACGCCATGCACTCCGGCGGGATGCTTTCCGGTTGGAAATTCTCCAATTTTAAGGACGGCGTATTCGCTGAATATTTCCACGTGAATGATGCGGACGGCAACCTGGCGCATCTTCCGGAGGGGATGGATATTGCGGCAGCATGTATGCTGGCGGATATGGTTCCCACGGGATTCCATGGTGTGGAATTGGCGGATATCCAGTTCGGCGATACGGTGGCGGTTATCGGCATCGGCCCCGTGGGGCTCATGGCGGTGGCGGCTGCGGCGATCCGGGGGGCATCCACCATTTATGCAGTGGGTTCCAGGAAGAATTGCGCAGACCTTGCACTGGAATTTGGCGCAACCGAAATCATCAATTACAGACAGGGGGACATCGTCGAGCAGATCCTGGCAAAAACCGGAGGAAAGGGCGTTGACAAAATCGTGATTGCGGGCGGTGATAACGATACGTTCGATCAGGCGATCCGTATGTTGAAGCCCGGCGGAATCATCGGCAATGTTAACTATTTGGGCGAGGGAGCTTATGTAAAGATTCCCAGAGCCGAATGGGGCTGCGGAATGGCGCATAAGCAGATTCGTGGCGGCTTGATGCCCGGTGGCAGACTGCGCATGGAGAAATTGGCGAACCTTGTTATGGCGGGGCGCATTCACCCGGAGAAGCTTGTGACTCACCGGTTTGTGGGACTGGAGAATGTGGAACCGGCACTGATGCTCATGAAAGATAAGCCCCGTGACTTGATTAAGCCGCTGGTGATTATTGAAACGCAGTAAGAAATGAGAACACCGCCCTCGAAAATGGGGGCGGCGTTTCTAATATCAATGGAAAGGGGAACAGCGCAGAGCTGGCAAGGATGCTGAATGGGGTATAGCGGAATAATATCAATGGCGACGGAATGATACTGTGCAAATTAGCGGTATCATTCCAGCGCTGCAAAAGGGCAAGCTTCTATTTTTCGATCGAACTTCACAAACCTTTCCATCTCTTCCGCAAAAAACCTTGAATTCCCGCAGGAAAAGCGGTTAACCTATGATTGCGGACAAAAACCGCAACAAAAGGAAAGGAAGAAAGAATTATGAAGAACAGTAACCAGATCAATGTTCCCCAGGCACGGGAAGCAATGGACAAGTTCAAGATGCAGGCTGCCCAGGAGATGGGCGTGAACCTGAAGCAGGGCTACAACGGCGACCTGACCGCCCGTGAGGCTGGCTCCGTCGGCGGCCAGATGGTCAAGAAAATGATCGAGTCCTACGAGCAGAATATGCACTAAAAGCGAATGCGCAGATAGCTTACCCTGCTATCTGCGCATAACTCTGCAAAGGGGGTTATAAAGAATAATCCGGGAAATATTCCTCCACAAAGTCCACATTCTTCACCTGGAATGCTTTCCCGTTCAGATGATTCAGACTTCCGGCATCGGTGGTGAATGCGAATTGCAGACGGTAGGAATACAGCGCCTGGTAATTCCGGTCGAAGCGCTTGTCCAGTTTGCCGTATTTTCCGTCCCCCAGCAGTGGGTGACCGGCGTGGGCGAATTGGGCACGGATCTGGTGGGTTCGTCCGGTGATCAGCTTGCACTCCACCAGGGACAGCCCATTGTGGCTGGCCAGGGTGCGGTAGTCCGTCTGGCAGCTCTTGGCACCGGGTTGGGGGGTATCCGTGACGAAGACCCGATTCTTTTTCGCATCTTTGAACAGATATCCTTTTAACGAGCCGTCCCTGGGCTTTGGGCTGCCCTCAACGATGGCCAGATACCGCTTGTCCATCTCCCGATCCTTGATCTTCTGGTTCATGACCCGCAGAGCTTCGGCGGTTTTGGCAGCGATGACGATGCCGCCGGTGTTCCGGTCAATGCGGTTACATAGGGCGGGGGTGAAGCTGTTTTCCCCCCGGGGGCTCCATTCGTGCTTCTGGTAGAGATATGCCTGGATATGGTCGATGAGGGTGCGGCCGTATTCCGCACCGTCGTGGGGGTGAACGGCAAGACCTGGGCGCTTATCCACCAGGAGGATCTGGTCATCTTCGTACACGATATTCAGTTTCGGACTGGCTACAGTGAGGTAGGCGTTGTCCTCCCTTGGCTTGTCAAAAAATTCGTCATTGATATATAGCTGGAGCACGTCCCCGGTTTGCAGCCGGGTGTCCCGCTCGGCTCGGCCGCCGTTGCGCTTGATGCGCTTCAGGCGGATATATTTCTGCGCCAGGGAAGCGGGGAGCAGGGGCACGGCCTTGGCAAGGAAGCGATCCAGCCGCTGCCCGGCATCGTTGGTGCCGATGGTTAATTCTTTCATCTATTTCCGTCCTGTATGCATTTCAAAGTGGCGGTTGACTTGATCGGTGAATTCCTGCGCTGCATTATAGCCCAGCTTCCGCTGACGATTGTTCATGGCGGCCACTTCCAGAATCACGGCCAGATTTCGTCCTGCGGTAACGGGGATGGTATTCATGGGGACTTTGACCCCCAGAATATCCTTGAATTGCTCGTCCAGACCCAGCCGGTCGTAATTATCTTGATTGTTCCAGGGAACGATATTTACAACGAGGTCGATTTCGTTCTCGGTACGCACGGAGCCCATACCGAAGAGCTTTGCAACATTGATAATGCCGATACCCCGCAGCTCGATATAATTACGGATCAGTTCCGGTGAGGTGCCCACAACGGAGGTATCGGAAACCTTGCGAATCTCAACGGCATCGTCGGCAATCAGCCGGTGGCCACGCTTGAGCAGCTCCAGGGCAACTTCGCTCTTGCCCATGCCGCTGTCGCCCATTAACAGCAGCCCCTCACCGTAGACCTCCACCAGCACGCCGTGGCGGGTGATCCGGGGCGCAAGGGCGGGGCGCAGGTAAGCGATGATGCTGGATGCCAGGGGGGCGGTGGCTTCTGAGGAGCGCAGGAGGGTGATGCTGTGCTTCTTGGCCATTTCCAGACACTGGGCATCGATGGGGAAGTTCCGGGCGATCAGTAGCGCCGGGGGCTTGTAGGAGAAGAACTGGTCAAAAATGGCGAGGCGCTCCTGGGGCGTTTTCTTTTGCAGATAGCTGATTTCTACATTGCCCAGGATTTGCAGTCGCATGGGCTCGAAATAATCGAAATAGCCCGCCAGTTGCAGCCCCGGTCGGGCAACATCCTCTACGGTCAGGCGAATGGATTCATAATCGGCGGAAGCGTAGGCAACTTCGAATTTGAATTCCTTTACCAGTTCCGTCAGGGCAACGCTGTATATTTCACTCATATGGGCATCCTCCCATGAAGACACTTTTTAGGAACATTATACCAGTCTTCCGGGGAATATCAACCCATTTTTGAAAAACTTAAAATTTTGCAAAAAAATGCTTGCATTTTTGGGAAAAGTCTGGTATCATATCTAAGCGCCTAATGGGTGCAGTTTGCGAAGTAATCATTCGGATGGGAGGTGCAATGAATGGCGAAGTGTGATTTTTGTGGCAAGGGCGTGACCTTTGGTATTAAGGTTTCCCACTCCCACAGACGTTCCAATCGCGAGTGGAAGCCCAATGTGAAGCGGGTCAAGGCCGTCGTGAACGGGACTCCCTGCCATGTGTACGCTTGTACCAGATGCCTCCGTTCCAATAAGGTAGAGCGGGCCATCTGATTTTCTGGCATATAAAATGCGCTGCTGATTCCGGCAGCGTTTTTTATTACCCATTTTTGACGGATATCAGTGGGTTTGGATATAGATTACGGGGTTGAGGTAGAACGGCTGTTTTACCCCAACCCCGTATTTCCTGTTATTTCTGCTTGACACTGGTGCCCATGACATCGGAGATCTCGGTGATGGTGATGAATGCGGAAGCATCAATGGAATGCACCAGTTTCTTTACCCGGGTGATCTGGAAGCGGTTTACCACGAAGTAGATCATGCATTTTTCCGCCCCGGAGTAATAGCCCCGGGCGCTGATCTGAGTGATGCCCCGGCCGAATTCATCGGAAAGTGCCTGGCAGATTTCGTCCTGCTTCTGAGTGACGATCATGACGGATTTTGCTTTGTCCAGACCCTCGACAATGAAATCGATGGTATTGTTGCCGATGTAATAGGCGATGATGGAATACAGCGGCAGGAGCCAGCTACCCCAGACAATACCGATGATGATGTAGAGCATCACGTTGTAGATCATAACGAAAGTGCCGACGGTGATCCCCAGCCCTCGGGCGAAAATCACGGCCAGAACTTCGATGCCGTCGATGGCGCCGCCCCAACGAATGGTCAGGCCGCTGCCGATGCCGGATACCAGCCCGCCGAAGACGGCGCACAGCAGCAAGTCGTCCGCAGCAAAGGGGGAGACGGTGGATACGTCAATGGGAAGAATATCGTTGATTACCAGCGATGCAAGGGAATAGATCAGCACCGCCCAGATGGAGTAAACGGTGAAGCACCACCCCTGCTTCTTTAACCCGAACAAGAAAAGGGGAATGTTGAGGATCACCAGGAACAGTGATAATGTAAACTGAGGCGGTGTCGCTTGCCACAGCAGCATGGAGGTGCCGGAGATGCCGCTGTCATACAGGTTGACGGGAGCAAGGAACATGGTGACACCGATGGCGTTGATGGTGCCGGAGATCATCAGCAGCAGGATGTTCTGCCACCGCAGCTGCTTCAGGGCATCCAGTCCCAGGCGCTGGCTTGCAGCTTGCAAGCGAATCTTGGGGGATTTGTGGGGCTTCTTTTTTGTATTCATGGGCGTTCCTCCTTGAATAGTGTTGATCGGGCGGGCTTTACAGCCAGCCGGCGTCTTCGGATTCGGCTTTGCGTTGCCGGGTCAGCAGGGCGGTGACGGCTTGCTTCGCTGCAACCCCCTCATAGAGAACCTGATAGGCGGCATGGATGATGGGCATATCCACCCGCTGCTGCTGGCACAGCTCCCAGGCGGAGGCAGCGGCATAGTATCCCTCCACCACGGCACCCACCTGCGCCATGGCCTGCTGAGGGGGAACCCCCTGGCCAATGAGCACTCCGGCACGATTGTTCCGGGAATGGGCGGAGGTGCAGGTGACGATCAGGTCACCGATGCCGGACAGTCCGGCCAAGGTGTCCTTTTGCGCCCCCAGGGAGACTCCCAGCCGTGCCATTTCGGTCAATCCACGGGTCATAAGCATAGCCTTGGTATTGTCCCCGAAACCCAGACCGGTACACACACCGGCGCACAGAGCGATCACGTTTTTCAGCGCTCCTCCCAATTCTGCGCCGACGATATCGGGACTGGTATAGATACGGAAAGTATCGGACATAAAGGCATCCTGGACGAATTCGGCGTTCCGCCTGTCCGTGCAGGCTGCCAGACATCCGGTGGGCAGCCCGATGGCCACTTCTTCTGCGTGGCATGGGCCGGATAGGGCGACGATTTTATCTCTGCCTGTTTCCTGGGCAACTACCTGGCTCATGCGCAGGAGGGTACCCTCTTCAATTCCCTTGGTGACGGAGACGATCACGGCGCTTTCGCCAAGATAGGGTGCAATGGTACGGGTAACCTGACGAATGGGGAAAGAGGGACAGGCGATCACCACCAGATCGCAGCCGGATACGCACCGGGGATCGGCGGAGATCAGCAGCTGCTCCGGCAGCGTTACCTGGGGCAGGCGGGGATTGATGCGGCTGGAGCGAATTTCTTCTGCCCGTGCCTCACTGCGGCACCAGAGGGTCGTCCGATGCCCGTTTTTGCATAAGAGCATTGCAAGGGCTGTGCCCCATGCGCCGGAGCCGATGACTGCTGCATTCATTGCTTTGTCCCCTTTTTAAAGAAATCCGTTTTCCGCTCGGTTTTGTGGATCAGCCGGTGGATGTTCTCCCGATGCATACAGATGGCAATCAGGCACATGATTCCGCATCCGGCAACGGCCCATCCCCGCTCCCAGTGCCATATGGCGAAACTGGTGAACAATGCCACGGCACCGCAAATGGAGCCAAGGGAGACATAGTGGGTGAACAGATATACCAGCAGGAATGCCGCAAAAGTGACAGCGCCCACTCTCCAGTCCATGGCAATGGCACTGGCGAAGCCGCATACGATGCCCTTGCCTCCGTGGAACCCCAGCAGGGCGGGGAAGTCATGCCCCAATCCCACGGCGACGGCAGCCAGAGCGGCACCTTCCAGGGCGAAATCATAGGGCGCAAGCAGAGCTCTGCCCAGTGCGCAGGCCGCCGCCGCTTTGGCGGCATCGATAGCGAAAACCACCAGGGAGATCAGTCCCCCATAATTGCGATAAAAATTGGTGAATCCGGCGTTTCCGCTCCCGTGGCTGCGGACATCATCGTGCTCCAGCAATTTGGAAAGGATGACCGCCCCGTTCATATTTCCCAGCAGGTAGGCGGCCAGGACGGTAATTGCAATGCGAAGTGCCATAGGGTATTATTCCTCCTTGTCGCCTTTCTGACGGATGGTGATGCGCACCGGGGTTCCCTGGAGGCCGAAGACCTCACGAATCTGGTTCTCCAGATATCTCTGATAGGAGAAGTGGAACAGTCGGGCATCGTTGCAGAAAATGACGAAATGAGGGGGTTTGGTGCTGGCCTGGGTCATGTAGTAGATCTTTAGCCGGCGCCCCTTGTCCGTGGGGGGCTGCACCCGGGC
>CAZTYB010000027.1:0-23684 GCA_964617595.1 uncultured Oscillospiraceae bacterium | reverse complement strand
GGAATGGGTAATTCCCTCCAGCGCATCCTGAATGGGGTGGGCGAAGTCGTACATGGGGTAGATGCACCATTTGTCCCCCTGGCGGTGGTGGTGCATATGGCGGATGCGGTAGATCACCGGGTCGCGCATATTGAAATTGCCGGAGGCCAGGTCGATCTTTGCCCGCAGGGTATACTTATTGTCCTCGAATTCGCCGTTGCGCATCCGGGCGAACAGATCCAAACTCTCGTCAATCGGACGATCCCGGTAGGGGGATACGGCGGGAGTATTCAGGTCACCACGGTATTCTTTGAACTGCTCCGGGGTCAGTTCGCAGACATAGGCGAGCCCCTTCTTAATCAGCTCCACGGCGTATTCGTAGTCTTTCTCAAAATAGTCCGAACCAAAGAAGAAACGGTCGCCCCAGTCGAAGCCCAGCCAGTGGATATCCTCCTGGATGGCATCGACGAACTCCACGTCTTCCTTGGTGGGGTTGGTATCGTCCATGCGCAGATTGCATAGTCCGCCGTACTTTTCGGCGGTGCCGAAGTCGATGATCAGCGCCTTGCAGTGGCCGATGTGCAGATAGCCGTTGGGCTCCGGCGGGAAACGGGTGTGTACGGTCTTCCCGGCGAAGCGGCCGCCCTCGGCAATGTCTTCGTCAATAAAGGCATGGATAAAGTTTTTGCTTTCGGTGATCTCAGCCATATCAAAAACATCCTCTCTTCTTATTCAAATCCCGGCAAAAGTATGCCGCTCAATCCTATAATGAGCCATTATACCCCATCTGAATGCGCTTTGCAATAAAAATTTATGGCTCCCATAGGGGCGGCGTCAGGATTTGGATAAAAAAAGTGAATTTGGTGGTTGTCCAATGGAATGTTTTATGCTAAAATACAGTCGATGTAATCTGCATGGATGCAGACAGCTGGAACAAAGGAGTGAAACAATTTGCCTGAAGTGAAATACAAGCGAATTTTGTTAAAAGTGAGCGGTGAAGCCCTGGCGGGGGATGCCCACCGGGGACTGGATTTCACTGTTATCAATTCCGTGTGCGAGGTTATCCGTCAGTGCCGGGACATGGGTGTCCAGGTGGCGCTGCTCACCGGCGGCGGCAATTTCTGGCGGGGCGTGAAAGATGGCGCAGATAAGATGCAGCGCTCCCACGGCGATGCCATGGGGATGCTGGCCACGGTGATGAACTGCATCGCTGTAGCGGATGCCCTGGAGAAGCATGGGGTGGATGCCCGGGTGCTCAGCGCCGTTGAGATGAACAAATTCGCCGAATACTTTACCCGGGATACAGCGGACCGTTATCTGAACGAGGGGAAAGTGGTGATTTTCGCCGCCGGAACCGGCAACCCCTACTTCACCACCGATACCGGCGCAGTGCTCCGGGGTGTGGAGATCGAGGCCGATGCCATCCTGCTTGCCAAGAATGTGGACGGCATCTATTCCGCCGACCCGAACAAGGATCCCAGCGCCGTGAAATTTGACGAGCTGACCTATGACGAGGTGCTGGCTCGCCACCTGCAAGCGACGGATACCACCGCCATGACTCTGGCGATGGATAACCATATGACCCTGGTATGCTTCGCCCTGAAAGACCCCCAGAATATCCTCCGTGTGGTATGCGGAGAAAAAATTGGAACGATTGTTAAGGAGGACTAACCAATGAGCGTAGATTTTAAGGAATATTCCAAGAAAATGGAGAAAACCCTGGAGCATCTGGCGGATGATTTCGGCGCCGTCCGTGCCGGCCGTGCCAATCCCCAGGTTCTTGACCGCATCACCGTGGAATACTATGGCAGTGAGACGGCGCTGAACGGCGTTGCCACCATCTCCTCTCCCGATGCCCGCACGCTGATCATCCAGCCCTGGGATACCAAGCTCCTGAAAGACATTCAGAAAGCCATCCAGGTTTCTGATTTGGGCATCAACCCCCAGAATGATGGCCGTGTGATCCGGCTGACTTTCCCCCAGTTGACGGAGGAGCGCCGTAAAGACCTGACCAAACAGGTCAAGAAATATGCCGAAGATTCCAAGGTCGCTCTGCGGAACATCCGCCGGGACGGCATGGACTATGTGAAGAAGCTGAAGAAGAATTCCGAAATTACCGAGGATGACCAGAAGAAAGCAGAAAAAGATCTGCAAGATTTGCTGGATAAGTATATCAAGAATGTGGATACTGCCCTGGCTGCCAAGGAAAAGGAATTGATGGCCATTTAACCGAATGCAACGTGGCTGTGCCCCATGGGCACAGCCACGCAAGTGCAGTGTGGAAAATGGAAAGCGCAAAGGGGCTTGCCATTTTCGGCGTTTCACTCCCATTGATTGTTCTGGAAAGAGGTGCGTAAATTGGCGCTTGATCATTGTTCAAAACCCGCTCCCCCCCGACATGTTGCCATTATTATGGACGGCAACGGCCGCTGGGCGAAGAAGCGGGGGTTACCCCGGACAGCGGGGCACGCTGCCGGTGCGGAGGCGTTCCGCAGAATTGCGAATTACTGCCGTAGCCTGGGTGTAGAATATCTGACGGTATATGCTTTTTCAACGGAGAATTGGAAGCGTTCGGCTGACGAGGTCTCCGGCATCATGCGTTTGCTCCGGCGGTATCTGGAGGAAGCCCTGACGGATATGGAAAAGAACCGGGTCTGCTTCCGCTTCTTTGGCGATCTGTCCCGCCTCAGCCCGGAATTGCAGAAGATGTGCCAGCGAGCCCAGGAACGGTCGGCTGAGTATGATGTCCAGGTGAATTTCTGCCTGAATTATGGCGGCCGGGATGAGATCGTCCATGCGGTGAGGGGATATCTGGCCGATGTGGCCGCCGGGAAAGAGGATCCTGAGGAATTGACGGAAGAGGTGCTGTCCCGGTACCTGTACTCTGCGGGGGTTCCTGACCCGGAGCTGATCATCCGCCCCTCCGGCGAGCAGCGGATCAGCAATTTCCTCCTTTGGCAATCGGCCTACTCTGAATACGTCTTTATGGATGTTCTGTGGCCGGATTTCAGCCCGGAGCATTTGGACAGGGCTATTGAGGAATATCATCGGCGCAATCGCCGCTTTGGAGGGACATAATAGATGAAAACGAGAATTGTTACCGCAGCCATTCTGATTCCGGTGCTCTTGCTGGTGGCGCTGGTAGCGCCGAAAATCGTGGCGGCCATCGTCTGGGGACTGCTGATGGCGGTGGGCGTTTATGAGCTGCTGTATTGCACCGGCCTGGTGCGCCATCCCCGGATGATCCTGTATTCCGCCGTGATGGCATTGGCAGTATCCCTGTGGAGCCACTATGGGGCGGATCAGGGGGTTGCGCTGCTGGGGCTACTGGTATTCTGGATCCTGCTCTTTTCGGAACTGATGGCGAATCATATTAAAATCAGTGTGGAGATGGTGATGGAGTGCTTCTTCGCCGGGGCGGTCATTCCGTACCTGCTTTCTGGGGTGATTCGTATTCTCGGCCTGGCTTCCGGGCGGTACTTAATTGCCATCCCCTTTATTATCGCTTTTTTGTCCGATGCGGGCGCCTATTTCGTTGGCAGTATGCTGGGCAAGCACAAGCTGGCGCCCGTCGTCAGCCCCAATAAGACCATCGAGGGCGTGGCGGGTGGTTTACTCAGCGCAATGCTGGGTATGCTGATTTATGCGGTGCTGTTGCAAGTGGCCTTTAAATTCCGGGTGGATTACGGTGCGGCGCTGGTCTATGGACTGGTGGGCAGCGCCGTGGGCGTATTCGGTGACCTGTGCTTCTCCGTCATCAAGCGGATGTCCGGCATCAAGGATTTTGGCCATCTGATGCCCGGCCATGGTGGATTCTTTGACCGTTTCGATTCCATGGTGACGGTTGCACCGCTGATTGAGGCGCTGATTCTTCTGATTCCGGTGGTGAGTTAAAATGGTAAAATGTGTGAGTATCCTCGGCTCCACCGGCTCCATCGGTCGGCAGAGCTTGGACGTGATCAGTAAATTGGATGGTGTCCGCATCGCCGCCCTGACTGCCGGGAGCAATGTGGAGAAGATGGCGGAGCAGTGCCGCATTTTCCGTCCGGCTCTGGCCGTTATGGCGACCCGGGAGGCGGCAGAAAGCCTGAGCCGGGAGCTGAATGACCCCGCTATCGCTATTGCCTGGGGGGAGCAGGGGCTGATTCAGGCGGCGACCATGGAAGAGGCAGACTGCGTGATTACCGCTGTGGTGGGTATGGTCGGTTTGAAGCCGACTCTGGCTGCCATCCGGGCGGGGAAGCGCATCGGCCTGGCCAATAAAGAGACCCTGGTCTGCGCCGGTGAACTGGTTATGGCGCAGGCGGAGCAGTACGGTGCCGAAATCATCCCCGTGGATTCCGAGCATTCCGCCATTTACCAGTGCCTGATGGGTTGCGATGACCGGAAAGAGGTGCGGCGCATTCTGCTCACCTGTTCCGGCGGCCCATTCTTCGGCATGGAGAAAGAGCAGCTGGACAAAGTGACAAAGGCCGATGCCCTGCGCCATCCGAATTGGAAAATGGGCGCAAAGATCACCGTGGACTGCGCAACCCTGATGAACAAGGGGCTGGAAGTGATCGAGGCCATGCGGCTGTATCATCTTCCCCTGGAGCAGGTGGAGGTGCTGATTCACCGGCAGAGCATTGTCCATAGTCTGGTGGAGTTCACCGACGGCGCCGTGATGGCGCAGTTGGGCACCCCGGATATGCGCCTGCCCATCCAGCTGGCGTTGACCTATCCCCAGCGGCTGCCCTCCCCGGTGGAGAGATTGGATCTGACCCAGTGCGGGGCGCTGACTTTCTGCCATCCGGATTTGGAGAAATTCCCCTGCCTGGCTTTGGCACGGGAGTGCGCCCGCCGGGGCGGCACGGCTTGCCCGGCAATGAATGGAGCCAACGAAGAGGCGGTGGCGCTGTTCCTGGCGGACAAAATCGGTTTTTACGACATTTATCGCCTGGTTTCCCAGGCGGTGGAGCAAGTTCCCTTTATCCAAGATCCTACATTGGAAGAAATTTTGGAGGCCGACCGTCTGGCACGGCAGGCCGTGAGGGATAATCAATACTAAGCGAGGCATCTTATGACCATTTTCAGCGTAATTTTCGGAATCGTTCTTTTTAGCCTTTTGATCTTCATCCATGAATTGGGGCATTTCACCGCCGCAAAATTATTCAATGTCCAGGTTAACGAATTCTCCATGTTTATGGGGCCGGCGCTGTGGAAGAAGCAGCGGGGCGAAACTCTTTACGCCATCCGGCTCATTCCCTTGGGTGGCTACTGCGAAATGGAGGGGGAGGACGGCGAGTCCCGGGATAATCCCCGCTCCTTTGGTGCGGCTACCTGGTGGAAGCGACTGGTCATCCTGATTGCAGGACCGGCGATGAATTTGATTGCGGGACTGGTGCTGTTTGGGGTGTTCTTCGCCCCGCAGAAATGGTACAATGTTCCGGTGGTTTCCAGCGTAGCGCCGGAGAGTGCCCTTGCGGAAACGGCGACCCAGCCCGGCCTTGTGGCGGGGGATCGGATCGTTTCCGTGGACGGGGAGAGGATCTATATGTATTCGGACTTCTCCCTGGTGCTCATGGCCAATGCCGACAGCGTGAACAATCCGGAGAACCGCCATGATCTGGTCATCCTCCGGGATGGGGAAAGGATGGAATTGAATGATTTCCACATGGAGAAGCGGGAAATTCCCGATGAGGATGGCACGACTTCTCTGCGCTATGGATTCGATTTTGGCTCCGTGGAGCGTTCCGCTTCCACATGGGTTCGCCAGACCTGGAATGCCTGCCTGTCCAATATCCGCACGGTTCGCCTGAGTCTGAAGATGCTGTTCAATGGCCAGGCCAGCGTAAAGGATCTCAGCGGTCCCGTGGGCATCGTGCACATGATGTCGGATACGGCGGAGCAGTCCTCCAACTTGTATTATGCGATACTGAATATGATCAGTTTCGGCGGATTGATCACGGTCAATCTGGGGGTGATGAATCTGTTGCCCATTCCCGGCCTGGACGGTGCCCGGGCGGTGGGCGTGGTGCTGACCGGCTTGATCGAGGGGATCACCCGGAAAAAGCTGAATCCCAAATACGAGGGGGTCATCCATAGCGTGGGCACCATGCTGCTGTTTGCGCTGTTGATCCTGATTATGTTTAAAGATATTTTTGCGATTTTTAAGGGGTAAGAGATATGACAAGACAGATCGTTGTTGGCGGCGTTCCCATCGGCGGCGGTGCCCCGGTGGTAATTCAGTCCATGCTCAATACCAAAACGACGGATGTTCCCGGCTCCTTGGAGCAGATCAAGAAATTGGCAGCGGCAGGATGCCAGATTGCCCGTCTGGCGGTGCCCAACCGGGAAGCCGCCCGTTCCTTTGCAGAAATCTGTAAGGAAAGCCCCCTGCCCCTGGTGGCGGATATCCATTTTGATTATCAGCTTGCCATCCTGGCAGCGGAGGGCGGCGCCGCTAAAATCCGCATCAACCCCGGCAATATCGGCGGAGAAGATCGGGTGAAAGCCGTCGTGGATGTGTGCAAGGAGAAGAAGATCCCCATCCGCATCGGTGTCAACGGGGGAAGTCTGGATAAGAAACTGCTGGAAAAATACGGCCATCCCACCCCGGAAGCCCTGGTGGAGAGCGCATTCGATCATCTGGAGCTGCTGGAGAAGCAGGGGTTCTACGATACCTGTGTCTCCATGAAATCCTCCACCGTGCCCAATATGGTGGCGGCTGCCCGGCTGTTCCGCAGCCGGTGTGACTACCCCCTGCACATCGGTGTGACGGAAACCGGCCCCGTCCGCCAGGGATTGATCAAATCCGCCATGGGCATCGGTGCTCTGCTGCTGGATGGCATTGGCGATACCCTGCGGGTCAGTCTGACGGATGACCCGGTTCAGGAAGTCTACGCTGCCAAGGATATCCTGAAAGCCGCCGAATTGCGCAAAGAGGGCGTGAATATCATTTCCTGCCCCACCTGTGGACGAACTCGTATCGATTTGATCGGTTTGGTCAATCAGGTGGACGAGGCGCTGAAAGATTGCTCCAAGCCCATCACCGTTGCCGTCATGGGTTGCGTGGTCAACGGACCCGGGGAAGCACGGGAAGCGGATATCGGCATCGCCGGTGGTGACGGCTGGGGCACGATTTTTGAAAAAGGTGTTCCCGTGGACAAGCGCCCCTATGACGAGCTGCTTCCCGCTCTGATGGAGCGAATTGAGAAAATGTGAGTGAATTTGGCGGAAGGAGACCCCTTCCGCCATGATTTTAAGAGAGAAATAGACTGGACTATGAACGGAAATGAAACTGTATTACTCCTGAATATGTTTTCGGATTATGACCCGCCGGAGGAGCTGCGTTCCGCCCTGGCAGAGGCAGTGGTGGAGGCGGCGGATATCTATGCTTCCCAGCGGCGGGTCTGTGCCGTGGCGAGTGCCCCACGCTATGTTCCCCGCCGTCTGATTGAGAAGATGGAGCGGGACATCGCCGGAGCGTATGGCTTGACGGCATTGGAGCTTACATTGACCCATCCGGCTGAGGAATTGCAAAAGATCGAGCCGGAGGAACTGATGAACCTCTTTGTCACCCAGAATTCCATGACCCGTGGAACATTGGCGGGGGCAAAGTGGCTGTGGGAGGGGGAGAACCTGACCATTCAGCTCCGTGCCAATGGAAAAACCTCCATCGAAGAACTCATCCCATCGGTGCAGCAGACCCTCCGGGAGCGCTTCGCCGCACCGGTCACCATCCGGGTGGAGGCGGGGAGCAATCTGGAGGGGAAAGCGCTCTTTGATGCGGTGGAATCCCTCCGCCAGGAAGTGATCGACCGCTACCCAACCGCCCAGGCGAAGCAGCAGACGGAAGCCCCCAAACAGGAAGCTGCGGACAGCGGCACATTCTATGGCAAACCTTTCCGGGGCAATACCGTTTCCATGAAAGATATGTCCATGGATATGGGAACGATCATCCTGGAAGGTAAGGTCTTTGCCATCGATCATAAGGAACTGACGAAACGCAACGCCTATGTTGTGAAGTTCGACATGACGGACAATACCAATTCCATCCGGGTCAGCCGCTTCCTGGAAGCGAGGGAAGCCAAACCCATTATCGAGAATGTCCACGTGGGTTCCGTCCTTCGGGTGCAGGGGAAGCTCATCGAAGACCGGTTTGAGAATGACATGGTGCTCAAGCCCTATGCCATCATGCCCGGCTCCATGCCTAAGCGCCGGGATCTGGCTCAGGGCGAAAAGCGGGTGGAGCTCCATCTGCATACTACCATGAGCAATATGGATGCACTGACCGACACTGCCGCGGCCGTAAAGCAGGCGGCAGCCTGGGGACATAAGGCCATCGCCATTACCGATCACGGCGTGGCGCAGTCTTTCCCCGATGCCATGAAAGCGGCATCCAAGGCCAAGGTGGCGGGCACCGACGAGAATATCAAGATCCTCTACGGCGTTGAGGGGTACTATGTCAACGATGTGGATGACCGTATCGTTGTTCATGGGAAACAGGAGATGTCATTTGACGACGAATATGTTGCTTTCGATCTGGAGACCACAGGCCTCAGTGCTAAGAGCGACCATATTATCGAGATCGGTGCCGTTATCCTCAAACGGGGGCAGGAGGTGGCACGGTTCCAGTCTTTCGTTGACCCGGAAATGCCCCTGGACAGGAAAATCGTGGAGCTCACCGGTATCAGCCCGGAAATGCTGGAGGGCGCACCGAAGATAGCCCAGGTGCTGCCGGAATTCCTGGAATTTGTGGGGGATCGGGTGCTGGTAGCCCATAATTCGGATTTCGATACCGGATTCATCCGCAATGCCTGCCAAAAGTTGGGGCTCTCCTATGGGTTCACAGCGGTGGATACCCTGATTTTGTCCCAGAATATGCTGCCCCATTTGAGCAAATTCAAGCTGGATATCGTATCCAATGCCCTGAGCCTGCCGGACTTTAATCACCACCGGGCAGCGGACGATGCCATGACCTGCGGCTTGATTATGAATGCCCTGATGGCGAAGATGGAAGAGGAACTGGATATCCATACCCTCCAGGCGGTGAATCCCGCCATGATCGGCCTGCGCTCCAAGGGACGGGTCACCGACCGCCATGCCCGGCACATCATCCTGTTTGCCAAGAATCAGGTGGGATTACGAAATCTTTATCATTTGATTTCGGATTCCAATTTGAAGTATTTCAAACGGGTTCCCAGAATGCCTAAATCCTCTATCCTGGAGATGCGGGAAGGGCTGATCATCGGCTCCGCCTGCGAAGCGGGAGAACTCTTCCAGGCCATTCTGGAGGGGAAGAGTGAAGATGAGCTGCTGCGCATCGCCTCGTTCTATGATTATCTGGAGGTTCAGCCCCTGGCGAATAACCGATTCATGCTGGATAAGGGCATCGCCAAGGAAATGGAGGATTTGCGCAATTTCAACCGCACCGTCATTCGCCTGGGGGAGGAACTGGGCAAGCCCGTGGTTGCCACCGGGGATGTCCATTTCCTGAATCCAGAGGATGAGATTTTCCGCCATATCCTCCTGGCAACCAAGGGATTCGACGATGCGGACAAGCCCAATCCCCTGTATTTCCGCACAACGGACGAAATGCTGGAGGAATTCAGCTATTTGGGAGCGGAGAAAGCCTATGAGATCGTGGTCACCAATCCCAACCGCATTGCAGATATGTGCGAAAGTCTGCGCCCCGTGCCCCATAATCTGTTCGCACCCAAGATCGAGAACTCCGTGGAGGATCTGAAGCGCCTGGTTTACGGCAAATTCCGCCGACTCTACGGGGATAATCCACCGGAACTTATGACGAAACGTGTGGAAACGGAACTGAATGACATCATCAATTGCCATTACGATGTGATTTATATGTCCGCCCAGAAGCTGGTGCAGAACAGCTTGGAGCATGGCTACCTGGTCGGCTCCCGTGGTTCCGTTGGCTCCTCCATCGTTGCGTATATGTCCGGCATAACGGAGGTCAATTCTTTCCCGCCCCATTACCGCTGCCCCAATCCGGAGTGCAAATTCGCTACCTTCGATGTGCCCAAGGGTTACGGTTGCGGCGCTGACCTGCCGGATGCAGTGTGCCCCAAATGCGGAACGAAATTCGAAAAAGACGGATTCAATATTCCTTTTGAGACGTTCCTCGGCTTCGGCGGCGACAAAGTGCCGGACATCGACCTGAATTTCTCCGGCGAATATCAGGCGAAAGCCCATGCGTACTGCATCGAAATGTTCGGGAAATCCCATGTTTTCCGGGCGGGAACCATCGGTACCGTGGCGGAGAAAACCGCTTTCGGCTACGTTAAGAAATACCTGTCCGAGCGGGGGAAATCTGCCAGCCGGGCGGAGGAGAATCGGCTGGCATCGGGATGCGTTGGGGTGCGCCGTACCACCGGCCAGCATCCCGGCGGCCTGGTGGTCATCCCCCAGGAGAATGAGATCTGGGATTTCTGCCCCGTTCAGCATCCGGCGGACGACCCCAATGCCGACCAAATCACCACCCATTTTGAATATCACTCCATGGAGGAGAATCTGCTGAAACTGGATATGCTGGGGCACGATGACCCCACCATGATCCGCATGATGGAGGATATGACCGGCGTGGATGCAAAGAAGATTCCGCTGGACGACAAGCGCACCATGTCCATCTTTACCTCCTCCAAGGAGCTGGGCTATGAGGATGATAAGATTCTCGGCCCCACCGGGGCAGTTGCCATCCCGGAATTCAATACGAAATTCACCCGTGGAATGCTCCTGGATACGATGCCCACCCGGTTCGATACCCTGCTGCGCCTTTCTGGCTTCTCCCACGGTACGGACGTTTGGCTGGGCAATGCCAAGGACTTGATCACCTCCAAAACCGCAACCGTCGACCAGGCCATCGGCTGCCGTGACGATATCATGATCTACCTCATCTCCTGCGGAATGCCGGAGAAACGGTCGTTTAAAATTATGGAGGCCGTGCGAAAGGGCAGGGGACTGCCGGAGGGAGCGGAGCAGGAGATGATCGATGCAGGGGTGCCGGATTGGTACATCGGCTCTTGCAAGAAGATCAAGTACCTCTTCCCCAAGGCGCACGCCGTGGCCTATGTTATGATGGCGTTCCGGATTGCCTGGTTCAAGGTGTATCACCCATTGGCGTTCTATTCCGCCTATTTCTATCGCCGGAGCCAGAAAGGCGGCTTCGATGCCGTATTGATGACCCAGGGGAAGGATTCCGTGGTGGCCAATATCCAGGCCATCGAGGGAAACGAAAATGCCACGGATAAGGATGAAGACCTGCTGACTACTATGGAAGTGATTTATGAGTATTATCTGCGGGGATTCGAATTCCTGCCCATCGATATTTACAAGAGTCACGCAACCAAATTCCTGATTCAGGATGGCAAATTGCTGCCCCCCTTTGTCTCCATTTCCGGCCTGGGAGAAAATGCGGCCTGGGATCTGATGAACGGACGGGAGGGAAAGACGTTCATCTCCATCGAGGAGGTGGCGGCGGCCTGCCCCAAGGTCTCCAAGACCCATATCCAGATGCTGAAAGATGCGGGCGCTTTCGGAAGTTTGCCGGATACCAGCCAGATCAGCCTCTTTTAATGCAACAAAATTTCCCCGCAGAACCCTTGGCTCATCCGAGCCGGGTACTGCGGGGAGTGATCTTTTTGGTTAGGGATTTAGCCTGCGGCCATGTTCAGGGTTCCGTTGTTATAGAACCAGCTGCCGCCGTTGGCGGTGAGTTCCTCACCATTGTTCAGTGTGACCACCAGCATCAGATCCAGCTGATAGTCGTCATCCATCTCAGGCATGGTGAAGCTGATATTGGACAGACTGCTTTCGTAGCTGCCCTGACCCTCACCCTGGGGCAGATCGAGATCCTTGTTCTCAATGGTCTCCCCGTTGAGCATGAAGACCAGCTGCGCCTTTTGGAAAGTGACGGTGGTGCCGGCGGTGGTGAGCTGGGGAAGCTGAACACTGGCGAATCCAGCGGTGACAACGAAATTGCCGCTTTCTTCCTTGAAGTCGGAGATATACAGATTGCAGTAGGCATCCAGGCTGCGCTTCATGTATACCAGCGTATCATAGGCATCGCTCAGAGTGAAGTGCTCCCCAATGCCCTGGGGCGGGAAGACAACGCACTCGTATTCGTATCCGTCGGCGGCCTCCAGATCCACTGTGGCGGTGTAGTAGCTTCCGTCCCAATTACAGGAGACATTCTCCACCTCTTTGCCCTCCAGCCGGACGACGAAAGCGGCGGACTGCCCCTGCTCATATGCCCTGGGGTGACCGGTGAAAGTGACGGTGGCACCGTTGCTGCTGCTCCATACGGCGGCGCTCATTTCCCAGGATTCCAGGCTTCCCTCGCTCTCCGTATGTGCCAGGGAACCGGCGGGGGTGGTGACGGCAACGGTTTCGATGACGGTTGGGGTCGTTTCCGGGGGAGTGGTGTTATCCTCTCCCTTGTTGCAGCCGGACAGGGCGAAAACGGAAACGCAAGCCAACAGCGCACTGGCGATGACGACGGATGTTTTCTTATGAAGCATATTGATTCCTCCCGATATCCAAGACGCCCGAAAAGGGACGGCGTTTGGCATGAAAATCATTTTGCCTCCATTATAATGCATGGATATGAGATTTGCAACTTAAAAAACTTTTAATTTTTTCTTTCTTCCTGCTTTTTTTACAAATCATGGATTCGCCTTTCTCCCTTGCGCTTTTCTCCGATTCGTGATAGTATTGAGATATAAATCTTCATGGGTTAAGGCGCATCACGAAATGTGGCAAAAGTACAGCGCATGAAGTTTTTGTGCATCATTTTCGGTTGCCCCGCCGGGGCGAGAAAATGGCACATCATTATTTTTTGCTATGCTTTTACATAGCAAAATGATTTAGAGGTGCCTTATGAAATCTATTCGAGAGATATATAAAATCGGCAAAGGACCCAGCTCCTCCCATACCATGGGGCCGGAGCGTGCCGCCAAACTCTTCCGGCAGGAGTACCCCCAGGCCGATGGCTTCCGGGTGGTGCTCTATGGCTCCCTGAGCAAAACCGGAGTGGGGCACGGCACGGATCGGGTGCTGCGGGAGACTCTGGCACCCTGCCCGGCGCAAATCATCTTCTCCGGCCAGGAACTGCCGGAGGCGCACCCCAATACGCTGGACTTCATCGCCCTGAAAGAGGGGGAAGAAATCGGAAAAATGCGGGTGGAATCCATTGGCGGCGGAGATATCCGCATCCCCGGCCGCCGCAGTGACAACCAGGAGGAAGTCTATGTGGAGCATTCCTTTGCGGAGATCGCCGATTTCTGCAAATGGCGCTATATCCATACCCTGAGCGAATATGTGGAGCTGAACGAGGGGCCGGAAATCTGGGACTTCCTCATGGAAGTTTGGCAGGTGATGAAGCGCTCCATTGACGAGGGGCTCCAGGCCTCCGGCGTTTTGCCCGGAGGGCTGAACGTCCAGCGGAAAGCAAAATTCCTCTACGAGCAGACTCCGGATGCCAATATCCCGGCGCTGAATGAGTTCCAGCAGATTGCCGCCTTTGCCTACGCCGTGGCGGAACAGAATGCGGACAACGGCACCATCGTCACCGCCCCCACCTGCGGCGCCTGCGGGGTCCTCCCGGCTGTGCTGAAATATGCCCAGGTGACCAAGGGGTTCACCGATGAGCAGATTTGCCGTGGACTGGCTACTGCCGGGATCATCGGCAATTTGACCAAGAGCAATGCCTCCATCTCCGGGGCGGAATGCGGATGCCAGGCGGAGATCGGCACCGCCTGCTCCATGGCTGCTGCCGCTCTGGCGGAGCTGTTCAATCAGAACCTGGATCAGGTGGAGTATGCGGCGGAGGTAGCCATGGAGCATCACCTGGGACTGACCTGTGACCCGATTTGCGGTCTGGTACAGATCCCCTGCATCGAGCGCAATGCCGTTGCAGCCATGCGTGCCATGAATGCCTGCAATTTGAGCTATTTCCTCACCGGCTCCCGGAATATCAGCTATGATATGGTTTGCCGTGCCATGCACGAGACCGGCGTGAATCTGAGCACCCGCTTCCGGGAGACCAGCGAGGGCGGCCTGGCACGGCTGTATACCCGCAAGCAGAAATGACGGAAAGGGGAGCGGAATATGGATCTAAAGAATCTGACCACCTTTACCCACGTGGCGCAATTGGGCAGCTTTACCAAGGCGGGGCAGCTCCTGGGCTGCTCCCAGTCCACCATTTCCTTTCAGATCCGCCAATTGGAGGAGGAGTTGGGGCTGCCCCTGTTTGAGCGAATCAACCGCACCGTGGTGCTCACCGACAAGGGGCGGGAGGTGCTGGCCTATGCCCGACAGATCGAGAAAATGACCACGGAGCTGAAAGCCAATCTCCATTCCGGTTCCTCCCGTATGGTGCGGGTGCGGGTGGCTATGGCAGATTCCCTGTGCGCTTCGCTGTTGGAGGATAATTTCCAGGAATTCCTGGAATCCAATCCCGGCACCAGTTTGAAGATCGTCTCCGGGGGAACGGAGGAAATGTTCCGTTTGCTGGATCACAACGAAGTGGATGCCATTTTGACCATGGAGAGCCATATTTATAACACGGAATACGTGATCGTAAAAGAGGAAAGGGTAGAGAACCATTTCGTCGTTTCCGCTGCTTCCCCCCTGGCGAAAGGGGAGCGATTGACATTGGAGGAATTGGTGAAGCAGCCGTTCATTCTCACGGAGAAAGGCATGAGCTATCGCCGCTTCCTGGATGAGCAGCTGGCGCAGCGGTCACTGGAGATCATCCCCGTGCTGGAGGTGGGCAATCCCCATCTCATCTGCGATATGGTCACCCAGGGGGTGGGCGTTTCTTTCCTGCCGGATTTTGTCACGGAGGAAGCCGTGGGGAATGGCAGCCTTGTTTATCTGGATATTCCGGAGATCCAGGTGACCATTTGGAAGCAGCTATTGCACCATCGGGATAAATGGATCTCCCCCCAGATTCAGTCCGTGCTACAATATTGCGCCGAAAAGGAATTCCATAAGAATTAAAAGAACCCCGGAGCGGACTTTGGCAACATCCAAAATCTGCTTCGGGGGTGTGCTTTTTGTGGTTTAGCGACCCAGAATGTGACGCTGGATTGCAGCGGCGATTACCCGGTTGCCAAAGCTGTTGGGGTGAACACCGTCCACGAAATATTCGCTGTGCCCCTCCGTCAGGGCGTACAGATCCAGGCACTCTGCGCCATTATCCTGGGCGCATTTCTTCACGATCGCATGAATGTCGTCCCGGATGATCTCGCCCGAGATATCGAAAGCAACCGTATCGCTACCTTCCACTGGGCAGGCATAGGGCGGGCAGAGGAGGATCAGCCGCTTCACGGCGGGATTGGCCTTGATTTCCTTTACCCGCTGATCCAGCTGCGCTTCGTACCGCTCCCGGTTCCAGTTGTAGGGCTTGGAGTCGTTGGTGCCCAGCATCAGCAGGACGATTTCGGGATTCAGCGCCAGCGCCGCTTCCGGGAAGCCACGCAGGGCTTTCTCTTGCATATTCCAGTAGGGGCAGTCCCCTTCGTTTTGCAGCGTTACGCCGGAGATGCCGTAGTTTAGCACCTGATATGCACCACTGAGCATTTGCTCCAGCTTCTTTTCCCAGCTGTCGCTGTTGCGGCTTTTTATAACCCCTGCACCAAAAGTGATGCTGTCACCCAGGGCAACGATGATGGGGGCATCCGAATGGGGCTTTTCCTTGGCGGGGGAATTCTGCTCCCGGATTTTGGCAGCCACCAGAGCCCCTGCCGCCACGGCGGCGGGAATGCCGATTTTCAGGAATGATTTGATCAGACTCATATCCGTGTCTCCTTTGTCTCATTTGCTACAGTATACCCGAATTCTCCAGCAATTTCAAGAGGATTGTTTCTGCCCGGTTACCCCGGGCGTTTTCTATGGATTGACTTTTTTTCCATTTGGGGCTATGATGGGTATAAAGTAGGTGTAGCCATGAGATTTCGAAAAATCTATCTGGAAATATCCAATATATGCAATTTGCGGTGCAGCTTTTGCCCCGGAACCAGTCGGCCGAAGCGGCTCATGACGGAAGACGAGTTCCGTGCACTGATGCCGAAGCTCCGTCCCTATACGGATTATCTCTATTTCCACCTGATGGGAGAGCCGTTGCTCCACCCCAATCTGGAACGCTTCCTGGAGATCGCCGGGGAAGAGGGCTTCCGCATCATTCTAACCACCAATGGAACATTGCTTGCAGAGAAACAGGAGCAGCTCCTTGCGGCGCCGGGACTGCACAAGGTTAATATTTCGCTCCATTCGTTCGAAGCCAACGAGGCGGGGATGCCTTTTGATGAATATCTGGAGCGCTGCTTTGCCTATGGTCAGGCAGCCTCCGGCAGGAAAATCACGGTTTACCGCCTCTGGAATCAGGGTGGACTGGAACAGCGAAACCGGGAGATTTTGGCGCATATGGAAACCAGTTTCCCCGGAGAATGGAAAGTGGAACCCCGGGGAACCCGGATCGCAAACCGGGTATATCTGGAATACGGAGACAAATTCGACTGGCCAATGCTGAACGCTCCTGAAAATGAGGGGAGGCGTTTCTGCTACGGTTTGCGGGATCAGATCGGTGTGCTCTGCGATGGGACGGTGGTTCCATGCTGTCTGGATTCCGATGGGAATATTCCTCTGGGGAATTTGATGGAAGCGGAACTGGATTCGATCCTGTCGTCGCCCCTTGCGCAGCAGATTTACCAGGGATTCTCCCAGGGAATTGCGGCGCATCCCCTGTGCCGCCGATGCGGCTATGCAAAGCGCTTTCAGTAAACTTTAATGCTTCTCCCGAAAAACCAGAAGCTTGCTGCCAATATAGTTCAGAATTACTACCAGGACACTGACGACCAGTTTCCAAACCAGTCCATTCCCATGGAGCAGATCAACCGCCAGCGCCAGGATGCCGGTCTCCAGCAGGCCGGAAGCAAGGCGGGTACCCACAAATTTTGCAAATTCTGGCGCAACCACCTGGAGTGACCAGTCGTGGCTCTGGAACACGAAAGGCTTATTGGTCAAATAGGCGAACAGCACCGCAAATACCCACGCAATTGCGTTGCTTACGGTGGCGGAGCCAAGATAATGGTAGCAGGGGAGGTAAACAATGTAGTTCACAACCGTGGTCAGACCGCCGAACACAAGATAGGTGATTTGGGAACGATAGGTTTTTAAAATTCTTTTTAGCATAAAAAGCACTCCTTTATTCAATACTATTTTTATAAATTGACCATTGACTTTTAAAAATAATTCGATATAATTATATCGATAATAAAATACGGAGATGATTCTATGAAACTTGCATTTTTTGATACCAAAGCTTACGATACTCCCGGCTTCGATGCCTGCATTCAGGGTACCAACCTGGAAATCAAGTATTTTGAGACTCGCCTGAACGAGGATACCGTTTCTCTGGCCAACGGGTACGATGCAGTGTGCGTTTTTGTGAATGATACGGTCAATGCCGCCGTGGTGGACAAGCTCCACAGCTATGGCGTGAAGCTGCTGGTTCTGCGCTGCGCCGGGTTCAATAATGTGGATATGGCCGCCTGCCAGGGGAAGATTCGGGTTTTCCGTGTTCCGGCCTACTCTCCCCATGCTGTTGCGGAGCACGCAATGGCGCTGCTGCTGACCATCAACCGCAGAACCCACAAGGCCTATATCCGCACCCGTGACTTTAATTTCAGCTTGCAGGGATTCGTGGGCTTCGACCTGTACGGCAAAACCGTCGGCATCGTGGGTACGGGCAAAATTGGCCGTGTGTTCGCCGATATCTGCAAGGGATTCGGTATGAAAGTTCTGGCCTATGACAAATACCCCAATCCGGATACCGGGCTGGAATATACTTCGCTGGAGAATCTGTTTGCCAATTCCGACATCATTTCCCTCCATTGTCCCCTGACGGAGGAGACCAGGCATATGATCAATGCAAAGTCCATTGCATCTATGAAAAAGGGCGTGACCATCGTCAATACCTCCCGTGGTGCGCTGATCAATACGGAGGATTTGATCACCGGCATCAAGGAGAAGAAGGTTGGCGCCGCCTGCCTGGATGTGTATGAGGAGGAGGGAGATCTGTTCTACGAGGATTACTCCGGTCACGTTGTCCAGGACGATAAACTGGTGCGCTTGATCGCCATGCCCAATGTGATCGTATCTTCCCATCAGGCGTTCCTGACTCAGGAAGCGCTGGATAATATCGCCGCCACAACCGTGGACAATGTGCTGAAATTCTTCGCCGGTACCCCCAATGAACAGACGGAGGTTTGTCTCAGCCCTTCGCCCAACAAAGTGGGATAAAAATGAGAGAATTTAAAAATCCGGAGGGATAGTAATATGCGTATTCACTGGGCGGAATGGAAACCCCAGGTTCAGCAGGTATGGCGGCTGAGCCTGCCCGCCATTTTGAGCCAGATTACCACCATTGTGATGCAATATATCGATTCCGCCATGGTTGGCGCATTGGGGTCGAATGCATCTGCGGCAATCGGACTGGTTTCCTCCAGTACGTGGCTGTTCGGTGGGGTTACATATGCGGTTTCGGCGGGCTTTTCGGTGCAGGTGGCTCACCATATCGGCGGAGAACGGGAAGCGGATGTGCGCAATGTGGTACGCCACGGATTGCTCAGTGCGGTTATTCTCTCTGCCCTCCTGTGTGCGCTGGGGGTGGCGATCAGCGGTGCCCTGCCCGTATGGCTGGGGGGAGATGTGAGCATTCAAAAGGATGCGGCGGACTATTTCCTCGTGTTTGCGCTGATGCTGCCGTTTTCTCAACTGAATTCTCTGACCTCGTCTTTCCTGCAATGCAGCGGAGATATGGTCACCCCCAGTATCCTCAATGCGGCCATGTGTGTGCTGGACGTGGTGTTTAATGCAATTTTCATTCCGATTTACGGTGTCCTGGGTGCCGGGATCGGTACGGCGCTGGCTTGCGCCGTGATCGCATTGGTGATGGCCTGGCGTTGCTGCATTTCGAATCAACAGCTTCGGCTGCTGCGCCGGGAAAAATGGCGCATTCAAACGGATATATTGACGAAAGCATTCCACATCGGTCTACCCCTGGCGGTGCAGGAAATTGCAATGAATGGAGCCATGGTTGCGGGGACGAAGCTGATTGCGCCCTTGGGTTCCGTGGCCATTGCGGCCAACTCCTTTGCCGTGACGGCGGAGAGCCTTTGCTATATGCCTGGGTACGGCGTTGGTTCAGCGGCAACAACGGTTGTTGGGCGGAGCATCGGTGCCGGGGATGAAAAGTTGGCACGGCGCTATGGCAATATCTGTACGGCCATGGGTGCCCTGTTTATGGGGGCAACGGGATTGATCATGGCGCTGATTTGCCCGCTCGTTTTCCGGATGCTGACACCGGTGCCTGAGGTACGGGAGCTGGCGGCGCAGGTGCTTCGCATTGAGCTGCTGTCCGAACCGCTTTTTGGGGTCTCCATTGTTGCGGCCGGTGCACTCCGGGGCACCGGGGATACGTTCGTTCCCAGCTTGATGAACCTTGGCAGCATCTGGATCATTCGTATCGGCCTGGCACGGCTGCTGATCGAGCCCTTTGGGCTGCACGGAATGTGGATGGCAATGGCGGTGGAATTGTGTGTCCGTGGCCTTTTGATGCTGTATCGGCAGAGGACGAGCCCCTATTATGCCAAATGCGGTCAGCCCGGTGGATGATCAGTTAAGAGCAAAGTGGTGCAGGATGGAACGTGAACCTTTCCTGCACCGCTTTTTTGCGCCAACAGGGAGCAGGGGATCACTGCTTTTCCTGCTTCTTGGCGGCGGCGTTGGTATCCGTATCGTTGCGGAATACCACGAATTTGTCGTAAAGATACTCCGTGACGAAATTGCAGACCATATTGATGGCGGTGACCACGTACTCGTTCCAGCCGGCACTCACCAGCGTTTTTTCCACCCAGGTGGAGGCGGGGGTGAAAACGCAATAGAACAGGGCAACCAGCACCATTGCTTTCGGCACGTTTCCGGCGGATTGGAAAGTATAGCGGCGGTTGAATGTAAAATTCCACGCAACGGACAGCACCAGGGAAATCAGATAGCAGATATGTTCCTGTAGCCCCGTGAATTCATTGAGCAATGTAAAGGACAGAATTTGAATGATCCCGGCGCTGATGGAAAATAGGGTGAATTTAATGGCACGTAATGTTTCTTTGTTCATAAATATCCCTCTTTAGTGAACTCTTGGCAGAATATTCCGTTGGATGGTTTCTATCAGTGCCTGGATCTCTTCTATGGTTGTATCCCTGCACAAACTGACCCGGAATGTACTGTCGATGACCTCCGGCGAAACACCCATGGCAGTCAGAACGTGGCTGCGGTGACCCTTGGCGCAGGCGCTCCCGGCGGAGACACAGATGCCCGCATCCTGCAAAATATTAATGGAATTCTGGGTGGGCACGCCGGGGATCCCAATGGACAGAATATGGGGCGCCTGGTGGGCACCGTTTATCACCACCCCGGGGAGGGAAGAAAGCTGCGAAACCGCATAGCGAATCAATTCCGTTTCCCGGGAGATATCCTGCGGCAGTGTTTGCTTCCCGGCGGCGCTTGCGGCAGCGAAGCCGAAAATGGCCGGGGTGGCTTCCGTTCCGCTTCGGTATCCGCCCTCCTGCCCGCCCCCCAGAAGCAGGGGGGGGAATGACTTCAACCGGGGGGAGATGTACAATGCTCCCGCACCCTTGGGACCATGGATCTTATGAGAAGAAATGCTGATGAGGTCTGCGCCCAAGGTCTTTGCCTGAAACGGGATCTTCAAAAACCCCTGGACGGCATCCGTATGGAAAATGCAGTCGGGGCAGATTTTGTGAGTCAATTTGGCCATTTGGGAAATGGGCATCACGGATCCCACTTCGTTGTTGACCATCATGATGGAAACCAGAATGGTATCTTTCCGCAGCGCATTTTTTAGCTGCTCCGGCTGGATGGCTCCGGTGAGATCGGGCTTTAAGTAGGTGATGTCAAAGCCCTGGGCTTCCAGCTCTTTCATACAATTCAGGATCGCATGGTGCTCAATGGCGGTGGTGACGATGTGCTTGCCCCGCTTGCCCATGCGCTTTGCGGTGCCCAGGATCGCCCAGTTGTCCGCTTCGGTACCGCCGGAGGTGAAGTAGATCCGCTCCGGTTCCGCCCCCAGGGCGGCGGCAACCTGGTGCCGGGCGTTGCGTAGCTCCCGGGCGGCATCAATGCCGAAAGAATAGAGGGCACTGGGGTTCGCCCAAGTTGCGGTCAAGGCCCTCGTCATTGCCTCCACCGCCTGGGGGCAGGGCTTGGTGGTGGCGGAATTGTCTAGGTAAATCATTTCGTTTTCTTCCTTATTTTCCAACACAGAATCGCTCAAAGATTCTGGCGGTGATATCTTCCCGCACTGTTGCGCCGGTGACTTCACCCATGGCCTCCATGGCTGCTTCCACATCCGTCAGAATTGCATCCGGGGTCTGCCCCTGCTGCAATCCCTGTAGGCTCTGGAGCATCGCTTCGTAAGCCCGGCGGCAGGCATCGAATTGTCTGGGGTTCGTGAGAATGGAGCCGTCGCAGGGGAGCTCTCCGGCGAACAAAACGTCCAGGATATCTGCAATTTTTTCCAGCCCGTCACCCTGCTTGATGGAAACGGGCAAAACGGTGACAAAGGGCAAGTCGCTGGGCACAACGGCATTTCCCAAATCGGTCTTATTGATCAGTGCGATGGCATTGGGTACATCCATGCACAGCTCAATGATTTCCTGGTCTTCCGGTGTAAGGGGCTGGGAGCCATCACAGATAAAGATTGCCAGGTCTGCGTTCTCCAGCGCCTGCTTGGAGCGCCGGACGCCGATGGCTTCCACGGTATCTTCCGTCTCACGGATGCCCGCCGTATCGATCAGCCGCAGACGGGTGGAGCCAACCATAACGGATTCCTCCACCGTATCCCGGGTGGTGCCGGGGATGTCCGTAACGATGGCACGGTCAAACCCGGCCAGTGCATTCAGGAGGCTGGATTTTCCCACATTTGGCCGCCCAACAATGGCAGCGGCGACACCCTGGCACAGGATCTGCCCCTGGCCATAGGATTTCAGGATTGCATAAAGCTCCTTTGCGGATTTGCGAAGCAGCGAGGCATAATTCTGCATTCCAAAATCCTCGATGTCCTCGTCGGGGTAATCCAGCACGGCATGGAAATGGCTGCACAGATCCGTCAGCGAATCATAGATGGGGGCGAGCTTGCGCTGCATCACGCCCCCTACCTGGCCGGCAGCATTGGCGGCAGCATCGGCGGTGTCCGCTTCGATCAGGTCGATCACGGCCTCCGCTTGGGTCAGCTCCAATTTTCCGTTGAGGAATGCCCGTTTGGTGAATTCGCCCCGCCCGGCGGGGCGAGCGCCGGAATGATAAAGGGCATCCAGTCCCGCAGCAAGCACGGCGGGGGAGCCGTGACAGTGGAATTCTACGGTATCCTCCCCGGTGTAGCTGTGGGGTGCATGGCAGCACACGGCCATGCATTGGTCAATGATGCGCCCCTGGGCATCGTGCAGTGCGCCCATCACCAGCTTGCGGTTGGATACCTGGGACAGCGGTGCCCCCTGGGGGGTGAAGACCTTTTGCGCTACGTCGATGCATCCCTGACCGGACAGACGGATGATGCCAATGGCGCAAACCTGTCTGCCGGTGGAGATGGCGGCAATGATATCAGACATATTTCCCTCCAATCATTTTAAGAACAAAAATGGGTCGCTTTCGCTTGCAATATAATGCATCAGCATATAGGCGCAGGGGAGCGCCACATTTTCTTCCACCAGTATTCTGCGGCATTCTGCCCGATCGGCCAGGATGACCTGGATATCCTCCGAGCTTTCCTGATGGATATTGGTGGGAGATCCCTGGCAGCGACCGAATACGAGACTACAGCTTTCGTCCGTCATTCCAATGGTGGTGAAAAACGGGCGGGAGAAAGGACTGGCAACGGGGCTGAGGGTCAGACCGGTTTCCTCGTACATTTCCCGGATGGCGGCATCGGTAACATCTTCCCCCCGCTCCACCAGTCCGGCGGGAAGCTCATAGACATATCTGCCGACGGGGTAGCGGAACTGGCGCACCAGGACGACCTTGTCCCCCAGCAGACCGCAGATAATGACCCCGTCGGGGAGATTTCGGTGCGTGACGGCTTTCAGCGTTTCCGTAGCTGCATTCCGGGATGCCATATAATAGGGCATGACCGCCCCATCCCGGCGGATGGCCTCCAATTCGTAATAGCTCAGATGTTGGTTGCCGGTTATTTTCTTGATTTTCCCGATTCCGCTCATGGCAATCCCTCCCCCACATTTTTGAAAATATTATAGCATTTTATTTCTAAATTGCAAGGGCAGGAGAGGGCAGAGGGAATTTCTTGCAAAAATTCTTGCGTAATGAGACCATCTGTGATAAAATGATGGAAAATGACGGGGGAGCTTTGATTCGATCATAGCGGAATATGATTTGCGCAAAGATCCCTTAAGAAAAGGAAGCGTTAAAAATGACTGAGATGGAAACTCCCAAGAAGCGAATGCTCTCCGGCATCAAGCCCTCCGGCGATCTGACCCTCGGCTCCTACCTGGGGGCGGTTAAGAATTGGGCGGAGCGAGCCGACCAGTATGAATGCTTTTACTTTATGGCCGATCTTCACGCCATCACCGTCCGCCAGAATCCGGCGGATCTGCGCCGCCGCACCCTGGAAC
>CAZTYB010000026.1:0-24053 GCA_964617595.1 uncultured Oscillospiraceae bacterium | reverse complement strand
CATACCGGGCATACCGGACATATCCTCCGCCACGGTGATGGCAGCGGGATTGACGGTATGGATCAATTCATTGGCCAGCTGCAAATAGGTAACGGCCTCGGTATGGGTATTCAGGGAGAAATATTTGTCATTGGAATTGAAGTCCGTGCCCAGGCCATGGTCATGATAGAGCATGGAGGTCACGCCGTCGAAGCGGAAGCCGTCAAAATGGTACTCCGTCATCCAGAATTTCAGATTGCTCAGCAGGAAATGGAGCACACCGGTTTTGCCATAGTCGAAGCATTTGGTGCCCCAGGCGGGATGGTCACCCTTCTCCCCGTCATGGAAGAACTGCCAGGTGGTTCCGTCAAACATATTGATTCCCTCGGCGGTATTCTTCACCGCATGGGAATGCACCACATCCAGCAGCACCCGGATGCCCATGGCGTGAGCGGTATTGACCAGATATTTCAGATCCTCCGGCCGTCCGAACCAGCTGGAGGCCGCATAGAAATTGGACACCTGATAGCCGAAGCTGCCGTAATAGGGGTGCTCCATAATGGCCATCAGCTGGACGGTATTATAGCCGGCTTTCTTGATCCGGGGCAGGATATGATCCGCAAATTCCCGGTAGGTGCCCACACGTCCCTCTTCCTGCGCCATGCCCACGTGAGCCTCGTAGATGAACAGGGAATCTTCCCCACGGAAATTCTCATCCGTCCATTGGAACGTCTTCAGATCATCCACCACTTCGGCGCAGAAAGTGACCGTCTGCTTGTCCTGCACCACCCGGCGGGCATACAGGGGGATATGCTCCGTGCGGGTCATATTGGCATCCACAACGGTTTTTACCTTGCACCCGTCCCACAGGGCATTGTCACCGGGCAGGTAGATCTCCCAGTTGCCATTGCCCAGGGAAGCCAAGGGGTGGCTCGTCTGGTTCCATCCGTTGAAATCACCCTCCAGATACAGCTGATAAGCGCTGGGTGCCCACTCCCGGTAGTACCAGCCGCCGGGGACATGGTGGAACCCGTAATAGGCATGGGCATTGGCAAAATCCTCCAGGCTCTTGCCATCGGCCAGCAATCGGGCTTTTGTTGCCCGGTAGAGGTACATCCGCAGGTCAATATCCCCGGAATAGGGGGTGAGCTGGGGATTCAGTTCCATAATTCGATACATTGTTTCAAGCTCCCTTCGTATAATAATTGCAAAGTGAGAAAAATACTGTTTAATTGCGTGGGGTCCTTTTCCATGGGCGCTGGGGCCAGAGCTGCGCCAGATCCTCCATCAGGGATCCGGAAGCTTTCAGCAATTGCTCCATGGGCTCCCGGCGGTGGGGGGGCTGGGTACGGTAGCGGTCGATGACGATATCGTACCGCTCCATTGCCCGGCGCACCGCATCCTCCCAGGATAGATACAAGTCAGCCGCAGCATTGCGGCCAATTTGCGCCATTGCTCCCGGATGCGCCAGAAGCTCCGTCAATCGGGCGCTTAGACCCCCGGCATCCTCATCAATCAGGATACCGTTGACACCATCGGTGATCCCCTCCGCTGCGCAGCTGCCCCGGATCAGCACGGAACCGAGCATACACGCCGCTGCCTCCCGCACCACAAGGCCGTTGGTATCGAATGTGGAGGGAAACAGGAACAGATCCGCCCGGCAGTACCACGCCCGGAGCGCCTCCCGCTGATGAACCGCCCCGACGAAGATGCATTTTTCGCCGATGCCGCATTGACTGGCATAGGCTCTGATCTGCTCCTCCTCAGCGCCGCCCCCCACAAACACCATGCGAAAGTCTGTACCCCGCTGATGCTGCATCGCCAGGGCATCCAGGATGATTTTCAGCCCCTTGTACCACATCATGCGGCCAACAAACAGGAAAACAGGCACCCCCAACGGCAAATCGTAACCGGATGTTTCCCGGGTTATATCTTCCTGCGCCACACGCCCCAGGGGCAGATCGACCCCATTGGGCATGACGATGCAATCTCCCTCGTAGCCCATGGAGCGCAAATTCTCCGCCGCCCCCTGGCTAACCGCCCAGACCTCGTCACAGGCGGCAGCATTCTGAACCAGGGCGTGCATCGCCCGGGCTTGCAGGGGTTTTCCCTTGATTTTTTGAGAAATCTCGATGTCAAATTTGGTATGATAGGTCATCACCAGCGGCGCATCCACCACCGCCCGCAGCTCCCTGCCCAATACGGTGGACACCACGGGGCAATGGGTATGCAGCAGCGAAACCTCCCGGCCATCCAGCTGCCGGGTGATATGGGGGGAGAAAGGGATGCCGGCGGTATAGCCCCCGGTCATTTTCCGAAAATCCAGGCTGGGATAGCGGACAACGGGGTAGGGAAATTGCCCATCGTCACAATCCGGGTGGGAGGGGGTGATCACCACCGCATCCCGGTTCGCCAGGTGAATTTGGCTTGCATAATTCTGAACGGCATTGGCCACCCCATCGATCACCGGTGGGAAAGAATCGTTCAGCAGACATATGGTTTTGGGGTTCTCCATCTGATTATTACTCCAGTGAAATGTACATCCATTGTATTTCTTGCCAACTGGGCACCTATGTACGAGTTAAAAATACCACAAAACGCCCATTTCGTCAACCCACAAACCGAACCGGCACGCATCGCTCATCCAGCAGAAAAATCCTCCGCATCCGGGCAAAGTACCCGGTACGGAGGACTTTTTATTGATGATTCGTCGGTTTTTGGGAATGTCTTTACCCTTGTCTTTTTTTCTTTTTTTCATTGTACCGGCGCAGGAATTCCATTTGCTCCGCATCTTCCTGCGCCCGGTTCCGGGGCGTATCCACCGCCGCCACCAAAAAATAGCATATTACCGCAACAAAAATAAATACGCCAAGCAAAACCACTGCGCCACTTCCCCTCCGGGAATATTATACGCCGAAGTGGGCAATTTCTTTCAGTCATCCGCAAGAATTTTGCTTTCACTGCTCCTTTTATCAAAGCGCTTTATCAGAGCCCCAACAGCTCCTTGGCAAAGCGGCCGGAATCAGCCATGGCCGATTCCGGGACATTCTCCCAGTTCGGTCTACGCTCCGTCATATTGTGGCAATCGGAGCCGATCAGCTGGAATTCACCCCGCTGCATCATGGCCATCGCCCGCTGGCGGCCAAGGAAACCGGAAAAGAGCGAAGCATTCACCTGCATCAGCACGCCGCTCTCCCGCAGCTCCCGCCAGATGCCCTTGTCCCGGCAGAAAGAAGAATACCGCTCGATATGGGCGAGGACGATTTGCAGCCCCTCCCGGCCATTGAGCTCCAAAACGGTGCGGACGGTTCGCTCGTCCCACGGGCGGAATGGCATCTCCAGCAGCAGCACGCCGGTAACGCCGATGGCCAGGCGGGATACCTCCTCCACCTCGTCCATATGGTCAAAGAACTGCACTTCCGCCCCCAGCATAAACTGGATGGAATCGTCTTCCAGTGCACCCCACAGCCGCTCCCACGCCTCCTGCCGCCGGGCAAGGAACCGCTCCGGGCTATTCTGGCTCGCATAAAAATGGGGGGTCAGGATCACGGTATCGATGCCCATTTCCGCCTCCAGCCGGAGCATCTCCAGGCTCTGGCGGTTAGACCGGCTGCCATCATCCATTCTGGGCAGAATATGGGTATGGAAATCAACCAAAACTGCTTCTCCTCCCTGCGTATTTTGCTTCCCATCACATTAGATATGGCTATTTTACACGAGAAGCATTCCTTTGTCAAATTATTTCCTGCAAATTCGGATTTTAGGCACAAATCATTCATATTTTCTTCACAGAACTGTTAGAATTGTTTTTAACCTGATTTTGGCTCAGGGTTTTAGCCTATGCTCTGTATGGGCGGCTGCCCCAAATCAATATGAAAGGATGCGCATGATTTTGCAGGTAAATTTTCCATTTGGCGAGGAGAGATACGATGATAACCGTTGAGCATTTAACGAAATACTATGGGGATCATCTTGCGGTGGAGGATGTATCCTTCCAGATTGAGCAGGGGCACGTATACGGTTTCCTGGGACCCAACGGAGCCGGGAAATCCACCACCATGAACATCATCACCGGCTGCCTTTCCGCCACGGCGGGCAGTGTCAAAATCGACGGCCACGACATTTTTGACGAGCCGGATCAGGCGAAAAAATGCATCGGCTATCTGCCGGAGCATCCGCCGCTGTATATGAACGAAACACCCATGGACTATCTGCATTTCGTTGGGGAAGCCAAGGGCTTGCGGGGTCAGGCGCTCCAGGAGCAGATCAACTCCGCCATGGCACGCACCGGCATCGAAAAGGTGAAATACCGCCGCATCAGCCAACTGTCCAAGGGCTATCGCCAGCGTGTTGGCATCGCCCAGGCGTTGCTGGGCAATCCGAAAGTGATCATCCTGGACGAGCCCACCGTGGGTCTCGACCCCATCCAGATCATTGAGATTCGTGAGCTAATCCTGGAACTGGGAAAGACACATACGGTTATTTTCAGTTCCCACATTCTTTCGGAAGTGCAGGCCATCTGCGACCGGATCCTGATGATCGCCGGGGGACATCTGGTTGCTTTCGGTACCCCGGAGGAGCTGCAAAACCAGCTCCTGTCCCCCAACGAGATCCAGTTGACCACCGATGCATCGGAGGGTGCCCTCCGGGCGCTGTTGGGGAATATCCCCGCCGTCACCGGTATCAGCGCCGAACGCAAGCAATATACCCTGGGGCGCATCCAAATCGGCAGCAAGGATATCTACAGCGTATCCGGCGAAATTTTCCACGCTTTCGCCACCAGTGAATTCACCCTGTATGAACTGACGTTGAAACGGGGCAATCTGGAGGATGTATTCCTGGAGCTGTCCGAAAGCGCCCCCGATCACCGTAACGAAGAAAATGCGGAAGAAACGGAGGAAGAAGCATGATCGCAATCCTGAAGCATGAGCTGAAGCTCTATTTCCACAGCCTGACTGCCTACGTTTTCGGCGCATTTTTGCTGGTATTCGTGGGCATCGGCGCCATGCTGTACAATTTGCAGGCGGCGGTGAGCAATTTTGAATATGTGCTCAGTTTCTCCAGTTTGGTCTTTGTCATCATTGTCCCCATTCTCACCATGCGGGTGATTGCGGAGGAACGCAAGCAGAAGACCGATCAGCTGCTCTATTCCCTGCCCATCTCCACCACTCAGGTGGTAATGGGCAAATTCCTGGCGCTGCTGGTGCTGTATCTGATTCCCCTGGCCATTATCAGCACCTATCCACTGATCTTCCGGCAATACGGTGACGTTTACCTGCTGGCATCCTACGGTAGCCTCCTGGCGTTCTTTATCATGGGCGGGGCGCTGCTGGCCGTGGGGATGTTTATCTCCTCCCTGACGGAGAATCAGGGGCTTGCAGCGGGCATCGGCATTGCTGCGATCCTGCTGAACTATTTTAGCGTGCAGCTGGCGGAGTATGTCTCGTCCACTGCTTTCGGTTCCGCCGCCGTACTGTTCGTGCTGGCGGGGTGCGTGGGCTGGCTCATCGCCCACCTGACCAAGAGCGAAAATCTGGGCTATGGCATCGGCCTGGGGCTGATGGCGGTGGTCACCGGGGGCTACTGGCTGAACAGTAGCTCTTTCGAGGGGCTGCTGCCCAAGCTCATGAGGAGCCTGTCCCTGTTCGACCGGCTGGACACCTTTGTGAATGGGGTATTCGACATTACGGGCATCGTCTATTACCTGTCCGTTACCGTATTCTTCCTGTTCCTGTCCGTCCAATCTCTTGAAAAGCGGAGGTACAACTGATGAAAAATAAGAAAATGCCCCGCAGCACCCTGGCGCTGAAAGGCGGCGCTTATACCCTAGCGGTCACGGCGGTGGTGCTGGCGATCTTGATCGTTGTGAATATTTTCGTATCCAATCTCCCCGCCTCCGTGACCAAGCTGGACATCAGCTCCAGCAAGCTCTATTCCATCACCAGCAATACCAAAGTGGTGGTCAATAATTTGCAGCAGGATGTGACCATCTATTGGGTGGTGCAGTCGGAGCAGGAGGACGAAATCCTGGAAAATCTGCTGAGCAAGTATGACAGTCTCTCCAGCCACATCTCCGTGGTGAAGAAGAATCCGGACGTATTCCCCACTTTCACCCAGCAATATACCCAGGAAAGCGTTCCCAATAATTCCCTGATCGTGGAATCCGGTGACCGCTACCGCTATGTCAGCTATAACGACATTTACGAGACTTCTTTCGATTACTATTCCTATACCTATACCGCCTCCGGCTTCGATGGTGAGGGTGCCATCACCTCCGCCATCGACTATGTGGTGACGGAAGAGCTGCCCACGCTGTACCTGCTCCAGGGGCACGGAGAACAGGATTTGCCGGAGAGTTTCGCCGAATCCGTTGAAAAGGAGAATATTGTCCAGGCCGCCCTGTCCCTGCTGGCGGTGGACGAAATCCCGGAGGATGCGGATGCCATCCTGATCTATGGCCCCCAGAGTGACCTGTCCCAGGAGGAAGCGGATATGCTCGCCGACTATACTGAAAACGGCGGCAAGCTCATGGTGCTCGCCGGCCCCGTGGAGGATACGGAGCTGACGAATCTATATTCCCTGCTGGGTAACTACGGCGTAACCGCCGTGGAGGGCATCGTCATCGAGGGCGCACGGGATCATTACGCCCTGGGCTATCCTTACGTGCTGATGCCGGATATGCAGAGCAGCGACATCACCGATTCCCTCATCTCCGAGCGGTACTATCCCATTTTCTCCCTGAGCCAGGGATTGGACATCGGCACCAATAGCGCCGTCACTCCCCTGCTCACCACATCCGACAATGCTTTCAGCAAAACCGCAGCTTTCGCCCTGACCACCTACGAAAAAGAGGAGGGCGACATTGACGGCCCGTTCACCCTGGGCGTATCCATTGCCACCGATGGGGGCGGCCAGATCATCTGGTTCAGCGCCACGGATTTCCTGGCGGATATGTACAACGCCTATTCCTCCGGTGCCAATGTGAACCTGACCATGAATGCCCTGTCCAGTCTCATGGGGGAGCGGGAAGCCATCGCCATCCGCAGCAAATCCCTGAACTACAATTACCTGACCATCAACGACTCCACCGCCTCCGCACTGAAAGGATTGATGATCGGTATCTTCCCCCTGACTTATCTGGGCATCGGGGTCTACGTGATTGCAAGAAAGCGAGGCAAACAATATGAAGCGGATTAAGCGCATATGCGTCCTTATGGTCGTTCTGATTGCGGCGTGCATTGCCACTTTCGCCCTGACCCGGTATGAGGAAAAGCAGGAGCAGATCAAAGCCAGCGACGCCGTCATTCTGGAGCTGCCAAAGGATACGGTGACTGCCCTCTCCTGGGAATATAGCGACGGAACGGGTCTTGCATTCCACCATGACGGCACCACCTGGGAATATGACCAGGACGAAGCATTCCCGGTAAGCGAGGAAAAGGTAAATGATATCCTCTCCCATTTTGAGCAATTCGGTGTCAAATTCATCATCGAAGATGTGGAAGACTACAGCCAGTACGGCCTGGATCAGCCGGAGGCAACGCTGAACCTAACCACGGAGGGGGAAACCTACGCCATCACCCTGGGCAATTTCAGCCAGATGGATCAGCAGCGCTATATCAGCATCGGGGACGGGAACGTCTACCTGGTGGAGAATGACCCCATGGATTATATCCAGTCGGAGTTGTCCAGCATGGTTCAGCACGATGAGCTGCCCGACCTGAGCAATGTGAAAGAAATCACTTTCTCCGGCGAAGAAGAATATCGTATCTTCTACACCGAGGACAGCGAAGCCACCTACAATAGCGAAGATGACCTCTATTTCACCCTCCGGGATGAGCAGGAAACGCCCCTGGACACCACCCTCGTCAAGCGCTATATTCGCTCCGTCACCAATCTGGGCTTGAAAAATTACGCCACCTACAATGCAACGGACGAGGAGCTGGAATCTTTCGGCATGAATGCCCCCACCCTTGCCATTTCGCTGGAATATGAGCTGACGGAGGACGAGGTCACCTCCACCGATACCGTCACCGTCTATATCAGTGAAAATGTCCAGGAGCGCTCCGATGCCGACCAGGCGGAAGCCGATGGCAAAACCCCCGGAACCGTCACCAAATATGCCCGCATCGGGCAGTCACAAATCGTTTATATCCTAAGCGATTCCGACTATACTGCGCTGGAAGCCGCCGGGTTCGACGACCTGCGGCACAAGGAAGTATTCTGGGGGGATTTCGCCAAAGTTAAGCAAATGGACATCACCCTCGACGGCGAAGCCCATACGCTGGAATACCGGCAGGAGGATGCCGACGATGAGAAATCCGCCTACGCATGGTACTATGGCGAAGAGGAGATCTCCATCAGCACCATTGAATACGCCATAGAGGATCTGACCGCCACCGAATTTACGTCTGAAGCAACTGACGAGAAAGAGGAAATCGCCATCACCCTCCATCTGGATGATGCCAACTTCCCCACGGTACAGATTCAGCTCTTGCGGAACAACGCCAGCAGCTGTCTTGCCGTCATCGACGGCGTGCCCACCTCGCTGGTTCTGCGCAGCGCCGTGATGGAGCTGACGGAGGCCGTCAACGCCATCATCCTGGGTGAATAACCAAAAAAATTCACAACCCCGGGGAGGCCAAATGCCTCCCCGGGGCGATTGCGTTTTCGGCAAACCCATGTAAGCGGGACGGGAAAGTAAGTCCCCTACGCCCGTTTACCTAGATTACGCCATAATTGCGCCCGTAGGGGAGGCGTTTCGCCTCCCTCATTTTTCGGTTTTGGCCAGGTACGTTGAATGAGAATGGGCAAACCTACGCCGTAGGGACACTCCTCCCGGGGTGTCCCTACGAAAAAACGCACCTTGTGCAAGCGGGACGGGGAACCCGTCCCCTACAGTCGCTCATTTAAATTATGCAAAAATCCCGGATGCATGATAAATGCATCCGGGATTCGTGTTTATTCGCTTACGGGTAGGATGAGGTAGATTCCCTGGTTCTCGGTTTCGAAAGTGAGGGTACCATCCTCATAGATGAACTCCACATCCGTCAGAATCTGTTCCTCCGTCTCCTCTTCCATGTCCACGAAGACCAGGCGGAAGTCACCCTCTATCTCCAAGGGGACGGTGACGGTCACTTCACCCAGGAATTCTTCCAGCCAGCCGGAATACTCATATCCGACAGTGAAAGCGAACAGGCATTCGCCGTAGGGCGCTTCCATTCCCCTGACGATCAGTTCCCCACGGGGGAGCCACTTCTCATTGGCTTTCACTGTGGCATCCTTGATGGCTTCGAACAGCGCATCTTCGTGCCGGACGGCGCCGCAGACGGGGCAGATGGAGACGGTCATCTCCTCTTCCTCCGCCGTGGTGAAGGTCAGGTCGAACCATTCGCAGGGCATACCCGCCGTGCCGTCGCAGCCCTTGCGGATGCAGTAGGCAGCGTGGAACCCATCGCTGCAAGGCTTCCATTCACTGAACCAATGCAGCAGCGCCTCTTCCAGCTCGACCCCGCAGACGGAGCAGTTGGCGGCGTGGCCGCAGGTGGCGTGGTTGGTGTTCTTGCTGTGGTCACAGGTGAAGTCGCAGAGCTTGCACTTGCCATCCGCCCAGACGTGGGGCTCTTTCTCTGCGCTAACGGGCCTGCCACAGGTGGCGCAGAGGACAGCGTGAACGTGTTCATTCCCCGTTTCGCTACAGGTGAATCTGTCGGTGGTGCCACCCACGTGATTGATGGTGCTCAGTTCGCCGTAGGATTCTCCGCAGATTTCGCATACCGCTTTCTCTTTGCAGGTAGCGGTGCCGCCGGAATGGGCGCAGGTATATTTGCAGTCCCTGCAAACGCCTTTGACCCAATTGTGCTTCGTTTCGGCAACCATGATCTTGCCGCAGCAGTCCCACTTCTGTTCATGGGTGGTGGCGGTCTTGATCACCACCGGTTCGCCGGTATGGATGGTATTGTCCAATTCGCCGTAGCTTTCGCCGCAGTGTTCGCAGACGGCTTTCTCCTGGCAGTTGGCGCTGCCGCCGGAGTGGGCGCAGACATAGCCGCATTCGGTGCAAGCGCCGTTTTCCCATTCATGTTCTTCCAGCTCCACGGCGGTTACGCCGCAGCAGTTCCATTTCTGCTCATGCTGGGTTTCGCTCTGAACCGTCCAGACTTTCTTGCCCGTATGGTTTGCGGCGTTCAAATTGCCATATTCTTCACCGCAGATTTCGCAAACGGCTTTGTGCTGGCAGTCAGCGGTGCCGCCGGAATGGGCGCAGACATATTTGCAGTCCTTGCACTTGCCATCCACCCAGATGTGGGGTTCTGCCTCCGTTTTTAACCCGGTGTGGCAGGTTGCGCAGCAGATGGTGTGACTATGGCCGGTTTCGTCACCAACGAATACATCGCTGGTGCCGCCCACGTGATTGATGGCGCTGCGTTCGCCGTAGGATTCTCCGCAGATTTCGCATACCGCTTTGTCTTTGCAGGTAGCGGTACCTCCGGAGTGGGTGCAGACCAATTCGCAATCTTCGCACTTGCCATCATTCCAGTTATGTTCGCCCATCTTTGCGCTGAGTGGATCGCCGCAGCCTTCGCAGACGGTAAGAACGGAATGCTCATCCAGATCGTAGCGATCCGTGGCGGAATCATAAATCGGCTCATAGGCAATATGCGTTGCGCCCACATGGGCGGCGGGGAGCTTGCCGTCAGCGGATTTCCATGCAGCCAGGTCGGTAATTTCCTTTTCCGCATTCACATCGGAATAATTCTTGCCGCAAATGGAGCAGGTATAATAATCTTTCCAGCCGTCAACCTTGCAGGTAGCGGCCTGACCGTTGACCGGAGCCAGATTGTTGGCGCAGGTTGTCAGGGGTTTGCCGCAGGTATCGCAGGCGTGGTCGTGGTTGGCATCGGTTTGGCTTTCACAGGTGGCGGTGCAGCCGAGGGTGGCGCATTTGCCGTCGTGATTGCTCCAGTCATGGGCGGCTTTCGCCGGGGTGATGACATAGCCGCATTCGCAGACAAGCGCCGTGGTGCAGTCGCCATCATCCGTGCCGGAGTGTGGTGTCACAGCACTGGTTGCTGTGCATCCCTGATTCTGACATTCTTTGTGATGTCCGAGTTCGCCATCAGAGACATATCCATAATTGTGATCATCTTTTGCAGAATCTACGTAGCCGCAGATCGAGCATGTACGATTTACTGTACAGTCTGATCCACTATACACGCACGGTGTAATTCCGGTAATAACAGTCTTCCAAACGGGACATTCATAGTCTCCACCATGCGTTCCATTATTGCATGGAGTAAAAGTCGATGCACCAAGATAATGATCCTCCCCGCAATCAGGACAATATACCCATGCGTAATGAACCGCAGCACTCACAGAGATTGCTGTCAAAGTGACACTAAGGGCAAGAATAAGTAATAGCGCCAATAACTTTCTTTTCATGAAAAGGCTCCTTTCATTTTCAAAAAAACTCAAAGAAGAATCGTAGTGTAGGAAATACACTACGAAGAGGGGCGCCCCTCTTCGGCCGGGAACATCCGTTCATAAAACTATGATATAACATTCTGTAGAAAAACGCAAGAAGTTTTTTGCATTTTTGTAAATTTTTACCGGCGCTTTTCCCAATGCACCCCGGAGGGTAAAGGGATGCACAAGGGACGGGGAACCCGTCCCCTACGGTCGCTAACATAAGATTGCACCAAAATCGTCACCGTAGGGGAGGCGTTTCGCCTCCCTTGGGCGGTTGCGTTTTCGATAAGCCCATGTAAGCGGGACGGGAAACCCGTCCCCTACATTCATGATTTTTAGCTGCATAATCGTTCGAGACCGTAGGGGAGGCGTTTCGCCTCCCTCATTTTGCGGTTTTATCCGGGTACGTTGAATGGGGATGGGCAAATCCACGCCGTAGGGACACCCCTCCCGCGGTGTCCGCCAACCCCGGTTCGTTACACCAACCGCCCCCGTTGAATGGGAACGAGGATGGGATGGAGCGCCCCTTGTCCCCCTCGCTGAGAGGGATGTCGGCCGAACAGGCCGACAGGGGGAGTGTCGTTGGTTGAATGGCAACCGCTCAAAAATATGGACGACACTCCCTCAGCCTCACGTTCGTTCGGCAGCTCCGCCCAAGGGCATGGCTTCGCACACCTCTGAGAGGGAGCCAAGGACTCTCTCCCATTCACCTTAATCAACCAACGCCCCCGGTCAGCGGACACCCGGGGACGGGTGTCCCTACGAAAAAACGCACCTTGCGCAAGAGGGACGGGAAACCCGTCCCCTACATTCATGATTTTAGGTTGCACCATCGATCGTGCCCGTAGGGGAGGCGTTTCGCCTCCCTCATTTTGCGGTTTTATCCGGGTACGTTGAATGGGGATGGGCAAATCCACGCCGTAGGGACACCCCTCCCGCGGTGTCCGCCAACCCCGGTTCGTTACACCAACCGCCCCCGTTGAATGGGAACGAGGATGGGATGGAGCGCCCCTTGTCCCCCTCGCTGAGAGGGATGTCGGCCGAACAGGCCGACAGGGGGAGTGTCGTTGGTTGAATGGCAACCGCTCAAAAATATGGACGACACTCCCTCAGCCTCACGTTCGTTCGGCAGCTCCGCCCAAGGGCATGGCTTCGCACACCTCTGAGAGGGAGCCAAGGACTCTCTCCCATTCACCTTAATCAACCAACGCCCCCGGTCAGCGGACACCCGGGGACGGGTGTCCCTACGAAAAAACGCACCTTGCGCAAGAGGGACGGGAAACCCGTCCCCTACATTCGTGATTTTAGGTTGCACCATCGGTCGTGCCCGTAAGGGAGGCGTTTCGCCTCCCTTGAGCGATTGCATTTTCGATAAGCCCATGTAAGAGGGACGGAAGACCCGTCCCCTGCATTCATGATTTTAGGTTGCACCATCGATCGTGCCCGTAGGGGAGGCGTTCCGCCTCCCTTGAGCGGTTGCATTTTCGATAAGCCCATGTATGAGGGACGGGAAAGCAAGTCCCCTACGACCGTTCATTCAGATTGCAGCAAAAAGGGGTGCAAAATGCCGCCCGGATAGGCGATCCGGGCGGCAGGAAACGAGATATTATCGATTCTCTCTGGAGGAGAGGTATTTGCGAACCATCAGGGCGACCTTGAAAACGATGGCATGGTCGAACTGGCGCAGATCCAAACCGGTGAGTTTCTTGATTTTCTCCAAGCGATAGACCAGGGTATTGCGGTGGACGAAGAGCTTGCGGGAGGTTTCGGAGACGTTCAGATTATTCTCGAAGAATTTGTTGATGGTGAAGAGGGTCTCCTGATCCAGCGAATCGATGGAATTCTTCTTGAACACTTCGCAAAGGAAGATTTCGCAAAGGGTGGTGGGCAGCTGATAAATCAGGCGGCCGATGCCAAGATTCTCGTAATGGACGATGCTCTTCTCGGTATCGAATACCTTGCCAACCTCGATGGCGGTCTGGGCATCCTTATAGGAATCGGCCAGCTCCCGCAGATGCTCGGCCACGGTGCCGATGCCGATAACGGTTTTGATGCGCAGCTCGGTTTGCAGCGTATTTTCCATATTGACGGCGATTTTTTCCAGATCATCACTGGTGGTGCTGGGGGTAATCTGCTTGACGATGGCCACATCGGACTCGTTCACGCTCAGGACGAAGTCCTGCATCTTGTCAGGGAAGAGCCCGGCCAGCACGTCCACCGTGGCCACATCGTTATGACCCACCTGGCGAACCAGGAAGACGGCACGGGGGGCATCGGTGGCGAAATGCAGTTCCTTTGCCCGGATATAGATATCGCCGGGGAGGATATTGTCCATAATGATATTCTTGACGAAAGTGCCACGGTCATGCTTCTCTTCGTAGAAGTCCTTGGCATCGCTCAGGGCGATATAGGCCATGGAGCAGAAATTCCTGGCCATTTCGTCATCTCCGGTGCAGAAAACGGCATATTCAAAGAAATTGGATGCGCCCACGATGGCCTTGAAGCACTTCTGGCCAAAGGTGACCATTGCCTCACCCGCGGAGGCGACCTTCATGGCTGCATCGCTCCACCGCTCACCCAAAAGGGCTGCATCGGTACTGGAAATGACCACACCATCGGTATCGATCACGCCGAAAGTATGGCCGGGGATCTCTTTTAGCTGGACAATCACACTCTGGAAAACACTGTTGGACATAACGCTGCCTCCTTAGTATCTCGCATAAATGCATTTTACATAAAACGTTGCTAATAGTATACACTTCTTTTGCGCATTTTGCAAGTACCTTTTGACATTTTATTGCAAAAACTTACTCCCTTTTTAGGTATTATTCCGATAGGATTCAATTCAATGGCAAATATCTGCCTTTTTTATACGGCAAAATGCTGAATCATCCAATTCCGGCAGCTTTCTCCAATTGGGCAATTTCCTCCCCGGTCAGCGGGCGAACCTCCCCCCGAGGCAGATCGCCCAGGGTCAAATCTCCCTCCTGGCGGCGCTCCAGATAGGTTACGTGCATACCTCTGGATGCCATCATGCGGCGCACCTGGTGATATTTTCCCTCGCAGACGGTGATGAGGCTCTCCCCCGCCCCCAGGGGCTCCAGGATGGCACTGCGGCAGACCATTCCGTCGGCCAGGGTCAATCCCCGGTCAAATGCATCCACATCCTGCGCCGTGGCCGTGCCCTCGTGGCGGGCATAGTAGATTTTGGCCACTTCCTTTTTGGGGGAGGTCAGGCGGTGGAGCAGGTCGCCGTCATTGGTGAACAGCAGCAGCCCCTCCGTTGCCTTGTCCAGCCGCCCCACGGGATTCAGCCCCAGGTGGCGCATTTCCGGGGGCAGCAGCTCCATGACCGTCCGCTCCACCGGGTCGGAGGCCGCCGTAACGTACCCCGCCGGTTTGTTCATGAGCAAAACCATGCGGCATTTCCCGGCAAGCACAGTGCCGTCCAGGGTGACTTCATTGGCTTCCGGGGAGATTTTCCGGGCGCCGTCCTTTTCCGGCTTGCCGTCCACCCGCACCCGTCCGGCTTTCAAAATAGCCTTTACCTGGCTGCGGGTGCCTGCGCCGCTATCACACAAAAATTTATCCAATCGTTCCATTGCTGCTCCGTTCTATTTCCCCCATCCCCGGACATATGGTGAAATATCCGATAGGAGCAAGGGGGAAATGAAAAATGATGATTCTGACCGCCAAGGTCGATTTTAAGAAAATCATGCTGATCCTGCTTATGGTCGCCGCCGCACTGCTGGCGCTGATCCTGATCCTGGGGGGCGACAGCGAAACCGCCGCCCAGACCGCCGCCGTTACGGCCAATGACGACCGGGTGAAATTCCTGGAGGATTTCGGCTGGGACGTGACCCCGGCGCCGAAAGAATCCACCCAGGTACGCATCCCGGAGGAAGTGGGCGAAATGTTCCGCCGCTACAATGCGCTGCAAAAAAGCCAGGGCTATGACCTGAGCAAATATGCGGGCAAAAAGGTCATGCGCTATGTATACGAGATCAACAACTATCCCGATGCCCAGGAGCCGGTCTACGCCACGGTACTGGTATACAAGAACAAGGTGATCGGCGGGGATGTGACCGATACCTCCGCCCGGGGGAAGATCCGCAGTTTCCAGATGCCCCCGGCTTCCACCGCACCGAGCCAATCCAGCGCCCCCACCGAAGCGGAGGGCGAAACAGGATCCTGAATATCAGTTTAGCACATAATTTGGCTCTTGACAAGCGGCTTGGCATATGCTATCTTGAGCACAAATAGAGACAGAGTATCTTCAGGGCGGGGTGCAATTCCCCACCGGCGGTAACAGTCCGCGAGCGCTTCGGCGCCGAACCGGTGAAATTCCGGTACCGACAGTACAGTCTGGATGGAAGAAGATGCGAAATATGGCGCTCCTGCCTTTTCGCCCCCTGAGTGTGTGCTCAGGGGGTTTTTAAAGGAGGATTGGAAAAATGAACCGAATTTGGAAAGATATCACCGGTAATATTCGATTTCTTTTGATCTGCATGGGCATTGTGGCGGGACTGTGTTTGTTTGCCCGGCTTGTGGAGCGGCTGCTTCCCAAGGGGCGGCAGGTATCCTCCGCCCGGCGGGTGAGCATCATCGGCATCTGCGCCGCCCTGGCAGCGGGGCTGCAAGTGCTGGACTTTCCGCTGCCATTCCTGGCACCGGGTTTTTACAAAATGGATTTTTCGGAGCTGCCCGTCCTGCTGGGGGGCTTCTTCCTGGGGCCAAGCGCCGCCGTAGCCTGCGAGGGGGTTAAAATCCTGCTGAAACTGCTGCTGAAAGGGACATCCACGGCTTTCGTGGGGGAATTTGCCAATTTCGTGGTGGGGTGCTGCTTCGTGCTCCCCGCCACCGTGATCTATTCCATCCGCAAAAGCCGCCTCAGCGCCATTCTCGGCTTGACCGTTGGCACCATCGCCATGGCGGTTCTGGGCAGCGCATTCAATGCAGTCTATCTGCTACCCAAATTTGCGGAGCTATTTCACATGAGCCTGGAGAGCATCATCGCCATGGGCACCAACATCCACAGCGGCATCAACGGCATCAGCAGCTTTGTCTTCCTCTGCGTTGCGCCGCTGAATGTGATCAAGGGGGCGCTGGTCTCGCTGCTGACGATGATGCTATACAAGCACGTGGCATCGCCGCTGTTTCAAATCCATTCTTAAAAAGCCTCTAGATTACGATGCCTCCGGCAAAAGCCGGAGGCATCGATTTTTAATCCAGTTTCAGGATGAATTCCAGCACCCGTTTGGCACATTCACGCACCTGGGCACGGGTCACTCTGCCATCGGCCACAGCCTCCAGCACAGTTTCGGGATAACCGGCACCCATCTTCAGGTCGTTGCCGGCGTTCACCTCCCGCCAGTGCTCCCCACGGGTCCACCAGTCGGTAGTGACCAAACCCTTGAAGCCCCATTCGCCCCGGAGGATATCCATCAGCAGCTCCCGGCATTCGGAGGCCTGCACCCCGTTGACCAGATTGTAGCTGGACATGAGCATCCAGGGATCCGCTTCCTTGATGGCGATTTCGAAGCCCTTCAGGTAGATTTCCCGGGCAGCCCGCTCGGAAAGGCGGGAATCGCTGCTCTTTCGATTGGTCTCCTTATTATTGAAAGCGAAGTGCTTGGGGGTCGCCGCCACGCCCTGGGACTGGATGCCCCGGATCATGGATGCGGCCATGGTGCCCGCCACCAGGGGATCCTCGGAATAATACTCAAAATTCCGGCCACACAGGGGGCTGCGGTGAATATTCATCGCCGGGGTCAGCCAGCTACCCATATTGTTCTCTTTCAGCTCCATGCCACCGGCAACACCCACCTGCTCCACCAGTTCCCGGTTCCAGGAGCTGGCCAGCATGGTCGCAGTGGGCCAGGCGGTGGTATATACCTCCAGCGCAGGCTGGATGCGCACACCGGCGGGGCCATCGGCAGTCATCACATTGGGGATGCCCCGGTCACGATTGTTGCCAACGCCAAAGGTATTGGCGGTGCCGGTATTGGGCTGGCCACCCAGGAGCCAAACCTGCTCCTCCAGGGTCAGGCTGTCCAGGAAATCGTCCAGGGTCACCTTGCCGGATGCCACATCCGCCAGCTGGGTGGGGCGCTCACCGCCCCAGAGCTTGCAGCGCTTCTCCGGCCGGGTCTCCGGCGCAACCCCCTCCAGCTCCTCGTACTGCTCCGGGGTAAAGGGACGGGTGATGGGCTCATATTCCCCCTGCTCCAATTCTTCGAAAGAGCCGTCAGCCAGCATTCTCTTCTCCAGCTTGCGGGGTTTCAGGTGCTCCGACAGCTGCTCCACCACCGTATCCTCTTCCAGACCATAGGACAGCACTTCGCACACATGGCGCACGTCCGTGCCGATGAGGATATGATAGTCCCCCTGCTCCAGCACCCAGGCGGATTTGCGTACCTTGCCCAGATCGTCATAAGATGCCATATTGCCCACGGGCATGGTCAGGGTAAGTATCGTTTCCTCCCCGGGAACCAGCAGCTTGGTCTTGGCGTAAGCGCCCAGTTCCAGAGCGGGCTTGCCCAATTTCCCCTGGGGTGCCGAGAAGTAGAGCTGGATGACTTCCTTACCCGGGCGGGAACCGGTATTGCGGACATTCACATTGCAATAAACCATTCCGTCCGCCACGGCGCAATTGGCTACATTCCACTCGAAGGTGGTATAGGACAGGCCGAAGCCAAAGGGATAGTTCACTCTGTCCCTGGCAGATGCAATCGTCTCGAAATAGCGGTAGCCAACGTAGATATCCTCGTAATATTTCACATAATCGTTGGATTCGTGGAAAGATTCGGTGAACGGATAGTCCGTCAGGTCACGGGCATAGGTATCCACCAGCTTGCCGCTGGGGTTCACGTCCCCAACCAGGATATCCGCTGCCGCCAGTGCGCCCTCCATGCCGCCCTGGCCGATCATCACGGCGCTTTCGATTTTGGCATCATCGTGGATCCAGCAGGTATCCACCATGCCGCCCACGTTCAATGTTACGATCACGTGGGCAAAATGTGCTTTTGCCTGGCTAACCAGATTCTCTTCTTCCTGGGACAGGTAGAAGTCACCCCGCTGGAAAATGGCTCGGCCAGCCTCCCGGCGGTTATCCTCCTCTTCCCAGAAGCTCTTCACATTGGAATTTTCGCTGCCCTTGATTTCGCAGGAGCGATCCCATCCCTCACCGGAGAAGCGGCAAATCGCCACAATCGCCGTATCGGAGAATGCAGCCGCTTTCTCCAGCTGCTCCTTGCTCAGGGTCGGTTCCTTGGTCATGCCCGGTTCCCGCCCCAGGGCGGTCTGCTCCGCCAGATCGGATGCATAGAAATCGTGCAGGCCGTCATAAAGGGAAATCTTTCCCTCCGCCTGTTTGATTTTCAGTCCCTGGAACAGGGTACGCACATAGGAAACGGACACTTCGCCGCTTCCGCCGCCGCCTTTGATGTATTCCTCTCCGGCCTTGCCCAAAAGGACTACTTTCTTCCCTGAAATAAGGGGAAGCGCCTGATTTTCATTTTTCAAAAGGACGATGCCCTCCCCGGCAGCCTGGCGGGAAAGCTGGATATGCTCACGGCTTCCGGAAATCAATCTTCCGTCCTCTCCCAGAGCCTTGCAGGGTTGGTAAAAATGTCTAAGCCACTTCATGTTGATCCTCCTTGTTTTTCTGTTTTTGCCAAATTGATTATAACAGATAGACAGAAAAAGTCAATTCAGGATTGTGCCAACAAACCCATTTTTTCTTTCCAGCGAAGCACCCGCTCCACCGCCGTATCCAAAGTCTGCTCCGGGATTCTCCCCTGGCGGCAAGCTTCCAACACGCTGGCATACTGAATTTCATATTCCGTGGAGCACAGCAGATCATTCCCCGCCAGTACGGCCAGCACGGCAGCCTCCCCCGCCCCATACTGCTGCGTTATGGCATCCATGGACAGATCATCCGTAATCACCACACCGTCAAAGGCCATGGCCAGGCGAATATAGCGATTCACCGTGGCCGAGAGGCTGGCGCAGACCTGCCCATCCAGCGCAGTTACAATAGTGTGGCTGACCAAAATGGCATCTCCCCCGGCGGCGATACCATCGAAGAACGGTTGCAGATCCTGTTGCTCCAAAGTTTCCAGGCTCCGGTCGTCCACCGCAATCCCCACATGGGTATCCGTATTGTTGCCGTAGCCGGGAAAATGCTTCATTACCGCCGCAACACCATTTTCTTTCATCGTTTTGATGCTGCACGCAACGAATTCCCCGGTGATCTCCGCCGACTGCCCCAGGGAGCGATTGTACATAAAGGCATCCGTATCCGTAGAAATGTCGCAGACGGGTGCCAGATTCACATTGATGCCCAGAGAGGCCAGCAATTGCGCCTTTTCCACCTCCGTACTCAGCACCAGTTCCATCCCGCCCTGGGCATATAGTTCCCTGGGGGAAGAAAATTTTGGGCTGCGAAATGCTGCGTGACTGCTGACCCGGGTGACGGTGCCCCCCTCCTCATCCACAGCGATAAGCAGGGGGATGGATGCACTTTGCTGAAAGGATTCCAGCTTTGTTTGCAGTGAGTAGCGGCTTTCACCGTCAAAGTCCCGGCCAAATAGCACAAATCCCCCCAGGTGATATGTTTTCGCCGCCTCCGTCGCTCCCGTCTCCGGACAGCGAGCAAGGAAAATCTGCCCCACTTTTTCTTCCAGGGTCATAGAATGCAGCAGCTGAGTGACCTTGTCGGCGTATGCTTCCTGTTCTTTCGTTTCTTCCGCAGCGGCAGTGGGATGAGGGGTTTGCACCCCCTCCTCCATGGGAGAAAGCGCAGGTGTAGCCATTTGGTTGGCCTGCCTGATCAGCATCACCAGCGCCACCAATGCGCACAGCTCAATGAGCAAAGCGGCGATCCATTTTCTTTTCATATTCTTTCCGGCTCCATTCCGCATTGGGCAATACGTTTCTTCAGCCAGTTCCCACGGAAATAGACGATCAGGAATACCGTCGCTGCAATCGCCCAGCTGATGGGATAGCAGAGAGTCAGCATCCTCAGCGTATGCCAGCGGCGCACCGCCGTTTCCAGCCAAAGGATGCGGAAGAGGCATACGCAGCTCCCGGTGATCACCGTAGGCATCAGGGAATTCCCCACCCCACGGAAAGTACCCGCCAGCACCTCAATGGGCATAAAGATCACATTGAACGGCATGATGGACAGCATAATGAAGCTACCGACGGCAATCACCTCCGGATTATCCGTATAGATGCCCAGAATCTGACTGCGGAAGCTCAGCAGCACCGCTGCCACCGCCCCCACCAGCGCCACGCTCATGCCCATGCAGATCCATACGCTTTGCCGCACCCGGCGATAGTTCTGAGCGCCGAAATTCTGCCCCACGAAAGTGGTGATGGCCACGCCGAAAGCGCCAGAAATCATCCAGGTGAAAGCATCGGTCTTGCCGTGAGCCGTCCAGGCGGCCATGGTGACTTCGCCAAAGGAATTAATCCCGGACTGGATCAGAATATTGGAAAAATCAAAAGTGACCATTTGCAACCCCGCAGGGATGCCAATGCGCAAAATGCGCCGGAGCAATTCCCCATCGATGCGCATTTTTCTCCATTCCAGCGGGGTCTGAGGGAGCTTCCTCAGCACCCCAATGGGGAGCACCGCACTGATAACCTGGGACAGAACCGTTGCCCAGGCCGCCCCGGCAACGCCCATATCCAGCACCGCAACGAACAGAATATCCATCACCACGTTCAGCAGGCACGTTGCCATGAGGAACAGCATCGGTCGCCGGGAATCCCCCATGGCACGCAATATTCCTGCGCCCATATTATATACCACTGTGGCAATGGATCCGGCGAAATAGATCCGCAAATAATTGGTTGCATCCTCCATGCAATTTTCCGGCATATCCATCAGTTCCAGCACCTGGCGGCTGAAGCCCATGCCCAGCACGGTCAGCATCACCCCCAGAACCACGGAGAGGGTTATCCCGCTATGCACCGCACGGGATACGCCATCCCGGTCACCTGCGCCGTAGAATTGGGACAACACCACCGTTGCGCCGGAGCTCACACCGATGAAGAAACCGTTGACCATACTCACCAGCGGTCCCGTTGCGCCCACCGCAGCCAGTGCCTCCGTCCCGACCACACGGCCAACCACAACGGTATCCACCGTATTATACATCTGCTGAAAAAATGTCCCCATTAAAATAGGAAAGAAAAAAGCCAGCAGCTGTTTCCAGATCACGCCCTCGGTGATTCTGCGCTGCTGTATCTGCGTATTCATTCCATAAGTCCCCTTTCATGATTCAACGGGATTCTACCACGGTTATCGCAAAAAGTCTACGGATTCCCGTAAAATAATTGGAAACTCTTTTCTTAGGACTGAATTTGCCCCGGGCGCAATGCCCGAGGCAAATGAGTTAGTCTTCCTGCTCCTGTCGGGAGATTATTCCGCATCCAGCGTGATTCTGCCGGAACCGGCCAGGGTGCCGTAATCCAGCTTCATGCCGGTGAACTTGGTCAGCAGCGGAGAATTGGTGGCTTCCACGGTGGTGTTTTCAAATGCCTGTACATAATTGGCCAGCACCATGTAGTCCTCCATCACGTAATCCAGCACGTTGACGGCGCCATCGAACATATTGAAGCCGTCGCCCAGATCCCGCAGGGTGTAGTTATAGCCTGCCAGATTGTACTTGGCACCCAGATTGAGGGGCTCGTAAGCATTGGTCTCCTTATTGTAAACCATCACATCATGAACACGGTAGCCGCCGGTGGGAGCTCCGATCCAGACCCCCTTGTCATCCCGCTGGGTGGATTCCGGCCAGTCGGTATCGATGCAGTAGGTGATACCCGCAACCTGGAGGAAGCCGCCGCACTCTTCGCCGGTACCGGCGGTACGGGCGCCCCATTCCAGAGCATCCAGCAGCTGCTGGCCGGTGATGGTCTGCAAGCATGCCACGTTGCCGAAAGTATGGATGTCCTTAGCGGTCTTGTAAGAGAATTCGCCAGTGATATCCTTGTTCCGGACACCGCCACCATTCATAATGGCTACGTCCACGTCCAGATCCATATTGTCAAAGAGGAAATATAGTGCATCGGCTGCGAAGTCACCGGTGACGGTCTCCTGGCTGCGCACCAGGCGGTTGCCGGACTCGTCATAGTTGCCAAGGGTCACGTTGATGTTGCCGATCACGGTGCCCAATTTCTCTTCGATCTCGTTCAGCCAGTTGTTCTTAACTTCCGCAACAGCTTCATTGGAGCACCAAGCCTCCCCATTATACAGGGGAGAAACCAGCTCATGGCCAATCACTTCGGTCTTTTCATTCCCATCGGCATCGGTAACGGTCTGGGTGATATCGTTGCATTCCAGGAAACTGGTGGTGATCTCGCCGGTCTCACCGTCAATGACCATCAGGCCAATGCGAGCGAAATAGCAGCCTGTCTGGGTCAGCAGTACATTTTCTCCATCCGCACCGGCCACATTCTCACCGGGGACGGTGGAATGGGAGTGCCCATCGATGAATGCATCCAGTCCGGAAACATTGGCAATAGTCTCCTTGGAAGTCCAGGGGGAGGAAGATGCATCAATGCCCAGGTGGCCTAGGGCAATCACGGTGGTTGCACCGGCAGCTTTCGCCTCGTCAATGGCGGCCTGCAAATCGGCATAGAGGGCGGAGCCATCCTCACCGCCGGAGATACCATAGATATAGTTGCCATTCTCATCCTGGAAATAGGCGGGGGTGGATTTGGTGAAAGATTCCGGTGTGGTGATGCCAATGAACGCAATACTCTGGTCACCGCAGGTGAAGATCTGGTAGCTGGGCAGAACATTTTCGCCACGGACACCGTTCTCTTCCCGGTAGAAATTGCAGGAAACATAGGGGAACTGGGCAAGCCCCATGGCGTGCATGGTTCCGCTCATATTATAGTCAAACTCATGATTACCGAGGGTCGCCAGATCATATCCGGCCACATTCATCAGATGGATAATGGTCTCACCCTTGTCCATGGAGCCATAGGCGGTGCCCTGAATATGGTCACCGGCATCCACCAGGAGCACATATTCATACTGCTTCGCCAGCTGCTCTTTTACAGCAGCAAGGATATCATAGCTCAGGTCACCATCGATATAGGTATGTACGTCATTGGTGTAAAGAATCGCAATGTCGCCATTGTTCGTCCCGGATTCGGCACTTGCCGCTCCGCCAAACAGGCACAGGAGCAAGGCAACGGACAGGAACAGTGCAGATAATTTACGCATAAGAACCCTCCTAAAAATGTTTTGTAGTCATCTACAATTAGATTATAGTACAAAACAGGGGAAATTAAAACAGGAATCTTCCATTTCTCTGCCAAAAATTGCAGCCACAATTTGTTAACAATCACCCAAAACCATGCCAAAAAATCCCCCACTCCGGAAAGGAGTGGGGGAAAAAGGCTATTGATTACTCCAGGATCTCGGTGACAACACCGGAACCGACGGTACGGCCGCCTTCACGGATAGCGAAGCGCAGACCCTTCTCGATAGCGATGGGGGTGATCAGCTCAACGTTCATAACAACGTTATCGCCGGGCATGCACATCTCAACGCCCTCGGGCAGGGAGATGATACCGGTAACGTC
>CAZTYB010000025.1:0-24296 GCA_964617595.1 uncultured Oscillospiraceae bacterium | reverse complement strand
TTATCCGGGCACATATACGATCCGCCGCAGGCGGCGATCACCGGGGAGGCGGCGTACTCCGCCAGATTCTTCAGGCTGATGCCGCCGGTGGGCATGACCTTGAACATGGGGAAAGGAGCTGCCATGGCCTTGATCTTCGCCAGACCACCGCTCTGCTCCGCTGGGAAGAATTTCAGCACTTCCAGCCCCAGTTTGTAGGCGGCGTGGTAATCAGTGGGGGTGGTGCAGCCGGGGAAACAGGTGATGCCCTTTTCCTGGCAGTATTTCACGATTTCGATATCCAGCCCCGGGGTGACCACGAATTTGCCCCCGGCGGCAATGGTCTTGTCCACCATTTCGGTGGTAAGTACGGTGCCCGCACCCACCAGCATTTCCGGATGGCGCTCCAGCATGATGCGCATGGCTTCGTCCGCACCGGCTGCCCGGAACGTGATCTCCGCCACGGGCACACCACCGGCGCACAGGGCATCGGCCAGGGGGGCGGCATCCCGGGTGGGATTGGTCAATTTGATCACGGGTACAACGCCGATGGAACTGACTTTCTGCTGCAATTCATTCATGATTGATTCCTCCATATAAATTGATTTGTCGAGCTTATTTTACAACACAACACCGTCTTTGAAAATAGAAATTTCACGGAAGTCCCGCATTTCTGACTTTGTCTGCCTGCCGGAGGCGGTCTCCAGCACCAGTTGCATCAGCGCCTCCCCCGCTTCGTCCAGATTGCATTGGCCGTCGGCGACTACACCGGCGTTGAAATCGATCCAGTTGGTTTTCTTTGTGGCAAGGGGAGTGTTGGTGGCAATTTTCAGTGTAGGAGCGGGTGCACCGAATGGAGTGCCCCGGCCTGTGGTGAAGAGGATCAGGTGGGCTCCGGCGGCGGTGAGCGCCGTGGCGGAAACCAGATCGTTGCCGGGACCGTAGAGCATATTCAGCCCCTTTTTCGTCACCCGGTCACCGTAGCCGATGACATCCACGATGGGGGCGGAGCCGCCCTTTTGCACGCAGCCGCAGGACTTATCCTCCAATGTGGTGATACCTCCGGCTTTGTTGCCGGGGCTGGGATTCTCGTAAACCACTTCCCCGTGGCGCAGGAAATAATCCTTGAAGCCGTTGATCATCTCCACGGCCTTTTGGAATACTTCTTCATTGGCGCACCGGTTTAGCAGGAACCCCTCTGCGCCGAACATCTCCGGCACCTCGGTCAGCACGGTGGAGCCCCCCATGGCAACCAGCAGATCGGACAGCCGCCCCACGGTGGGGTTGGCGGTGATGCCGGACAGCCCGTCGGAGCCGCCGCATTTCATGCCCACGACCAGTTCGCTGGCGGGGATTTCCTCCCGCTGGAAAGTGGCGGCGTAGGTGGTGATTTCTTCCAGAATGCTGCGCCCGGCCTCCATTTCGTCCTCCACCTGCTGGCAGGTGAGGAATTTGACCCGGTTGGGGTCGTATTCCCCCAATTCCTCTACAAATTGCTCATGGGTCAGGTTTTCGCACCCCAAACTCAGCACCAGCACGCCTCCGGCATTGGGGTGGCGGGTCAGAGCGGCCAGGAGTTTGCGGGTCTGGGCGTGATCCGCTCCCGTCTGGGAGCAGCCAAAGGGATGGGTGAAAGCGTACAGCCCCTCGATGGAGCCGGACACCAGATCCTGATTTTCCCGCACCAGAGCTTTGGCCACATCGTTGACACAGCCCACGGTGGGGATGATCCAGATTTCGTTGCGGATGCCCACTTTCCCGTCCTTTCGGCGGAACCCTCGGAAAGTGGCGGTGGGCTTGGGCTCCAGGGGATGGATTTCCGGCTGATAGCGGTACTCCAGCTGGCCGGAGAGATTGGTTTTCATATTGTGGGTGTGCACCCAGCAACCGGCGGCGATGCCTTTCGTGGCGTGGCCGATGGGGAAGCCATATTTCACGATGGGCTCCTCCGGCGTAATTTCCCACAGCGCCATTTTGTGCCCCTGGGGGATGGTTTCGGCGGCGGTGATGCCGCAAAAGCTGCTTCCGGCGGGGATCTCTTTCAGCGCCACGGCCACATTGTCCCTGGGATGGATTTGGATGAATTCCGTCATATTCCTCCTCCTTACAGGCAGGCGGCGAAAGCAGCCAGGGCACCCTCACTGCGGATCAGTGCCAGATTGGCGACGGTGGCGGCCTCGAACCCGGGCACGGCGGTGAGATCCTGCCCCCACATCTGCTCGTTGGTCATGACGGCGTGGGTCAGTTCCTCCGGCGTGTCATTGCGGTGAGCATAGAAGAATTCCAGAACGGAGCGGTCATCGCTGCAAGTGTAGGTATTCCCAGCAGCTCGGCGGCAGAGGAGCCCCTTGTCCGTCAGTTCCTGAATATCGCTGGTGTAGAACGCCAGATAGGCGGCGAAGCTCATGGCGACACATTTGGGCAGCACCCCCTGGCGCTGTACGTAGTCCAGCAGAGTGGGCATCACCCTTGCCCGCCATTTGGAGGTGGAGTTCAGGGAAATGCTCAGCAGCGCATGGTCAACGAAAGAATTGTCGAACCGATCCTGCACGGCGGCGGCGAAATCCTCCAGATCCTGTTTGTCCAGGGGCAGGGTGGGGATGACCTCCTGATGGAGCATCCTGTTCATAAAATTGCGGATGGTATCGCAGTGCATGGCATCCCGGACGATGTCGAACCCGGCCAGGTATGCCCCCAGCACGCACCCGGTATGGGCACCGTTGAGGATGCGAACTTTCCGCTTCTTGTACGGCACCACATCCGGCACCACCGGGCAGTTCAGTCCGGCGGCCTTGAAAGGGAGCTTCTCTTCCAGCCAGGCGGGGCCTTCGATATTCCAAACGCCGAATACCTCACCCACGTCCAGGCACTGGTCAATATAGCCGTTCTCGGCTTCCAGGCGCTGCTTCTCCGCCTCGTTCGTGATGCCGCCGGGGACGATGCGGTCTACCAGGGTGGAGCAGAAAATGCACTCCTGGTTTACATAATCAATAAATCCCTGCTCCAGTTCCCATTGCCGGGCGTATTGGTTCACGCATTCCAGCAGTGCTTTGCCGTTGTTGTCGATGAGCTCACAGGGCAGGATGATCAGTCCACCCTTGCCCGCCCGGTAACGGCGGTAGAGCACCTGGGTGAGCTTGCCGGGGAAGCTGGCGCAGGGGGTATCGGTAAGCTGGCAGGCCGGGTCATAGACGATGCCCGCCTCGGTGGTGTTGGATACCACGTACTCCAGCTCGTCGCTCTCGGCCAGCGCCATCAGGGCATCGAAATCCGCTGCGCTGTCGGTGGGGTTCAGGCACCGGGAGACGGAGGAGATCACCCGCTTACGGTCGATTTTTTCGCCCCCCATATTCCCCCGCAGATACAGGGTATACAGCCCCTGCTGCTGATTCAGCAACTCAATTTGGGATTGGCGGCCATGGCTGCCCCGGGGCTTGACCAGGACACATTTCCCGTTCCAACCTGCCTTTTCATTGGCCACATCGAACCAGTAATTCACGAAAGCCCGCAGGAAATTGCCTTCGCCGAATTGCAGCACCTTTTCCGGTGCCCGCTCCAGAATGTATCCGGTGTAACCGGACTGCTTCAAAACCGAATAGTTCAGCTTGTCCATAGGGGGATTCCTCCTTATTCCATTTCAATTTTATTATAACCCCATTCCCTAAAAGGGGGAATGGATATTTTGCGGAAATGCATTGCAAAAACGGCTTTTCACCCGACCGGGAGCCGCCCGGTTTTCTTGAGCAGGAAATACAGGCCGTATTCTGCGATGCTCATGCACGCCCATCCGGCGAAGCACGCCCAGCATTCGCCATTGATGCCCATTTTTGGCACCCAGAGGAAGACACAAAGGGTGCGTATGCCGGTTTGTAGCACCGTGGCGAACAGCGTGATCTTCACCATTCCCAGCCCACGGAACTGCCCCTGGATGGCGTTGGTAATGCCGGGCATGATGAAGAAGAATGCTTTCAGCCCGATGTAGGATACCCCGGCCTCTACGATCTCCTCCGCTCCTTTGGGGCTGAGGAGCCGGATTGCAGGGACTTTGACCACTTGGGTGATGGCGAAAATGATGGGGTAATAAATGGCGGCCAGCAGCAGCCCCCGGCGGAGGCTCTTGCTCATCCGCTCCCCGTTCCCGGCGCCCCGGTTCTGGGCGGTGCAGGTCATGATGCTGTTGCCGATGCTCTGGGTGGGGATGCGGGCGAAATCTTCTATTTTGCATCCGGCGTTGAAAGCATCAATGGCCACGATTCCCTGGGCATTGATCACCCCCTGGATGCAGAATTTCCCGATGGGTTGCGCCGACTGCTGCAAGGCGGTGACGATGCCGATTTGCAGCGTTTGCTTCAGCAGCGACGAATGGATGCGCAAACTTTTTCGGTTCAGCGCCAGAGCGGGAGCCCGCTGGATATGCCACAGGCACCCCAGTACGGAGATGCCCTGGGACAGAACGGTTGCAATGGCCGCCCCCGCCACCCCCAGGGGGATCACTGCCACCAGCAGCACATCCAGCGCAATATTCGCCACGCAGCTCAGCCCCAGGCAGTACACGGGGGTCTTGGAGTCCCCCACCCCCCGGAGGGAGGATGCCATCACATTGTATTGGAACGTGAATGGGAAGCCCAGCAGGTAAATGCGCAGGTAGGTTTTTGCCTCCGCCATGGCCTGGCCGGGGGTTTGGATCCAGCGCAGAAGACTGCCGGATAGCACCTGCCCCACGGCCAGCACCCCCAGAGAGAAGAAAATTCCGAATAAAACGGTGGTGCCGAATTCCTGGCGCACCTGGGATTCCTCCCCGGCACCGTGGAATTTGCTGATCATTACGCTGCTGCCCAGACTGATGCCGGAAGCCCCCAGAACCAGAATGGTGACGATGGGGTCTGCGGAGCTGACGGCGGCCAGGGCGGTTTGCCCCAGAAATTTACTGATAATAATGGAGTCCACCGCATTGTAGGTCAGCTGGAGAATGTTCCCCAGAATCATGGGAATGGAAAAACGAATCAAATGGGCAAGAATACTGCCCCTGGTCATATCCTGCATGGATTTCCTCTTTTTGTGAATTGACAAGATGAATGGATGAATTTACAATGAAAGAAAAAAAGGGAGGGAACAACATGATTCAATTTGGTATCCGGCTCCATGACGTTAACGCCGCCTGCGAACCGGAAATGCAAACCATGGAAGCCCGGGCGAAGAAAGCGGGGGAAGAGGGCTTCTCCTGTGTCCACCTGGCGTTCCAGAAAGTGTGCCCCGGGGTGAAATTCGATGCCGCCGCCCTGAACGAGGGGCTGGCCTGCTACACCCGCCGGGTATTCGAAAAGGAGAATCTGGACGTGGCGGTGCTGGGCTGCTACCTGAATCTGGCGCATCCGGATGAGAAGACCCTTGCGGACATCAAGGAGCGCTATTTCGCCCATCTCCGGGTGGCATCCCTGATGGGTTGCTGCGTGGTGGGAACGGAGACCGGTGCACCCAATGCCCAATATAAATTGGATTCCCTGACCCATACCCAGGGGACGCTGGATACATTCATCCGGAATCTGGCGGATGTGGTGGCCTGCGCCGAGCACTGGGGGGTGAGCCTTGCCATCGAGCCGGTGTGGAACCATATCGTGTACGATGCCGACCGGGCAAAACAGGTGATCAATGCCATCCGCAGCCCCAATCTGCGCATCATTCTGGATCCGGTGAATCTGCTCTCCATGGACAATGCGGACGACCGGGAGGCCATCTTCGGCCACGCACTGGAGCTGCTGTGTGACCACATCGCCGTGGTGCACCTGAAGGACTTCGTTCGCCGGGACGGCAAACTGGTCAGTGTGGCGGCGGGCACCGGGGAAATGCAGTACGATAACATTCTGCGCTTCCTGAAATCCCGCAAGCCTTTCGTCCAGGCGACGCTGGAGAACACCACCAATGATAACGCCATCCAGGCAAGGCGCTTCCTGGAGGAGATTTACGCCAACGTGTGACCGGTGCTGGAATTCCCTTGTCCCCCCGCTCAGCGGACACCCCAGGAGGGGTGTCCCTACGAGGAATTTTTAGTAAAATGCAATTGGTGATTTTACTGCCGTAGGGACGCCCGTCCCCGGGCGTCCGAATCTTGCGGTTTACAGCCACTAAACCAGAGAGGAAGCCAAGAGGGGATGCGCTTCAGTCGGCAAGATTGCGGTTGATCCAGTTTACCCGCCCGGCAACTGCCGGGGATTCATAAAAACGTGCTGTCCTGTCCCGGTGGGTGTCGTTCCATTTGTCGAACCCCGCCGGGGCAATATGTTTGTCCATGGTGCAGTCCCGGAACCGAACCAGCCCAAAGTCCCGCCAGGGGCGGGCAAGGTAGATGCTGCCGGGTCTGACTCCCGCTTCGCAGGTCAGGCGGCAATTGCGGAACTCGAATCCCTCGGCCTGATCCGCACCGTGGGCGGGAGCAGCGATATAGCCAATGTCCCGGACATCAGCCAGGGAACGGATCTCACAGCCGTCAAAAACCGCCGCTCCGCAGCCGAAAATGAAATCCACCGTCCCCTCGATCAGGCAATCCGTGAATCGCTGATGCAGCCATTTTCCGCCCCGGAGTTCGTCCATAAGGAATCCGTCGTACCGCTGAATTAAATCCGGGGGCAGCGGCCCTAAGAACAGGGTATCCTGGGTGGAGGAAAGGCGGCAACGCTCCATGGAGAATTCGTCCCCATATACCGTCAGCGCCACCTCCTGCCCCTTGATTTCCGGGGAGAGGGCGTTGTTCACAATGGCGAGATTCTCCATATGTACATGATCGGCGCAGACCGCCACGGTGTAAGTGCGGAAAGTGACGTACTCCCGCCCCTGTTCATCCAGCTTTTGTGCATAGTCGCCATATTCAATAATCGTGTTTTGGCTATCTTGACCAACGATTTGGAGCCCTGGGGTGCGGATGACGATTTTTTGATGGTAAATTCCGGCGGCCAGATGGACAAAAGCGCCTTTTGGTGCGTTGTCCAGGGCGGTTTGCAGATCATCGGCCGGGGAGAGGAAGAGTTCATTATTCATAATTATCAGCCTCCTAAGGGAAGAAACTTGTGCGCTTTGCTTAAGAAACATTATAACATATTATCAAAATAAATAAATCCTTTCTAAAAGGAATGACTTTTTTGTGCATAAAGCATCTTGTTTTTGATATGTACTTTATGGCACCACGCTCCTACAATAAATGTAGACAAAGGGAGGGGAACCCATGGAGCGCCATTATACCCTGGCAGGGTACCGCAATGTGGATCTATGCATTCTGGGCGGTATCTTAGCCGTATGTGAATATGCCGTTACCCGGGGAGCAAGCCGGTGGTTTCCCGACCAATTGTATACCGTTTCCGTCACCGCCACCCTCTGCGCCATTGTGCTGATGCGTTGGGGTGCCTGGGCGGGGCTCCATGCTGCGCTGGGCGGAGCGGTCTTCTGGTTTGCTTCCGGCGGGAGCGCCGGGCAGCTTGCCATCTACGCCGGGGGGAACCTGGGTTGCCTTCTGCTCCTGCCAATGATCAAAGGGAAGCGGAAAGCACGCATCCGGGACGACAAGCTCTTTACCGCCGCTTTCGCTCTGGCCGTGGCGGTAAGTATGCAGCTGGGGCGGAGCATTGTGGCGCTGCTGCTGGGTGCCGAGATGGCCGATTGCGTTGGATTCTTTACCACGGATGCCCTCACAGGGCTGTTCACCGTGGTGGTGGTATCCCTGGCCAGGAAATTGGACGGGGTTTTCGAAGATCAAAAAAGCTACCTGATCCGCTGCCAGAAGCAGCGGGAGCAGGAAAAGGGAGGATTCTGATGAGAGCAAAAGCTGCGGATTACCTGGTTTATGACGAGGCGAATCAAATCTACCGTGAGAACCCGGAGCAGGCCGTGCGTGACGATGTGGAGAAGCACTACTGGCTCCATATTGCCCGGACGGTGGCAAAGGACTGGCGGCTGTACCTGATGCTGGTGCCGATGCTGCTGGTGTTCCTGTTCTGGCGGTATTTCCCCATGTACGAGCTGCTGGGCTGCTTCAAGGTGTCGGACGAAGTCAAACCCGTGGCCGATCAGCTGTTCGCCGGTTTCTCCAATTTCAAGACATTGCTGGTGGGCAGCGGCTCCCAGACCACGGAATTCTGGCGGGCGCTGCGCAACACGTTCCTGCTGAGCTTCTACGGCCTGTGCTTCGGCTTCCCCATGCCCATCATTCTGGCGCTGTTCTTCAACGAGATCCGGTCCAATATCGCCCGCTCCGTGTACCAGGTGATGACCTACCTCCCTAAATTCATGTCCACGGTGGTCATGACGAGCCTTGTGACCATGCTGGTCAAGCAGGGCTCCCTGACATCCAATATGGGCATCGTCTCTCAGCTGCTGACCAATCTGGGGCTCATCTCCCAGGAGGTTGCCCAGGGGGGACTGCTGAATCAGCCGGGCTTCTTCCGCTCCATCTATCAGATCTCCGGTATCTGGGAGAGTGCGGGGTATGACTCCATCGTCTTCTTCGCCGCCATCATTGCCATCTCCCCCACCAGTTACGAGGCGGCGCAGATCGACGGCGCCGGCAAAATGGCACAGATGCGCTATGTGGTGCTACCCAGCATCCTGTCCACCATCGTCATCATGCTCATCACCCGCATCGGCTCCCTGCTGAACATCGGCTATGAAAAGGTGCTGCTGCTGTATAATACCAATACCTATGTCACCGCCGATGTGGTCTCCACCTTTGCCCAGCGCTACGGCATGGCCGGTGCGGCCAAGGGTATCGCCTCCGCTGCGGAGATGATGAACAATGTCATCGGTATGCTGCTGGTGATCGGTGCCAATACCATCGCCCGGAAAGCATCCGACGTGTCGCTGTACTAAGGAGGCTGCCATGAAACGGAAACTGGAAGTATCCGAACTCATTTTTAAAATTCTGAGCTATACCCTGCTCACCATTTTCGCCCTGTGCTGCCTGTATCCTTTCGTTTACGCCGTGTCCGCCGCCATCAGTGGCCGGGATGCGGTGGAATACAGCCAGGTGGTGCTCTTCCCCAAGGATATTCAGTTTGATGCATTCAAGCGGATGTTCAATAACAATATGTTCTGGAATGCCTATTCCAACACCCTGTTCCTCACCCTTTATGGCACCATCTGGTCACTGGTGGTGGCCATCCTGGGCGCCTATGCCCTGGCCAAGAAACGGCTGCTGTTCCGCCGGGGATTCAATTTCTTCCTGGTGTTTACCATGTGGTTCTCCGCCGGTCTTGTGCCCCAGTATCTGAACTATCTGGATACCAAGGCGGTTTTCAATTCCATCGGCATCACCGATGACAAGTGGCTGGTGGTCATCGCCATGGGCATGGCGGCCATGAACATCATCCTGCTGCGCAATGCTTTCGAGGGTGTCCCCTCCGAAATTGAGGAGGCCGCCATCGTGGACGGCGCAACGGAGTTCCAGGTGCTGCGCCAGGTCTATATCCCCATGAGCAAGTCCACCATTGCAACGGTTGCCCTCTTCTTCGGCATCTCCCGGTGGAACGGCTACTTCTGGGCACGGCAGATGATCTCCAATTCCAACGAGCATCCCTTGCAGGTCTTTATCCGGCTCCAGCTGGAGCAGTATACCGACCCGGAGGTGATGGCGGGCTGGAACGAGGCATTCGCCTCCGACTCCATGATCTATGCCCTGATCGTCTGCTCCATCGTCCCCATCCTGGTGATCTATCCGTTCATTCAGAAATATTTCGCAAAGGGTGTCAATGTTGGCGGCGTGAAAGAATAATTTTCGTGTTTTGCAGAAGCGATTCTGTTAAACAATACATTCAAAAATCGAGGAGGAAATCATGAAAAGTATCAAATCTCTGCTTGCTCTGCTGCTGGCGGTTGCAATGGTCGCCACACTGTTCGTCGGCGCCGTCTCCGCTGACGGACTGGACTACGCCGAAGGCACCGTCCTTCGCATGGCCACCGGCTACAACAGCGCCAAGACCGGCCTGTTCTTTGATGCAGAAGTCGCTGGCGAGGGTATCACCCTGGCCGACGGCAACACCTATCACAGCGGCGACCTGAAGCCCACCTGGGTTCAGGTGCAGAACGTCCTGGGCATCACCTTTGAGGACAAGTACCAGGGCAACAGCGCCGCCAAGGAGTTCGAGTATTGGAAAGACCGTCTGGAAGAAGTGGACATGGTCTCCGGTACCGCCTCCAGCCTGTCCGAGTACGGCGAGACCGGCGCTCTGGTGAACATCGCCGAGTACCTGGATCAGATGCCCAATTTCAAGGCCTATCTGGAAGCCAACCCCATCGTCCGCCTGTCCATCACCGGCAATACCACCACCGGTGCCATCTACTTCTCCCCCTACTTTGATGGCGTGAACGACATCGAGCGTATGCCCCTGATGCGTACCGACTGGGTCGAGAAGTTGCTGGACGGCGAGGGTGAATTCTCCGCCGATGCCTGCAACACCACCGCTGACCCCGTTTACGAGCCCTATATGCCCACCGAGGGCACCGTGGATGTGGACGTGGTCACCGCCGACGGCACCGCCGTTGAGACCGTCACCAAGAACTATGACGTGGCCGGTAACATCGTTGCCAAGATGAACGAGGCCGGTTCCATGTCCGGTGTGGATGCAGTGAATATGCTGCGTACCTACATTGACGAAGCTTACAACGGCTACTACGGCACCACCCGCTCCGCTCTGTTCATTGGCCAGAATGCCGCATGGGATGCTGACGAACTGGTTGCGCTGCTGCGCTGTGTGGTCGCCAACCCCCAGACTCTGAACGGCACCGACAGCGTGCAGGGTCTGTTCTCCCGTGAGGATAACAACAACCAGCGCCGTGTAGATATGTTCCGCTTCGCCGGCACTCTGTTCGGCGTGCGTGGCCTGGAATCCCGTCAGGATTACCTGTACGTGGGCGAAGACGGTATGCTCTATGATGCCCGCCAGATGCCCGAGACTTTCGAAGCACTGGAGAAGATGAACGCCATGGTTCAGGAGGGTCTGATCTCCAAGGCTTTCGTGGATATGTCCGAAGAGAGCACCAAGACCTACCTGCAAAACGACCTGGGCTTCATGCACTATGACTACAACCAGACCCAGACCGTTTACAACGCCACCGTCCTGGACGAGGGTGAGAAGTACATGGCCGTTATGGTTCCCGTTGCCCACTGGTACGACGGCTCCAGCGAGGATGGCGTTTATATGCGCTTTACCGAGTCCTGGCGCTCCGTTAAGACCGATGGCTGGGGCATCTCCAAGGCCGGTGTTGGCGACGACACTAACAAGCTCAATGCCGCTCTGGCTCTGATCGACTATGCTTACAGCCAGGAGGGCACCATCCTCATGTCCTATGGCCCCGATGCTTTCATCAAGACCAATGAGGACGGCAGCTATGTCACCTTCAATTTCAACGGCACCGAAATGCCCGTGATCGCCGATGCCACCTACGAAGAGCTGTGGGCAAAGGCTTCCGGCAACTACACCAACTACGCCCGGTTCTACCTGGGTTCCACCCTGTCCTTCGCCAAGAGCCAGGCCTTTGAGTATCAGTGCACCCACGATGTGGGCAAGGAAGGCGCCGGCCACATCTCCACCGCCATCGCGCTGGGCACCATCAAGCACCCCGAGCTGGCCGTGACCGAGAATCCCTGGTACACCTCCGTTCCCACCGTGCTGCCCACCACCACCGTTGAAAACGACATGGTGAACTCCTACTCCGATCTGAAGAATATGTTCTCCTCCTCCAAGGGCGGCGAGAACGTCCTGGTGAACATGATCGCCTCCGGCTACAACGACGATATGTACGATGCAGAGGATGCTGCCACCGTCATCGCTGACGAGTGGGGCGGAATGCAGTACCTGAACATCAAGCAGGATGCTTGGGATCGTCTGCTGGCTTACTACGAAACTCTGGCACAGTAATTTCTCTTCCGAATCCGTTTTTTAAACAACCTGCGATGTAATCGCAAACCGAATTCCCTATTGAATCATGCCGGTGGGGCAGCCCGCCGGCAACGGAAAAATTGGTTTCCAAATGAAACGTTCCTCCTCCCGGGGGCTTGCCGCCCCCGGGTCAGGAAAGGAACGCTGATCGGCAGGAGGTACATATGTACAAGAAACAGATGAAATTGCAAAAAATCCTGTGTTTCCTGGCACTGTTTGCCAGCGCACTGGTTTTCATATATTCTCTGGGGCTGATGACGGATCTGTACGACAGCCTCTACGGCACCATGAAGGATCCCAGCGATCTAACCAATACTTCGGTGCCCGGTTCCATTATCTATTATGATATGCAGCCATTCAACAACGCATTCCTGAAAGCGGGGTTGGGGCTGATCCTGCTGGGGTGCCTGCTGTTTATCACCAATACCCACTCTCGCCGGAAATATTACGTCGGCAACTACGTGGCCATCGGCTGCTATACCCTGGCCAGCGTGGGAATTACCCTGTGGGCAAGCAAACAGATCAATGCATTCCGGGCGCAGTTCCTGGAAATCGACTTCGAAGCCCTGGCCAAACACGCCAAGAAATGGAAGACATTGTACACGGAATCCACTTTCTGGTTTGACGTTCACCGGGGGGTGTTCGCCGTGCTGATCGGGGTGTGCGTTGCGCTGGTGGCCTGCGCCATCTGGAAAGCCGCACTCATGCGCAGCGAAAGCGCCCTCATCGCCCAGGGAAAGGAGGCAGCGAAATGAGCAATCAGGATAAGCAGCTCCGGCTGGACAGAATGCGCTTCATTAAGAATAAGCTGCCTGCTAATCTGGCGATTTTGGGTATCTTGTTCGATGTATTTTACTTCGTCTCCATTTACCAGTCCGATGTGCGGGATTATTACTATACCATCACCATCGGCGCATCCATCCTGTATAATCTGGTCTTCATGCTGGCCGCTTTCCTGGCCTCCGAGGGCATCAAGAATTACAAGGGCGGCTACGCCTGGCTCCTGGGCGCACTGGGGGTGGGGCAGTTCGTCCGCATCTTCATCCTGCCCATGCAGGCGCACACCACTGAGCTGAAAAAAGTGGGTCTGGTGATGGGCGACAGCCAGTTCCGTTTCGTGGTGGGCTGCCTGGTGATCTCCGGCGTGTGCTGCCTGATTTCCGGGATCGTGGGCGGCGTGAGAAGTTCCCAGCTGAAACGTTACCAGGCTTCCCTGGAAAAAGCGCCGAACTGAGGAGGAGTGACTATGGCACAGCTTCGATTAGAGCACGTGGATAAGATTTATGATAATAAGGTTCAGGCCGTCTTCGACTTCAATCTGGATGTAAAGGATGGGGAACTGATCGTCCTGGTGGGTCCGTCCGGCTGCGGCAAGAGCACCACGCTGCGAATGGTTGCAGGGTTGGAGGATATCTCTGCCGGGCACCTCTTCCTGGACGGCAAGGACATTACCCAGACCCCCGCCAAAGACCGGGATATGGCCATGGTGTTCCAGAACTATGCCCTTTACGGCCACATGACCGTTTACGAGAATATGGCTTTCTCCCTGACCATGCGCAAGGAGGATCCCAACGTTATCCACAAGAAAGTTCTGGCGGCGGCGGAAATTCTCGACCTGACCAGCCAGCTGAATAAGAAACCCAGCCAGCTCTCCGGCGGCCAGCGCCAGCGGGTGGCCATGGGGCGCTCCATCGTCCGCAATCCGAAAGTCTTCCTGTTTGACGAGCCCCTGTCCAATCTGGATGCCAAGCTCCGGGGCGCGACCCGGCGGGAAATCCTGCTCCTGCACAAGCGCCTGGGGGCAACCATGCTCTACGTGACCCACGACCAGACGGAGGCACTGACCCTGGCCGACCGAATCGTTTGTATGTCCATGGGGCATGTCCAGCAGGTGGGTACCCCCCTGGAGCTGTACGACAGCCCCGCCAATCTCTTCGTAGCCAGCTTCATCGGCCTGCCGCCCATGAATTTCTTCGACGTGACGGTGAAAGGACAGGCGCTGGAGGGCAAGGACTTCCGGGTAGGTCTGACCCAGGAGCAGTCCGGGCTACTGAAAAATTATCAGGGCAGGGAGATCACCCTGGGGGTGCGCCCGGAGAATATTGCCGAGGGCGGCGATATGCAGATTCGGGTTTTCTCCAATGAGAATCTGGGCATGAACACATTGGTGCATGGCCATCTGGGCAGCAGCCGCATCACGGCCAAGCTCCGGGGCTGGAAGAATTTCAAGGAGGGCGATGTGGTGAACGTATCGTTCCAGCGGATGCACTTCTTCGACAAGGAAACCACCAATGCCATCGGGAGGAACTAAGGCCATGAAGAACGAATCCCTTCGTAAATTTATCGTTTCCCTGAAACGCAAGCCCCAGAATATCGCTATGGTGGCACTGGTCATCTCGTTCCTGGTATATTCCCTGAACCTGACCAGTATCTCCAATACCACGGCTAAGATCCAGGGGGCGGGAATGGGCTTTGCCGGTTTCTGCACCATGCTGCTGTCCATTCTGTCTTTCGTCTGCTTCCTGAATGCGTTCCCTTACCGCAAGAAAGTGAATGTGCCCATGCTGGCGCTGATGTTTATCATGTTCGCCATCGTTGTGGGCTGCGACTGCTATTATCTGCGGGGCATTACCCGGGCGCTCACCCGGGCGGAGAGCCCCATCCGTGCTGCCGACTTCCCCTATATTGCAAAAGCCCAGTCCACCCTCTATGCCCATATCGCCCTCTTGGGCGTGACTACGGTGCTGGTGATCACCATGCCCCTGTACCGCAAGGCGCTGCGTAAGATCAAGACCAGTGTGGAAGTGGAAGACAACGGCGAACTGGACAAAATCGAATTGTCCGACTGATTTTATGATTTTGGAGTACCCCTATGGCAAAGTCAAAGAATTCCCATTCCCCGGAGGAACTGCGTGACCTTTCGGATTACTATCGCCTGAATACCAAATCCATTGACGATCTGGTGAATGCGGATGCAGAGAATTCGCCGAAAGTTTCCCCGGAGGAGCTGAAAAAATACCGCTCCAAAAGCGGCATTCATTTGCCCACCTGGCTGAAAGTGGTGCTGCTGAAAGCCTGGTTCGCCGGGGCGGCCTGCTTCTTCGTATTCTGGGGGCTGGGGATCTATGTGACCAATGCGCTGGATATGCTGGTCATTTTCGGCATTTCCCTGGGTATGGTGACGGATCTGCTGGTGAACAGCATCCTGCGCTTCCTGGCCACCGTCCCGGGAGAAAATGACAAATGGATGCTCTTCCCCGAGCGGGGGGTGGGCTCATTCCTGCTGAATATTGTGTATGGCCTGGTGCTGCTGCTTCTGGTGGATGGGCTGTATCAGCTGATCAATACCCTCTGCATCGCCCTGGGGGCGGCGGCGGACAGCGTGACACTGGGCGTGGAGCCGGTGCTGTTTGGCCTGCTGTATATGGGCTTCGACCTGCTGTTTATCGGTAGCAGGAATCTGGTGAAGCGCATCATTTCGGATGCCCGGCAAAGCGCCGGGAAATAAGGAGTTAACATGAGAGCACTGAGAGCGCTGTTTATCAGCCCCGTTTCTGCCTGCTTTGAACTGGAAAATGACAAACCCTATCATTCCCCCAGCCCCTATCGGGTGCTGCTGAACGGGGAAGAGAAATTTTCGGGGGATACCAATGTGTTCTCCCTCTTCGATTTGCAACCCGGCAGCCGCTATTGCCTGTGCCTGCGCTTTGAAGACGGCAGGGAGGAGACGGTGGAATTCATCACCGCTTCCGTTTCCGCCGCCGTCAGTGTCCGGGATTTTGGCGCTGTGGGTGACGGCGTGACGGACGATACCGTGGCCATCCAGACGGCCATCCGCTGCCTACCCCGGCATGGGCTGCTCCATTTCCCGGCGGGGGTGTACCGCACCCGGCCGCTGGCATTGCGGAGCCATATCACGCTCTCCATCCCCGCCGGGGCGACCCTGCTGGGGGATACGGACTTCACGGATTACCCATGCATCCCCGGGGAGATCCCGGATATCTTTACCGGCGAAAAGGTGCTCTTCGGCGCCTGGGAGGGCAATGCCGCCCCCATGTACCAGTCCCTGATTTTTGCCAAGGATGCCCGGGATATCACCATCACCGGTGCAGGAACCGTGGACGGGAATGCTCAAAACAGCGATATCTGGAAAATTTTCAAGGAATTGCCCACTGCCCGCCCCCGGCTGTTCTTCTTCGGCATGTGCGAAAACGTGACGGTGCACGGCATCACGGCGCAGAATTCCGCCGCATGGCAGTTCCATCCTTTCTTCAGCGAGAATATTTGCTTGTACGATCTGCAAATCAACGCCCCCAAGGACAGCCCCAATACCGATGCCATCGACCCGGAGGGGTGCAACGGCGTGGAGATCATCGGCTGCCGGTTCAGCGTGGGGGATGACTGCATCGCCATCAAGTCCGGCAAGATCGACCTGGCCAGAACTTATCAGCGCAGCGCCGATCACCATACCATCCGCAATTGCCTCATGGCCTTTGGCCACGGTGCGGTGACATTGGGCAGTGAGATCGGGGCGGGGGTAAAGAATCTCTCCGTTTCCCAGTGCCTCTTCCGGGGGACTGACCGGGGACTGCGCATCAAGACCCGCCGTGGGCGGGGCAAGGATTGCGTGCTGAACAATATCCTCTTCGAGAATATCCGCATGGAGGGGGTGCTGACCCCCGTGGCCATCAATATGTGGTACAATTGCTGTGACCCCGACCGGTTCAGCGAATACGTCTGGAGCCGGGAGCAACTGCCGGTGGATGACCGAACCCCCCACCTGGGGCGCTTCACGTTCCGGAAATTGGACTGCGTGGATACCCATGTAGCCGCCTGCTATATCGATGGCCTGCCGGAGATGCCCATTGACGAGGTGCAGTTCCAGGACTGCGTATTCACCTTTGCCCGGGATGCGAAACCCGGCAAGCCCATCATGAAGAATTTCGCCCAGGAGGAATGCCGTCTGGGACTGTATCTGGACAATGTCCGGCACATCCGGCTGGAAAATGTCCGGGTGGAGGGCGCTGCCGGGGAAGATGTGGTTGCCGACCATTACGAATCGCTGCAACGGGAATAGGGGGCGAATGCCATGTATGAAAAAATTGATGCCTATCTCTCCCGCTTGATTCACGAATCCAGCCCGGAGCGGACGGCGTGGAATATCGAGCGCATCCGCCAGGGCAAGAGCGCCAACTGGAACTATATTGACGGGTGCATGATGACCGCCCTGCTGAGCATGGCGCAGATCACGGGGAATGGGGAATACTTCCAATTTGTGGATTCTTTCATCTCCTCCTTTATTGGGGAGGACGGAACCATCCGAACCTACGCCCCGGAGAAATACAATTTGGACGATATCAACGAGGGGCGTGTCCTGCTCCCCCTTTACCGTGCCACCGGGGAAGAGAAATACCTGAAAGCGGCGCAGAAGCTGAAAGCCCACCTGGATGCCCAACCCCGCACCGCTGAGGGAAATTTCTGGCACAAGGCCATCTATCCCAACCAGGTTTGGCTGGACGGGATCTATATGGCGCAGGTGTTCTATGCCCAGTATCAGCAGCAAACCGGGGGCGGATACTCGGATATCCTGAACCAGATCCAAAATGTCCGGGATAAGATGTTCTGCCCGGAAAAGGGACTGTATTACCACGGTTACGATGCCAGCCGGGGGGCATTCTGGGCAGATCCGGTCACCGGCTGCTCAAAGAATTTCTGGCTGAGGAGCATCGGCTGGTTCAGCGTTGCTCTGGCCGACCTGCTGGAGATCATCCCGCAGCCGGACAACCGGGCGCTGGAATCCATCTTCACGGAACTGATGGCGGGGATCGCCCGCTATGCCGATGATGCAACCGGGATGTATTACCAGGTGCCCGACCAGGGCGGCCGCCCGGGGAATTATCTGGAAACCAGTGGCAGCTCCATGATTGCCTACGCCATGCTCAAAGGTGCCCGCCTGGGCATCCTGAGCAAAGAATATGCCGCAAAAGGGGCGAAAACCTTCTGCGGCATTGTGGATGAGAAATTGAGTTTCACGGATAATGCATTGAATCTGGGCGGCATCTGTCTGGTGGCCGGTTTGGGGCCGGAGGACAACCGCCGCCGGGATGGCAGCTACGAATACTATATCTCCGAGCCGGTGGTGGAGAACGATGCCAAGGGTGTCGCTCCGTTCTTGCTGTGCTATACGGAGATGAAGCGGTTGGAGCAGGTCAGTCCAGCTTGATTTTCAGACTGTCCTCGTCCGGTGCCGGGCTGGATGCGTTGCGCAGCTGGGCTTCCTGATAGTAGCTGGGGGCGACACCGTATTTCTTCTTGAACATACGGGAGAAATACAGCGGCTCTCGGAAGCCGCATTGCTGAGAGATTTCCGCAATGTTGCACCCGTCGGAAAAACCGTAGGCCAGGGTATCGGCAGCGGTTTGCAGCCGCTTGTCCGTCAGGTATTTGTGGGGGGTGACCCCGAGCTCTTTCTTGAACAGTTTGCGCAGATAGTCATAGCTGAAAGGGAACGATTGGAGATATTTGTCCAATTCGTAATTGCAGTCGGGATAATTCTGGATGATATTATTCTCGATCTCCTCCACCACCGGGCTCAGGGGATGCGCCTTGTGGTAGCACATCAGGTAGCAATAGATCAGGTCACCATACGCCCCCATCAGCATCCGGCGGCGATGGGTATCCCCGTTGAAATGGTAGTAAGCGGCCTGGAAAGCTTGCAGCAGGAATTGATTGCTGTCATCCTGCACCAGGATGGGATTCTTGAAAGGCAGGGCGGTATCCGTCACATTCATGTGGATATTGGTGAATCCCTGGCTGCTGGAATTGCAGTGGGGCACCAGCGGCGGCACCACAACGATATCCCCTTTCTTGTAATTCAGCTCGAAACCGTCGAATTGAAAAGTGCCGCTCCCGTCGGTGCAGTAGACCAGCTCCCAGCTGGAGTGGGCGTGGCGGCCAACGGTGAGGGTGAGAAGATGCTTCCCAACATAGATGATGTTATTCATAAAAGCACACCTTCTTTTCTTTTTCTACGATTATAACAAAAAAGAATGGGATTGTCCATAATTTGTTTGTGAAAATTCCATTCCGAAGATACAATTCCAACGCAATTTATAAAAACGCAAATATGACCACTGTCAAAGGGGGAACTATTTTGGCCTATTTAACTTTGAAAGACGTGAACAAAATCTACCCCAACGGCTTCCATGCCGTGCATGATTTCAATCTGAAAATCGAAAAGGGAGAATTCATCGTTTTTGTCGGCTCCTCCGGCTGCGGCAAATCCACAACGTTGCGGATGATCGCCGGGCTGGAAGAAATCAGCAAGGGTGAATTCCTCATCGATGGGAAGCGCGCCAACGAGCTCAGCCCACGGGAGCGGGGAATCGCAATGGTGTTCCAGAGCTACGCCCTGTATCCCCATATGACCGTTTATGACAATCTGGCTTTCGGCCTGACCCTGCAAGGGGTGGACGAGGAGGTCATTGACGAGAAAGTGCGCCGCACCGCCGCCGTTTTGGGTCTGACGGACTATCTGGATCGGATGCCCCGGGCGCTGTCCGGCGGCCAGCGCCAGCGTGTAGCCGTGGGACGAGCCATCATCCGCAAAGTGGGCGTGTTCCTGATGGACGAGCCGCTGTCCAATCTGGATGCCAAGCAGCGGGTGACCATGCGCTCCGAAATCACCCAGATCCACCGGGAGACCGGCGCCACCACCATCTACGTCACCCATGACCAGACGGAGGCCATGACCATGGCCGACCGGATCGTTGTTATGCGGGATGGGCGCATCCAGCAGGTGGGTACCCCCCACGAGCTGTATTTTACTCCCGCCAATGTGTTTGTTGCCGGATTCATCGGGGAGCCGCCCATGAACTTCGTCCGGGGGACGGTCAAGGATGGCTGCCTGTATTTCGGCAGGAACAAATTGGATATCACCCCCCTCCTGGGCGGGAAAACAGCCGAATATGAGGGCAAGCCCCTGGTATTCGGCTTCCGGCCGGAGGCGATCACGCTGGGGGAGCAGGCGGATGCCTATCTGATCAATGCCGCTGTGGAACTGACCGAGATGCTGGGCGACAATACCAATGTCTACGTTCATGCAGAGGGAGACCAGGCCATCCTGAAAGTTGACCCCCACGACACCCCGGAGATGGACAGCCAGCTGCTGTTCTCCATCCCCTATGACACCGTCAGCCTCTTCGATGGGGAGACGGAAATGGCAATTCAGCGATAAGGAGATTTGATAATTATGGATATTCGTTATTCTTCCAACCCCAGGGACGTTCAGCGCTACACCACAGAGGAACTGCGCAAGGAATTCCTCATCACGGACCTCTACATCCCCGATACCGTCCAGGCAACCTATTCCCATGTGGATCGCATGGTGGTGCTGGGCATCCTGCCGGTGAACGAAGTCGTGCCCATTGACAAGGGAATTGACATCTGGGCAAATTTCGGAACCCAGTATTTTCTGGAGCGCCGAGAGGCCGGCGTGTTCAATCTGGGCGGTGCGGGATTCATCGAGGCGGACGGCCAGCGGTTCGAGATGGGCTTCGAGGATTGCCTGTACCTGGCCAAGGAAACCAAAAATGTCCGCTTCGGCAGCGTGGACGGTGCCAACCCCGCCCGGTTCTATGTCTGCTCCACCCCTGCCCACAAGGTCTGCAAGACCACTTTCTTGTCCTTTGACGATGCCAACAAGCGCCCCCTGGGCGGTGAGGAGCACGCCAACAAGCGGGTCATCAACCAGTTCATCCACCCCGATGTGCTGGAGACCTGCCAGCTGTCCATGGGTCTGACCCAGTTGGCACCCGGCAGCGTGTGGAACTCCATGCCCTGCCACACCCACGAGCGCCGGATGGAGGTCTATACTTATTTCGGTATGCCTGACGAGGATGTGGTGATGCACTTCATGGGTCAGCCCACCCAGGTGCGCCCCATCGTGATGCAGAATTTCGAGGCGGTGATCTCCCCCTCCTGGTCCATCCACTGCGGCTGCGGCACCACCAACTATACGTTCATCTGGGCCATGGGCGGCGAAAACCAGGCCTTTGACGATATGGACAATCTGGTTCCCAACCAGCTGCGCTAAGGAGGAGATACCCATGAGCTTTGGAATGAACAGTTTCTCCCTGGAGGGGAAAGTGGCTCTGGTTACCGGCGGCGCTTACGGCATCGGTTTTGCCATTGCCCAGGCGTTTGCCACCGCAGGGGCGAAGATCGCCTTTAATTGCCGGGGCGAGGAGCATATGCGCCAGGCGCTGGCCGATTATGCCGCCGCAGGCATCGATGCAAAGGGCTATTTCTGCGACGTGACCAAGGAAGACGAGGTCACGGAAATGGTTGCCAAAATCGAGCGGGATCTGGGTACCATTGATATCCTGGTGAACAATGCCGGTATCATCAAGCGCATTCCCATGACGGAAATGGCTTGCGAAGAATTCCGCCAGGTGGTGGATATCGATCTGGTCGCTCCCTTTATCATGGCGAAAGCCGTGATTCCCGGCATGATCCGTAAGGGGCACGGCAAGATCATCAATGTCTGCTCCATGATGAGTGAGCTGGGGCGGGAAACGGTTTCCGCCTATGCGGCGGCCAAGGGCGGCCTGAAGATGCTTACCCGGAACATCTGCTCCGAATATGGCCAGTATAATATCCAGTGCAACGGCATTGGCCCGGGCTATATCGCCACCCCCCAGACCGCACCCCTGCGGGAGCCCCAGGCGGATGGCAGCCGCCATCCTTTCGACAGTTTCATCCTGGCCAAGACCCCTGCCAACCGCTGGGGCGACCCGGAAGATCTGGCCGGCCCTGCGGTGTTCCTGGCTTCCGATGCCTCCAATTTCGTCAATGGCCACATCCTTTATGTGGACGGCGGCATCCTGGCCTACATCGGCAAGCAGCCTTGAAAAACCCCATAAAAATCGCGCCGCCCATGGAGCAATCCATGGGCGGCGTATTTACTTGATTTTCCTCATTTCTTCCCGAACCTGATTCAGATATCGTTCGGTCAATTGTACATAGAGTTCCCATTCTTCCCGTGACCAGGAGGAATAGATCTTCTTTTCGATATCCAGCACCCGCTCCACCGTATCGTGGACAGTGACGAACCCCTTTTCGGTGAGGCATACCCGCTTCGATTTTCCCCCGGCGGGTTCCAGATAGAGGATGCCGTCCTTTTCCAGTTTCCGCAGTGCGGAATTGGCGGTCTGCTTGTTCATGCCGGATAATTGGATCAGCTCCGTCAGGCGGCACTGCCCGTCATTGTCCGAAAGTGTATATAGAATCCCCATGGCGCTGTCGGAGAATCCCTGCCGGACGGCAACCTCGTGATATACTTCATCAATTTTGGCGATCAGACGGTTGTATCGCCTGGCCTCCGATTGAAATGTTTTTTCAGGTTCCATAGAAAGCTCCTTTCGATGTATGAAATCATACGGACGGGATTATAGTACGAAATCGTACACAAGTCAATAGGGAATCGAGAATTTATTATTGAACAGCAAGGGGGCGTTTTCACAAATTTCATCCCCCAGGGGGGCTTCCATTGATGCAAGCGTTCCGCTATAATAAGCAAAGCGATCATCAAAAAAGCGGATGCACAAATCATCTTGAAAAAAGGAAAACAAAATGGAAAAAATTTTGGCAATTCTCCTGGCGATGGCCATGCTCCTGAGCCTGCCCATCGTCGGCTCCGCCCAGGGCGGCACGCTGGTCTATGGCTCCGGCGATTATGACTCCATCAACCCCATCATGAATGAGCACTGCGAGATCAAGCATCTCCTGTTCGATTCCCTGGTCAAGCGGGACGGCGAGGGCAATCTGGTTCCCTCCCTGGCCGAGAGCTGGAGCTATGATGGGGATTCCATGACCTATACTTTCCAACTGCGCAGCGACGTAAAGTGGCACGACGGCGAAGCGTTCACCGCCGAGGATGTGAAATTCACCATCGAAGCCATTATGAACCCCGACAATGGTTCCGAGAACGCCCCCAACTACGAAGAAGTGAAAGAAATCACGGTTCTGTCCGATCATGAAATTGCGTTCACCCTGTCCGAGCTCAACTACGCATTCCTGGACTATATGACCATGTCCATCCTGCCGGAGCACTGCCTGGCCGGGGAGGATATGTGGGAATCCGACTATTTCAAGAATCCCATCGGCACGGGCCCGTATAAGCTGGAATCCTGGGACGTGGGTCAGGCCATCGTTATGGTGAAGAACGAAGAATATTTTGACGGCGCCGCCAATATCGACACCGTGATCTTCAGGATCGTCACTGACGACAGCGCCAAGGCATTGCAGCTGATGAGCGGCGAACTGAATCTGGCACAGGTCACCCCCAAGGATGCCCTTGCTTTTGCAAATTCCGATAATTTGACCATTTACGATATGAAGACTGCGGACTACCGTGGTATTCTCTATAATTTCTGGAACGAGTACTGGCAGGAGAATGGGGACATCATCCCCGCCATCAATTATGCCATCGACAGCCAGGCCATGGTGGATGCCGTTCTGCTGGGCGAGGGCTTCACCGCTTACAGCCCCATTCAGCTGAATAAGTACAATTACGACGGCGTGGAGCACTACGACTATAACCCCGAAAAGGCCACCGAAGTGCTGCAATCCGTGGGTTGTGAGAAAGATGCCGATGGATACTGGTGCCGCAATGGCCAGCGCATCGCTTTCACCATCAATGCAACCCCCGGTGACCAGGTGCGTATCGACATGGCGCAGATCGCCGCTCAGCAGCTTCAGCAGATCGGCCTGGATGTCAAGGCCAATGTCCCCTCTGACGGAATCGACTGGGGCGGACAGGAGTGCTGCATCATCGGTTGGGGTTCCCCCTTTGATGCGGATGACCACACCTACAAGGTCTTCGGCACCGATATGGGCGCCAACTATTCCGGCTACTCCAATGCCGATGTGGACAAGTATCTGACCTTGGCTCGTCAGACCGATGACGAAGCAGAGCGTGCCGAATATTACAAGCAGTTCCAGATTGCCCTGGCGGAGAATCCCGCCTATACCTTCTTCTGCTACCTGAACGGCCTGTTCGTGGCAGATAACAGCATCCATGGCATCGATCCGGACACCGTCCTGGGTCACCATGCGGTGGGCATCTTCTGGAATATTACGGAGTGGACGATGGACTAAATTCAAAATTGGCTGTAGGGGGCGGGTTTTCCGCCCCTCTTGCATGGGCTTACCGAAAACGCACTGTCCAAGGGAGGCGAAACGCCTCCCCTACGGCCTCGATTTTGGCACAATCTAATGTTAACGTCCGTAGGGGGCGGGTTTCCCGCCCCTATTGGTGCGGTTATAGGGCTAAGGGATGGGAAACTGTATAGTGTAGTAACATAGTTTACACATTGTGCAAGAACATGGTTTACA
>CAZTYB010000024.1:0-24406 GCA_964617595.1 uncultured Oscillospiraceae bacterium | reverse complement strand
TGGTATAATCAGTGCATAATATTTCAAATGCGATGACGGAGTTATGCATCTGTTGGGGCGCTTGCAGAGAGTTGGCGGGTGGTGCGAGCCAATGCGGAAAACAGAAGGCAGTCTGCCTCCCGAGCAGGTTCGGCGAACGCAGGAGCTAGTAGCGGAACACGACTGGCCTCGTTACCGGCTATGGGCTTGCTGGAGCCCGAGAGAGATGCATCCGTATTTGCGGATGTAATCAGGGTGGTATCGCGTATTTTGTAAATTCGCCCCTGAGGCCTGGATGGCTTCAGGGGCTTCTTTTTTTACTGCAAGGAGGGCTTTTATGAGAAAAATTACCATCACCGACATGACCATGCGCCTAAACGGCCGGGAGGCGGGCTTTGCCCTGAGTTTCCGGGAGAAAATCGAACTCGTGAAATATCTGGATAAGCTGGGGGTGGATGTGATCGAGGTCAGCCCCATCACCAGCCCCAAAATCGATCGGCTCCTGATCAAATCCATCAGCTCCGCCGTGAGCAGCAGCGCCGTGGCGGTGTCCGTTGGGCTCCAGGAGGAGAATATCCCTATTGCCTGGGGGGCACTGGAGGAGGCAAAGCGCCCCATTTTGCAGGTGACGGCTCCTGTCAGCGCCGTGCAGATGGAGTATCTGGCTAAGAAAAAACCGGAGGCCATGATCACCACCGTTGAGAAAATGGTGAAGCAATGCTGCGCCCTTTGCCCGCAGGTGGAGCTGATTGCGGATGATGCCACCAGAGCCGACCCGGCGTTCCTCTATTCGCTGCTCCGGGCGGCGATCCAGGCGGGGGTAACTGGGGTGACCCTGTGCGATACCGCCGGGTTGATGCTGCCGGATCAAATCACCCAGTTTATTCAGGATGCATATGCATCCGTGCCGGAACTGAGCAGCGTTCGGTTGGGCATATCCTGCAAGAATGAGCTTTCCATGGCGGATGCCTGCGCCGAAGCGGCCATCCGTTGCGGCGTGCAGGAGGTGAAATGCGCAGCGTTCGGTGAAGACGTGGTGCGCTTGAGCACAATGGCAAAAATCATCGCTGCCCGGGGGCATTGCATCGGTGTGGAATGCGGAGTTCACACCACAAAAATGAAGCAGATCCTGATGCAGATCCAGCGGATGTGCCAGACGAAGCGGAGCATGAGTTCACCGTTTGATACGGGGGTGCAGTCCGCAGGGGAACTTTTCCTGACTGCACGGGATGATTTGCCCACGGTTATGAAAGCGGTTGAGAAGCTGGGCTATGATCTGTCCCAGGAGGATGCAGCCAATATCTACGAGGCTTTTTCCCGCATCGCCGCCAGAAAGGAATCGGTGGGAGCCAAGGAGCTGGATGCCATCGTCGCCTCCGCTGCCATGCAGGTACCGCCCACTTATCGATTGGATAGCTATGTGGTGAATTCCGGCAATACCATCAGCGCCACGGCTCATATCCGCCTGGAGAAAAATGGAACCAAATTGGAGGGAATCAGCCTGGGCGATGGCTCCATCGATGCGGCGTTCCTGGCCATTGAGCAGATTGCGGGGCAGCATTATGAATTGGACGATTTCCAAATTCAGGCCGTTACCGAGGGACGGGAAGCAATGGGCGAAGCCGTTGTCAAACTGAGAAGCGGCGGCAAGCTTTTCTCTGGCCGGGGCATCTCCACGGATATCGTGGGTGCCAGTGTCCATGCCTATTTAAGCGCCCTGAATAAAATCGCTTACGAGGAATCCGCCAACGGATAAAGGAGGAGCTTATGAATCTTTCATTTTCAACCCGTGGCTGGCAGAAATTCACCTGGGAGGAGAATCTCTCCACGGCGCAAACCATGCGCTTTGCCGGAATCGAACTGTATAACCCTCAGAAAGAGGAATCCCTCATTGGACGTGGCGGCCCGCTGCACCGGTATCATACGGCATCCACCGTCCGGGATTTGCGGGAACGGGGGATCCGAATCCCCTGCCTGGATACCTCGCTGGATATTTCTCAGGAAGCAAGCATGGCAGAGATCTGCGCCGTTATGGAGATCGCCCGGAATATTCGCTGCCCCTATGTGGCGGTCACTGCGCAGCTGGAAGCGGAGGAAACGGTCAGACAGACACTCTCCGCATTGCAGAGCGTGGCGGCAGAGCAGGGGGTATGTATTCTGGTCAAAACCAGTGGTATCTATGCCGATACCGGCAGACTTCGGGCGATGCTGGATGAATTCGCCTGCGATGAGCTGGGCGCCCTGTGGGATGTGCACCATACTTACCGGGACTTCGGCGAAAGTGGCGACACCACCATCAAAAATCTGGGCGCCTATATCCGCCATGTCCATTTGCGGGATTCCGATGATGATAAAGCCTACAACCTCATTGGTGAGGGGACACTTCCGGTGGCACAGATGATGCGGGCATTGAGTTCGGTAGACTACGATGGTTTCCTTTCCATTGAATGGAAACCGGAATGGATGGAGGATTTGCAGGATCGGGAGATCATCTTCCCTCATTTCGTCAATTATATGCACCGCTTCCAGTCCACCCGGGGCATGAAGAAAGCACTGTATGAAAATGCCGCCCATACCGGCCAATATGTCTGGAAAAAAGATGTCCTCATTTCCGAAACTTTCTCCCAGGTGCTTGACCGCATGGTGGAGGAGTTCCCGGATCAGTACGCATTCAAATATACAACACTGGATTATACCCGCACCTATGCCGAATTCCGGGAGGATGTAGACCGGTTCGCCGCCGCCCTGATTTCCATGGGGGTTCGCCGGGGGAGCAAGGTTGCCATCTGGGCAACCAATGTGCCGGAATGGTTCATTACCTTTTGGGCAACCACAAAAATCGGCGCTGTACTGGTTACGGTCAACACCGCCTATAAAATCCACGAGGCGGAGTATCTGCTCCGCCAGTCGGATACCCATACGCTGGTGATGATCGAATCCTGCCTGGATTCCAATTATAAGGAGATCATCCGCTCCCTCTGCCCGGAACTGGATACGCTGACACCCGGTAAGAGCCTGCACTGCAAGAAGCTCCCGTTCCTGCGCAATGTGATCACCGTGGGCTATCGCCAGCGGGGTTGCCTGACCTTTGAGGAGGCGATGGAGCGTTCCACCCTCGTCCCTCGGGAGGAGGTTGCCCGAATGGCAGCATTGGTGAAACCCGGAGATGTATGCAATATGCAGTATACCTCCGGCACCACGGGCTTCCCCAAGGGGGTAATGCTGACCCATTATAACGTGGTCAATGACGGCAAATGCATTGGCGACCGGATGGACTTGTCCACGGCTGACCGGATGATGATCCAGGTGCCCATGTTCCATTGCTTCGGCATGGTGCTGTCCATGACCTCCTGCATGACCCACGGGGCGACCCTTTGCCCCATGCCCTATTTTTCGGCGAAAGTATCTCTTGCCTGTATCAATCATGAGCGCATTACCTGCTTCAACGGCGTTCCCACCATGTTCATTGCCATGTTCAACCATCCGGATTACCGGAAAACGGATTTCTCATTCATGCGCACGGGTATCATGGCGGGGGCAGGCTGCCCGCCGGAGCTGATGCGCCGGGCTGCGATGCCGGAGGAAATGAACATGACCGGCATCGTCAGTGTGTACGGCCAGACGGAATCCGCCCCCGGCTCCACCATGAGCGCCTGGGACGATCCGCTGGAGCTGCGCACCCAGACGGTTGGCTATGCATTCCCTCATATCGAGTGCAAAGTCATCGACCCGGAGACGGGGGAGACTTTGCCGGACAACTGCAACGGCGAATTCTGCTCCCGGGGCTACAATACCATGAAAGGCTACTACAAGATGCCCAACGCCACCGCCATGACCGTGGATGCCGATGGCTGGCTCCATTCCGGGGATCTTGCCTGCCGGGACGAAAATGGGAACTACCGTATCACCGGTCGGCTGAAAGACATGATTATCCGAGGAGGAGAGAATCTTTATCCCAAGGAGATCGAGGAATTTATCTATACCCATCCGGCGGTGCGGGATGTCCAGGTGATTGGCGTACCGGATAAAAAATACGGGGAAGAAGCGATGGCCTGCATCATTCTGAAAGAGCCGGGCAGCGTAACGGTGGATGAAATGATGCAATATATCAAGGCATCCCTTGCTCGGCATAAAGTTCCGAAATATATCGAATTTGTGGATGCTTTCCCGATGAATGCAGCTGGAAAAATCCTGAAATATAAAATGCGTGAGGATGCGGCCAAGCGCCTTGGACTGGTGGATGCCGCTGGGATCGATACGGCCAAGGCGGCTGAAGAGGTGAAATAGTATTCCCAAAATGCAATAAAAAATTCATTGACAATTTCATAAAACAGTGGTAAAATCTGAGCCATATAGAAAAAGGCTGCGACGAAGACGGTGGAATGGATTGCTTGCAGAGAGCCGACGGTTGGTGCGAGTCGGTGGCATGAACTTCACACACCTATCACTTCCGAGCCGGGGATCCGAACGCAATGCGTTAGTAGGCATCCCACGTCTGCCTGCGTTAAGGGATAGGATTTGTTGGAATCCGAAGCGGTAGCGTGATCGCTGCAATTTGAGTGGTACCACGGGAATGTTTTTACAGACTCGCCTCAAGATTTTATCTTGAGGCGAGTTTTTGCTATGCAAAAGCATAGCAAAAACGAATGATGTTTGCATTTGCACAGAAATACAAAAAGGAGAGCTTGTTTTATGAAAAGTCAAACAACGACCAATCAGCTGATGGATGTTGCCCAGCGAATCCGGGAGATGCGGGAAATCATTGGCTATTCCACGGCAACGATGGCGGAACTCCTGGATATTCCGGAGGCGCTCTACCGGCAATATGAGTCCGGTGAGGCGGACTTGCCTTTCACATTTATGCACAAATGCTCCATGGCTTTCGGTGTGGAACTGACGGAACTGCTGGAGGGTTACAGCGCCCGCCTGACCAGTTATACCGTGACCCGCCGAGGCAAGGGCCCCGTTACCGCTTCGGAAGACGGCATCACCATTCAGAACATGGCGGCCATGTTCCAGAATAAACAGGCGACCCCCTATTGGTGCACCTATCAATATGATCCGGCGCTGGAAAATCAACCCATCCATACCGTTACCCACTCCGGTCAGGAATTCAACCTGGTGGTAAAAGGAACACTGAAAATCCGGGTGGGGGAGCATGAAGAGATTCTGAACGAGGGGGACAGTATCTTCTTCAAGAGCTCCACGCCCCATGGCCAGGTGGCGGTGGGGGGACAGGACTGCGTGTTCCTTGCTATGATCATGGCCTCCACCGAGCGGGAGCAGTGGACAACGGCAAAACCCCTGATCCAGGAAAAGACGGACGAATCCCTCCTCTGCCGGGAATTTGTCCTCCCGGAGGAGGGGGAGGATGGCAGCTTGAAAGCGCTGCATTTCCAGAATACCGAGCGCTACAATTTTGCCTTTGATACCGTGGATGCCATCGCCCGCAAAACCCCGGACAAATTGGCAATGGTACATATTTCCAATGATTTCACCGAGCGCCGCTTTACTTTCAAGGATATGAAGGATGCCTCCAATCAGACGGCGAACTATTTCACTTCCCTGGGCATCAAGCGGGGTGACCGGGTGATGCTGGTACTGAAGCGGCATTACCAGTTCTGGTATTCCATCCTGGCGCTGCATAAGATCGGTGCCATCGCCATCCCCGCAACCAATCAGCTCCTGGAGCACGATTTCCAGTACCGATTCCAGGCGGCTGGTGTCAGCGCCATTGTCTGCACCGCCGATGGGGATACTGCCCACCAGGTGGAACTGGGTGAGACTGCCGCCGGGGTGAAGCTGCAAAAGATCCTTGTGGGCGGCACCCGGGAGGGGTGGCACGACTTCAACGGGGAATACGCCCTGTTCAGTCGGCGTTACATCCGCACTGCCGATGCTCCCTGCGGGGATGCCCCCATGCTCATGTTCTTTACCTCCGGCACCACCGGCTATCCCAAGATCGCTGTCCATTCCTATCAATATGCCTTGGGGCATTTCGTCACCGCTAAATACTGGCATTGGGTGGAGAAAGATGGGCTCCATTTCACCATCTCCGAAACCGGATGGGGAAAAGCCCTCTGGGGCAAACTCTACGGCCAGTGGCTGTGCGAGGGTGCGGTGTTTACCTATGATTTTGACCGCTTCGATGCGGAAAAGATCCTGCCCATGTTCGCCAAATACCATATCACAACTTTCTGCGCTCCGCCTACTATGTATCGGATGCTGATCAAGGAGGATTTGTCCCGCTTTGACCTGACCTCCATCCACCATGCGACCACCGCCGGCGAAGCGCTGAATCCGGAAGTTTATTATCAGTTCGAGAAAGCAACCGGACTCCATATTGCCGAGGGGTTCGGCCAGACGGAGATGACCCTGGGCATTGCCAATCTCACCGGCGGTATGATCAAGCCCGGCTCCATGGGCAAGCCCATTCCTGGCTACGGTATCGACATTCTGGGTCTGGATGGCAAACCGGTGGAGGATGGCGTGTCCGGAGAGATCGTCATCAAAGCCGACCGGAATGGCGAAAAGCCCTGCGGCATCTTCCTGGGCTATTACAATGACGAGGAGAAGACCGCCGCCGTCTGGCACGATGGTTATTACCATACCGGCGACGTAGCCTGGCGGGATGAGGACGGCTTCTACTGGTATGTTGGCCGGGCGGATGACGTGATCAAGTCTTCCGGCTACCGTATCGGACCGTTCGAAATCGAGAATGTGATCATGGAGCTGCCCTATGTGCTGGAATGCGGTGTCAGCGCCGCCCCGGATGAGGTGCGTGGCCAGGTGGTCAAGGCAAGCATTGTCCTGGTGAAAGGCACCGAGGGGACACAGGAGCTGAAAAAGGAAATCCAGAATTACGTGAAGAAGCATACTGCGCCCTATAAGTACCCCCGCATTGTGGAATTCCGTCAGGAATTGCCCAAGACCATCAGCGGAAAGATCATGCGCAACAAGCTATAATCAAAAGGAGCTTTTCCCATGGAATACAAACGCCTGACCCTCTTCGCCGGGCACTATGGCAGCGGCAAGACCAATATCGCCCTGAATTATGCCCGCTGGCTACGGCGAAAGCAGCTGCCGGTGACCATTGCGGATCTGGATATCGTCAATCCCTATTTTCGCACCAAGGACAGCCAGACTGCCCTGGCGGAGGAGGGGATCCGGCTGATTGTTTCGGAATATGCCAATTCCAATGTGGATTTGCCCGCCATGCCGAAAGAAATCTATGGTCTGGTCAATGATCCGTCGGTTTACGGCGTGCTGGATATCGGCGGAGATGACCGGGGAGCGCTGGCATTGGGGCGGTATACACCGACGATTTTGCAGCGGGGGGACTATGAGATGCTTTTTGTAGTGAATCGTTCCCGTCCATTGACCCGCACGGTGGAAGATACGCTGGAAGTAATGCGGGAAATTGTGGATGCCTGCGGCATTCCCTTTACCGCCATCGTCAACAATACCAATTTGGGGTTACAGACTGCGCCGGAGGATGTATTGGCCAGTGCCGATTATGCCCGGAATCTTTCCCAAAGAACCGGCCTGCCCATCAAGATGACCTGCGCCCAGGAACGCCTCTGGGGGGCGCTGAATGGAAAAATAGAGAATTTGTTCCCGCTTTCAATTCAAAAATTATATTATATGATCGATTCGGAGGTACAAAATGGCGAAACTTACATTTAAAGAAGAATTGTGTAAAGGCTGTGGCCTGTGTGTCAATGCCTGCCCCAAGGGGCTGCTGGCTCTGTCCCAGAGCCGCCTGAATCAAAAGGGGCACACTCCTGTTGAGCTGACGGATCCGGACAGCTGCGTTGGCTGCGCCTCCTGCGCCATCATGTGCCCGGATTGCGTGATCACCGTTGAGCGCTGAGAAAGGAGAGAGAATCATGCAGGAAAAAACATTGATGAAAGGCAATGAAGCCATTGCCGAAGCCGCCATCCTGGCCGGATGCCGCCATTATTTTGGCTACCCAATTACGCCCCAGACGGAGGTGGCCGCCTATATGGCAAAGAAGATGCCCAAAATCGGCGGAACTTTTCTCCAAGCGGAAAGTGAAATCGCTGCCATCAATATGGTCTATGGCGTAGCCTCCACCGGCAAACTGGCGATGACTTCCTCCTCCAGCCCCGGAATCGCCCTGAAAGCGGAGGGGATCTCCTATCTGGCTGGCGCAGATCTGCCGGCACTGATCGTGAATGTCCAGCGTGGCGGCCCCGGCCTTGGGGGAATTCAGCCCTCCCAGTCCGATTATTTTCTGGCCACCCGGGGACCCGGACACGGAGATTTCCATGTGCTGGTTCTTGCCCCCGCCTCGGTTCAGGAAATGGCGGATTTGACCGGGAAAGCGTTCCAACTGGCAATGAAATATCGGATGCCCGCCATGCTTCTGGCGGATGGTACCATGGGGCAAATGATGGAGCCCGTGGTGCTGCCGGAACCGGCGGAGGCTGCGCCCCTGGCTCCGGTTTGGGCTGCCGTGGGTACGGAGGGAAAGCGATTCCACAATGTGATCAATTCCCTGTATCTGGATCCCCAGGAACTGGAGCGGACGAATTTTGAGCGTTTCCAGCGCTATGCCGCCATCGAGCGGGATGAAGTGATGTGGGAAGAATTCATGATGGAGGATGCAGAAATTTGCATTGTTTCCTGCGGCATTACCGCCCGTGTCTCCCGCAACGCCATTGTAGAAGCCAGAAAGCAGGGGATCAAGGTCGGCATGATCCGCCCCATTACCCTCTGGCCTTTCCCCGAAGAAGCGCTGAAGAAAGCTGCTGCTCAGGTGAAATCTTTTCTGTGCGTGGAGCTGAACATGGGACAGATGAAAGAGGACGTGGAGCTTGCCGTCCGCTGCCAAAAACCGGTGGAGCTGTGCTGCCGGGTGGGCGGCATGATCCCGTCACCGGATGAAGTGCTGGAAAAGCTTGTCCAGATGAACAAAATGGGAGGTTGAGCGTTATGGTCGTATTTGAAAAACCCAAGTCCCTTTCGGATAAAGTGCTCCATTATTGCCCCGGCTGCACCCACGGCATTATCCACCGCCTGGTAGCGGAATCCATTGACGAGCTGGGCATCGAGGGGAAAACCATCGGTGTGGCTCCCGTAGGCTGCGCCGTGATGGCCTATGACTATTTCACCTGCGATATGATCGAAGCGGCACATGGCCGTGCACCCGCCGTGGCCACCGGCGTGAAGCGCTCCATGCCGGACAGAGTGGTATTCAGTTATCAGGGGGACGGTGACCTGGCATCCATTGGTATGTGCGAAACCGTCAGTACTGCCGCCCGGGGAGAAAATATCACCATCATCTTCGTCAATAATGCTATCTACGGTATGACCGGCGGCCAGATGGCACCCACCTCCCTGGTGGGGCAGGTCACCCAGACCTCTCCCTATGGCCGTGACCCCAAGACCCAGGGCTACCCCATCCGGGTGTGCGAGCTGCTGGCGACACTGGATGCCCCCCAGTATCTGGAACGGGTGACGGTGAACAATGTGAAGAATGTCCGCAATGCAAAAAAGGCAATCAAGAAAGCTTTCCAGAATCAGATCGAAGGAAAGGGTTTCTCCCTGGTGGAAGTTGTTTCCGCCTGCCCCACCAACTGGGGCATGACACCCCAGAAAGCGCTGGAATGGATCGATGAGAAAATGCTGCCCCAGTATCCCCTTGGATGCTACCGGGATAAGGATCAGGAGGTTTGAGCTATGGAATACAAACTTGTGATTGCTGGGTTCGGTGGTCAGGGATTACTGTTTTCCGGCAAAGTTCTGGCGTATGCTGCCCTGACGGAGCAGCGGGAGCTGAGCTGGCTGCCCTCCTATGGGCCGGAAATGCGGGGCGGAACGGCGAATTGCAATGTGATCATCAGTGATACGCCCGTTGGTTCGCCCATTGTTCAGGATCCCAATATTCTGATGGTGATGAATGCGCCGTCGCTGGATAAGTATGAAAAATCCGTTACCTCCGGAGGAAAGATCTTCGTGGATTCCTCCCTGGTATCCCGGAAAGTGGAGCGGGAGGATGTGGAAGTTTTCTATATCCCGGCTACCAAAATGGCAGGTGAAATGGGAATTCCCACCCTGGCCAATATGATTCTGCTGGGAGCCATCGTCAAAGCAACCCATTGCGTGGGGGATGAGGCGGTGGAAGCGGGACTGAGAAAAATCGTCTCTGCCAAGCACGCAGATATGCTGGAAGCGAACCTGAAAGCCATCCAGGCGGGAAAGGATTTCGTCCGATGAAAGTCGCCTGCATCCAGATGGACGTGCAATTCGCCCAACCGGGGGAGAATCACCGCCGAGCCGAGAACCTGATTCGCCAGGCGGCAAAAGAAAAACCGGACGTGATCCTGCTTCCGGAACTGTGGGATGTGGGCTTCTTCCCAAAGGAGAATCTGCGGGAGTTGGCGGATGAGAACTGCGCCAACGTAACTGCCCACATCGGTGCACTGGCGGGGGAACTGGGGATCAATATCGTGGCGGGGTCGGTTGCCTGCTTGCGCAAAGGAAAAGTCTATAATTCTGCCTGCGTTTTTGATCGTACCGGCAACCTGATCGCCCAATATGACAAGACCCATCTTTTTTCCCCCATGGGGGAGGATAAATTCTTTACCGGGGGAGATCATGTCTGCCGCTTCCGGCTGGATGGTCACGATGTGGGCATCCTGATCTGCTACGATATCCGCTTCCCGGAACTGACTCGGGCGATGACGGTGCCGGGGCTGGAGATGCTGTTCATGGTGTCCCAGTGGCCGGATGTGCGTATTTCCCATTTACGTACCCTTACTCATGCGAGGGCAATTGAGAATCAGATTTTTCTTGCTTGCTGCAATGCCTGCGGTTGGGCGGGGGAGACCCACTTCGGCGGAAATTCTGCCATCATCGACCCCTGGGGCAATCCCCTTGCCCAGGCGGGAACGGGGGAGCAGCTCCTTTGCGCCCAGTGCGACTTCGCTGTTACTGCCGATATTCGCAATTCTATGCATATTTTTGCCGACCGACGGCCGGATATTTATTAAAATGAAAAGGAGAACATCATCATGGAATACGTTTTTCCCGTTACAAGAACCACGCACCCTAAGCCCCGTCCCGCTGACGAGACGAAGCTGGGGTTTGCCAAATATTTCACGGATCATATGTTCGTTATGGATTATGACGAGGGACAGGGTTGGCACGATGGCCGTGTGGTGCCCCATGAACCGTTCCTGATCGAACCTGCTTGCGCCGTGCTCCATTATTCCCAGTGTATGTTCGAGGGAATGAAAGCCTACCGTAATCCGGAGGGGGGCGTGCAGCTCTTCCGCCCGGATATGAATATTGCCCGGATGAAGCGCACCAACGAGCGGATGTGCATCCCGGAATTGCCTGGTGATCTGTTCCTGGCGGCGGTCAAGGCGGTGATCCGGGAGGATATCGACTGGGTTCCCTCCGCTCCCGGTACGGCGCTGTATATCCGCCCGTTCATCTTTGGGGACGAGGTATCTTTCTCCGTCCTGCCTGCCAAACATTATAAATTCATGATCATCCTCAGCCCCACCGGCTCTTACTACGCTGCCAATGACGGCGGCCTAGCAACGACCCGGATTTATGTACAGGATGAATACATCCGTGCTGCCCGGGGCGGCACCGGATTTGCAAAATGCGGCGGCAATTACGGCGGTGCCATGCGGGCATCCCAGGATGCCATCAAGTATAATTGCAAGGATGTGCTGTGGCTGGATGCGGCAGAGAATAAGTATGTGGAGGAGATCGGCACTTCCAATGCATTCTTCCGCATTGCGGACGAGGTCATTACTGCGCCGCTGGATTCCGGTACGATTCTGCCCGGTATCACCCGCAATTCTGTGATCCAGGTGCTGAAGCACTGGGGGGTAAAGGTATCCGAGCGGCGGTTGTCCATTGATGAAATCGTGGAAGCTTCCCGCAAAGGAACGCTGCAAGAGGTGTTCGCTTCCGGTACCGCCGCTGTAATCTCTCCCATCGGCTGGCTCTGCGTGAAAGGACAGGATGTGGAAGTGGGGGATACGAAAGTTGGCCCCATTGCCCAGAAGCTCTACGACAATCTGTACGGGATGCAGACCGGTGTCGTGGAAGACTACATGGGCTGGATCTATAAGCTGTAAAATCAAAAAATGACCTGGGCAGTTCGCTTCTGCCCAGGTCAAATATTTCTTATAAGGATCAGATATTCAGCAGATCGCTATATACTTTCAATGCGCCGTCAGTATCGTGGGAGAGAACTTTCTTAGCCAGAACTTTACCCAGCTGCACACCCTCCTGATCGAAAGAGTTCACGTTCCATGCAAAGCCCTGGAACATGACCTTGTTCTCGAAATGGGCAAGCAGAGCGCCTACCGCTTTGGGGGTCAGCTTCTTGCCGATGATGATGCTGGAGGGACGGCCGCCGTGGAACTTCTTGTTCAGGTTCTCGTCATCCTTGCCGCAGGCAAAGGCGACGATCTGAGCGGCCACATTGGCGCAGAGTTTCTGCTGGCTGGTGCTGCCCTGGATGACCACATCCGTGCCCATCTGACTCTCCAGGAAGCCGACAAATTGCAGCGGGATAATGTCCGTGCCCTGGTGCAGCAGCTGATAGAAAGAGTGCTGACCATTGGTGCCGGGTTCGCCGAAGATCACGGGGCCAGTGACGTAAGATACCGGTTCCCCAAAACGGTTGACGGACTTGCCGTTGGATTCCATGTCCAGCTGCTGCAAATGGGCGGGGAAACGGCTCAGTGCCTGGGAATAGGGGAGGACGGCGGTGCTAGGGTAGCCCAGGACATTGCGCTCGTAGACACCGATCAATGCATCCAGCATGGCGGGGTTGCGGAGCAGATCTTCGTTGGTTGCCAGCTTGTCCGCTTCTGCTGCACCGGCCAGGAATTCGGCGAATACCTCCGAGCCAAAGGCCAGGGACAGCACTGCCCCGCCCACACCGGAAGAGGAGGAGTAGCGCCCGCCGATATAGTCATCCATAAAGAAAGCGGTGAGATAGTCGCTGCTCTTGGCCAGGGGGGAGGTTTCGCTGGTGACGGCGATCATGTGCTTGGAGGGGTTCAGACCGGCCTTTACCAGGGCATCCTTTACGAAAGATTCGTTGGTCAGAGTCTCCAGCGTGGTGCCGGATTTGGAAACCAGAATGAACAGGGAGTGCGCCAGGTCGAGATTGCTCAGCACACCGGCGGCATCATCCGGGTCAACATTGGAGATGAAAGCGGCCTTCATCTTCAGACAGCCGTTAACCTTTGCCCAATTTTCCAGTGCCAGGTAAATGGCACGGGGGCCCAAGTCGGAGCCGCCAATGCCGATTTGGCAGACGGTGGTGAATTTTTCACCGGCGGCGTTGGCAATCTCACCGGAGTGCACTTTGTTGGCAAATTCGGCGATTTTTTGCTGCTGGCTCAGGTAGAATTCCCGCTTGTTGACCCCGTCGGCATTCACGTCGCCGCCCAGCTGGCCACGGCACAGGTGATGCAGTACCCGGCGCTTTTCGCCGGTGTTGATGATTTCACCATTATACAGGGCGGCAAATTTCTCGGTCAGCTGTGCTTCTTTGGCGAATTCGGCCAGGGTGGCCAGAATGCCGTCGTCTACCGGACGAGCGCCGTAGTTGAATGTCATGTCGGCACCCATGGGAGCGGAGTAGCTGCGAACACGCTGAGCGCCGTTTTCTCCGGACATCGCATTAGGCAGATCGACCCGTCTTGCTTCCTGCAATTTCTGGTAGGAAGCCAGGGTATCTAAATTATTCCAGGCAATCATTGTGGATTTCCTCCTTGTTGGTTCTTTGAATGTATCATGCCATGTGTACATTATTCCCGAGAATTATACTACGACCGACGGGAAAATTCAACCTTTGAATTCGGCATTTTCCGAAAATCCCATTTTGACGATGTTTTCCCAAGCCTCCTCGTCAATTTCTTCATTTTTGAAGAGTTTTTTCTTATCTGCTTCTGTAATTGTTCTGATTACCCTGCAAGGGTTCCCTGCGGCGATGCACCAATCGGGAATGTCCTTTGTAACAACGCTTCCTGCACCGATCACAACGTTACTTCCAATGTGCACCCCTGGACATATGGTCGTACTTCCACCGATCCATACATTGTCACCGACAGTGATTTCTTTGCCGTATTCGTAAGCAGAGTTTCTTGTTGTGGGGTAGACAGGATGCCCTGCTGTATAAATGGCAATATTCGGGCCGAGCAGACAGTTATCACCAAATTTCACCTTTGCCACGTCCAAAATCGTGCAATTATAATTGGCAGAAAAGTTTTTGCCGACTTCAATATGTGAGCCGTAGTCGCACATGAATGGGGGGGAGACAAATGCATTTTCCGACTTTCCAAAAAGCTCCTTGACAATGGACGAAAGTGCTGCGCCATCCGTCCAATCGGCGGTATTCAACCGCTGGAGAAGTCGGCGGCATTTTTTCATCTCTTCAAATACTTCTGCATCGGCAATATATGCCATTTCTTTGTCTCTGCGTTCGATATTGTTCATGACAATTTCCTTTCCTGTGCGTTATTCTTGTGGTAGAAAAATAATTGCTTTCACTCTGTAATTGCGATCTTAATCACGCCATCCAGACGGTTCTCAAAGATGCGGTATGCTTCTTCGATATCTGCAAGACGGAATCTGTGGGTGATCAGCGGTGTGGTATCGATCTTGCCCTCTTCAATCAGGCGCAGGATCTCTGCGCAGTCGCAACCGTCCACTCCACCGGTTTTGAAGGTCAGATTTTTGCCGTACATATTGGGCAATGGCAGGATTTGCGCCTCATCATAGAGAGCAACCACAGTCACGATGGCGTTCGGCCTGGCGCATTTCCAGGCAAGCTGGAAACTGTCCTTTGTTCCGGCAACTTCCAGCACGACATCCGCGCCGCCGTGATCGGAATTTGCGAGGACAAATTCTTCGCAGCTTTCCGGGTGGCAGAGCAATACTTCTGGATATTGCTCCCGGACGAACTGCGCTCTTGCCGGATCTTTTTCGCAGACGATGATGCGTTTCGGCTTTTTCAGCATCACACACAGCAGCGTGCAGATACCTGTTGGCCCTGCGCCGATGATGAGGACGGTGTCTTCATGCTTGATTTCGGAGATGCGCGCTGCCCAGAATCCGGTTGCCAGAACATCTCCAACGAATAGCGCCTGTTCATCGCTCACACTTTCGGGAATTTTATTCAGTCCCTGGTCAGCGTAAGGCACACGGACGAACTCAGCCTGTCCGCCGTCAATGCGGCATCCCAGTGCCCAACCGCCGTTTTTGTCCGTGCAGTTATTCACGAACCCATGCTTGCAGAAGTAGCATTCGCCGCAGAATGTCTCCACGTTCACCGTTACCCGATCTCCGGGCTTGACGTTTTTTACGTCTGTGCCGACCTGCTCCACAATGCCAACCATCTCATGCCCAACGGTGATACCGGGTACGGCTCTGGGCACAGAGCCATGCTTGATATGCAAATCACTGGTGCAAATGCTCCCCAGCGTTACGCGGACGACTGCATCGCGTGGATTGATAATCTGCGGCTTCGGCTTATCCAGAAAGGCAAATTTCCCATGGCCTATGTATGTTAATGCTTTCATTTTTACAGATATCCTTTCAGGGGTTCTCCCTAAATCTTATATGGAACTATGATACGTAAATTCGCGATAAATGTCAATGACTATCCCGAAGTGTGCTGGGGAAGAAAGCAAAAATCATATGCTTTATTCACGAAAAATGGAAATATCCATTGCTTCTGACCTGCCGTTGGGGTATAATAAAATACAAGGAGATGAGCCTATGCCAATTGTGACCTTTTACCGCGGAGACCCGGCCAATGCGCCCAAGACCACGCAGCCAGCCCATCTTGGGGCAAATGCGATCATAACCTGTAAGGGGAAGCTCCTGCTGGAGCGCAGGAGGGATAACGATGCCTGGGGGCTGATTGGCGGCGGCGTGAAGAGATCCGAGAGTACGCTCCAGGGGATGATCCGCGAAATTTACGAGGAGCTTGGGCTCCGCGTCCGGGGCGATCAACTGAAAAAGTTGCAGGTTTATGGCGATCCGGGGCGCATTGCGGCCTTCCGGGATGGGAGCGTGTGGCGGATGGTGATCGCGGTTTACGCGCTGGAGCTACCAGATGAGCCGGAACTTTGCATGAGCGCCGAATCGAAGGAACTTCGCTTTTTTGCGCCGGAGGAAGTGAGTTTGCTCCCCATTGCCGTTACCCATCAGGACATTATTGATGACTGGTTCCTGAGGAACCGCTGAAAATTGCACAAAAATAAAGCATAGAATGAAAAAATACTTGTATATTCGCCAATAATGTGGTAGCATACAAGATGACGGCGCAGTATTCTAGTCAATGTGGCTATCTTCCAGGAAGGGCCTAAAAATCCTTTGAAGGGCACATCGATGAAGTCCCTGGTGTCTGCTTTTTACGCCCAGTTTGGGGTGGATGCTGGGGGTTAAGGATCCCGGGCGCGTCCCAATGGCATGGGGCATACGACCCGGTTTCCGTGGAGACCTGGTATTGTGTGACGACGGAGCGGTCCCTGTTTGCAAACCCCGATCGCATACGAGCCAGGATGGGAACCTGCAAGGCAGTGCGCAGAATCGTGTGCTGCGTGCAGCGTAGCCTGCCTTGAGTGAACATGTGGGGAAAGAGGATCATGCAGCTGAGTGTTGCTGGCCAGAACAGTCGCTGAAATCGCCTCTGGAAACCATGCTTGCAAAAGAGGCTAAGACTATGGCATACATTGCTGTGGAAAACACCTAGACTGTCGTAATTGGGCAGGCGGGGGATTGCGGTACGGACTAAGTGGCAATCGGGTATCCGGGTTGGCAACGCCCGGGCGGTGGGATCAAATGGAAACGGCCTGCGCGGCAACGGCAGGTTCCCGCTGGGGAAATCCAACCCGACCTAAGCCGTAAGATTTATCCCGCTTGCTGCCGCCATTCATTCTTTAAATTGGGAGTTTTCAGCGGATTGCCGCTGTTTGCATCGCATGAGCAAGAAAACAATTCGGTGGGTAGTAACGATTTTTGTTATTACTCTTTTTGTATCCGGCGCCATCAGTTTCCTTTCTGAGGAATTGCTGGCGCACAGTGGCATGGTTGCAGCATTCGTCATTCTTTTTGCGATCATGCTGGTTGGTATCCTGTTCGATGTGGTGGGTGTTGCCGTCACTTCGGCGGATGAGCGCCCCTTTCATTCCATGGCTGCGCGCAAGGTTCCCGGTGCGCAGGAGGCGATCCGGCTCCTGCGTAATGCAGAGCGCGTCGGCTCCATTTGCAATGATGTGATCGGGGATATCTGCGGCGTTATTTCCGGTTCCGCTTCTGCTGCTATTGCGGCCAAGGTGATTTCCGGCGGGGATTTTTCCGGTTCCGGCCTGGTTTCGCTGGTATTATCGGCGTTTGTCGCGGCAATCACCGTGGGCGGAAAAGCCATCGGTAAGACCTACGCCATCAATTCCTGCACCCAGATCGTCCATTTTGTGGGCAGAACCATTGGCGGGTGTCGGCGCATTATGCGCCTCTTTCGAAAAAAAGATAGATAGGTAGTGTTCTTTTGTGGAGATTTTGCCGAATATAAATTGTCACGAAGATCTTCTTGCCCTCACCCAGGTGGAGCAAGTTCAGCTTTGCGAAGAAATTCGGAATTTTTTGATTGAAAATGTTTCCCAGACCGGTGGCCATCTGGCGGGCAACCTTGGCGTTGTGGAGCTGACGGTGGCGCTGGAAACGGTTTATGATACCCGGATTGACCGGCTGGTATTCGATGTGGGGCATCAGTCCTATGTCCACAAGCTGCTCACCGGAAGACGGGAGCAATTCCCAACCCTGCGCCAGTTTGGCGGCATGTCCGGCTTTCCGAAGCCGAGCGAAAGCGTCACCGATTCTTTTGTTGCGGGGCATGCTTCCAGTTCCGTCTCCATTGCCCTTGGTATGGCGCGAGCCCGGACATTGCAGCACCAGCCCTACCAGGTGGTTGCTCTCATCGGTGACGGCGCAACGACCGGCGGCATGGCCTATGAGGGGCTGAATGATGCGGCCGACAGCAAGGAGCCTATCGTTGTTGTCCTGAACGATAATGAAATGTCCATTGGGAAAAATGTCGGCGGTATATCCCACCATTTTTCCAAATTGCGCAGCAGTGAAAAGTACCTGGGCGTGAAGCGTTGGTATCGCAGCACGCTTTATAATATTCCAGGAGGGAAGCAGGTCTACCTCTTCTCCAGCCGGGCGAAGAACCGCATCAAGCATTTCCTGCTGCAAACCACGATATTCGAGAATATGGGCTTCAAATATTTCGGCCCCGTGGATGGGCACGATTTGGGCGACCTGATCTCCGTCCTGCGCGCCGCGCGGGATTTGCAGGAGCCCGCGCTGGTGCACGTGGTCACCAAGAAGGGGAAGGGCTATGCCCCGGCGGAGGAAGACCCCGCCAAATTCCATGGCATCAGCAAATTCGACCCGACCACCGGGAAGAAAATTGCAGCCAAGGTACCCACTTTCTCCGATTCTTTTGGAGATACGCTGGTTGCGCTGGCCGAAGAAAATTCGAAAATCTGCGCAATCACCGCCGCTATGCCCGGCGGCACGGGACTGCTGAAATTTATGAGCCGATTCCCGGAGCGGCTGTTCGACGTAGGCATTGCGGAGGAGCACGCCGTTTCCATGGCGGGTGGCCTTGCGAAGCAGGGGATGGTTCCCGTTGTGGCGATCTATTCCACTTTCCTCCAGCGCAGCTATGACCAGCTGATGCAGGATGTGGCGATGTTGCATCTTCATGTGGTGCTGGCCGTTGACCGCGCGGGTCTGGTAGGGGACGATGGGCCGACCCATCACGGTGTATTCGATGTTGGCTTCCTCCGTCAGATTCCGGGTATGCGCATTCTGGCACCGGCCAGCATGGCGGAACAACAGCAGATGCTCACCTGGGCAATCCGGGATTACAATGGGCCGGTGGCGATCCGCTACCCCCGTGGTGCCCAGGGGGCTTATACCCGTTCCGCCTGGGATGAGGCAAAGCAGTTATGTGTGCATCGAACCGGGGGGGATATCACCCTGATCACCTATGGCACGATGATCAATTCCGTGCTGGAAGCGGCGGAGAAATTGGAAAAGCGGGGGGTACATTGTACTGTCCTGCGGTTGATGGAACTGTCCATTTTCCCGGTTGCGGATATCCTTTCGGCTATGTCTGCTAATCGCCAGGTGGTCATCATTGAGGAAGCGGCGGCCAATTCCGGGATCAAGCAGCCACTTGGCTGGCAGCTGCATCAGCTTTGCCCGGAGTGCCTGGTTAGCGGCATCGATTTGGGTGAGGACTTTGTTCCCCATGGGGCGCAGCAGCGGCTTTATGCCCATTGCGGTCTGGATGCCGATTCCATTGCAGAATTTGTAAGCGGGGTGCTGGGAAATGAAAAATAAAAAGCGGCTGGATGTGCTGCTTACCGACCTGGGCTATGCCCAGACCCGCAGCAAAGCACAGGCCATTATCATGAGCGGTTTGGTCTATGTGGATGGGCAGAAAGCGGACAAGCCCGGCATCTCCTATGAAGAGTCGGCTCAAATCGAGGTGCGGGGGGCGACTTGCCCCTATGTCAGTCGTGGCGGCCTGAAATTGGAGAAAGCGCTCCGGGATTTTGGCGTGAAGCCCACCGATTATGTTTGCTCCGATTCCGGCGCTTCTACCGGCGGATTTACCGATTGTCTGCTCCAGCAGGGTGCAAAGAAAGTCTTTGCTATCGACGTGGGCTATGGACAATTGGACTGGAAAATCCGCTCCGACCCCAGAGTAGTGGTAATGGAGCGCACCAATATTCGCTATGTCACCCCGGAACAGCTGGGGGAACCGCTGGATCTGTCCGTGGTGGATGTGAGTTTTATCTCACTGAAAATCGTTCTTCCCGCCATCAAGGCACTGCTGAAACCCACCGGGCAGGTGCTCTGCCTGATCAAGCCCCAGTTCGAGGCGGGGAAAGAAAAGGTTGGCAAAAAGGGCGTTGTCCGTGACCCCCAAACCCATTTGGAGGTTCTGGAACAGTTCATTTCTCTTGCCCATGAGCAGTCTTTCCGCATCCTTGGTCTGACCTTTTCCCCGGTGAAAGGGCCGGAGGGGAATATTGAATTCCTGGCGCATCTGACTCTGGCAGACAGGCAGGAGAATTGCCCGAACCCCGCTGAAGTGGTAGCTCAGGCGCATCAGACCCTGGATAAAGGAGCGGATGTATGAAGAATCTGATTCTTACCCCCAATCCCTATCGGGACAAAAATTTTCAAACGCTGCGCAGTGCAATGCAGATCCTGAGGGAAGCCGGATTCCAGGTGAAAGCGTGCCTTCCCTTCGAGGTGGAGCGCAGTTATGAGCTGCCGAGGGATATCCGGTTCCATCGCCTGGATCGGGAGCTGGGAAATGCAGACCTGGTCATCTGCTTCGGTGGTGACGGCACCATTCTCCATATGGCGAAAACCGCCACAAGGCGGGGGCTGCCTCTGCTGGGCGTGAATATCGGAACCATGGGCTTCATGGCGGAGCTGGAGAGCACCGAGCTGGATAAATTGAAACTTCTGGCCACGGGAAAATACCGGATCGATAGCCGCATGATGCTGGACGTGACCGTTCAGCGGGAGCGGGAGATCATTTTCCACGATATTTGCCTGAACGATGCGGTCATCACCAAAGGTGCGATTGCCCGAATCGTTCATCTGGCTGTGAAATGCGATGGGGTTCAGGCAATGGAGTGCGGCGGGGATGGCGTGATTATCTCCACGCCCACCGGTTCAACGGCCTATAGTCTTTCCGCAGGTGGCCCCATCGTGGAGCCGGAGGCGGAAAGCATCATCATCACGCCCATCTGCTCCCATGACGTGGCCAGCCGCTGCATTGTGGCATCCGGCCAGCGGGTGATCAATGTGGAGCTGACCAATCAATCCCGGCGGAATGCATTTTTGTCGGTAGACGGGGGCAAATCCCTCCGGCTGAATATGGGCGATCAGGTTACGATCAGAAAATCCAAATTGGAAACTCGGTTGGTTCGATTGAAAGACCGCAGTTTTTATGACGTCGTCAACAATAAATTTCGAAAAGGTTAAGGAGGCAGTGGCATGGGTGTGAAGTCCAATCGTCAGGCAAAAATCATGGAAATCATTTCAAACCAGGATATTGAAACCCAGGAGCAGCTCTTGCAGGCGCTCCGTCAGGCTGGCTTTGCCAGTACCCAGGCAACCATTTCCAGAGACATTAAGCAACTGCGCATTATCAAGGAGCTAACGAATTTGGGCACTTACCACTATACCACCGCTTCCAGAGAGGTGCCCGCTACGTTTAGCACCCGGCTGAATACCATCTTCCGGGAGTGCGTCACCAGTTTTGATTATGCCCAGAACATCATCGTGATTCATACCCTGCCCGGGCTTGCCAATGCGGCGGCATCCGCATTGGATGCCATGAGCCGTAGCGTGGTGCTGGGCACATTGGCCGGGGACGATACCGTGATCGCCATTATGCGTGATGCCAATTCCGCAGCGGCATTCGTTGGGGAGATCCGCGGCCTGATCAAATGAACAGGGGGAAATTTCCTTGCTAAATCTATTGCACATTGAGAATATCGCAGTGATCGAAAGTGCGGATATCTCCTTTGATTCCGGCTTCAATGTGCTCACCGGTGAGACCGGTGCAGGTAAATCCATTGTTATCGATGCCATTTCCGCCATCCTGGGGGAGCGTGCCTACCGGGACATGATCCGCACCGGGGCAAACAAGGCTTCCGTCCGTGCTGTATTCGACCGGGTGCCGGAATTTCCCTGGTTTTCGGAGAACAGTGTCCCTTATGATGAAGAGACGGTGATCCAGCGGGATATTTTCCTGGACGGGAAGAATGTCTGCCGGGTAAATGGCACTGCTGTTTCCGTGTCTATGCTCCGCAGGCTGGGGATCCAGCTGATCAATATCCATGGCCAGCACGATTCGGCATCCTTGTTCGATGAAGAGAATCACCTGGCGTTTCTGGACGATTTCTCCTCCAACCAGGATTTGCGGACTGCATACCGGGAAAAGTATGATCGGGTTGCGGCACTGCGCTGTGAAATCCAGAATATGACCATGGACGAAAGTGAAAAACTTCGCCGCATGGAAACGCTGAAATATCAAATCGCCGAGATCGAAAAAGCGGAGCTGGAACCCGGGGAGGACGAGCGGCTGGAAGAGCGGCGCAAGCTGCTGCAAAATGCGGAGCGACTCTCCAGCGGAATGGACGAGGCAGTGGAAGCCCTCTACGGCGGTGAAGAGTCGGATGGTGCATCCGGGCTCCTTGCCCAGGCGGAGTATGCTCTGGGGCGGCTGGCCAGGTTCAGCGACCAGTATGCATCCCTCCATGAGCGGGTGACTGACCTCATGTACCAGGTGCGGGATGTGGCGGAGGAGGCTCGGGATGCCCGGGATGATTTGAACTTCTCAGCCGATGAGCTGGAGCAAATCGAATCCCGGCTGGATGTGATCTACCGCCTGCGAAAAAAATATGGAACCGACTGTCAGCAGATCCTGGATTATCTTGCGGGAGCCAGAAAGGAACTGGATGATATCGAATTCGCCGATGATCACCTGGAGCGCCTGAAAAAGAAGCTGCAAAAGGCGGAAAATGATGCCTGGGAAGCTGCAAAAGCGCTGCGGAAGAACCGCATGGATAATGGCGAGATCATGTCCCGGTGCATTTTGCAGGAGCTGCATGATTTGGATATGCCTCGGGTGCAGTTCCGGTGCGAATTTACCCAGCAGGAACTGCTGCCGGGTGGTGCGGACAGCGTTGCTTTCTTCATGTCCGCCAATGCCGGCGAAGCGCCGAAACCCTTGAGCAAGGTTGCCTCCGGCGGTGAATTGGCACGGATTATGCTGTCCATGAAAAATGTGTTGGCAGAAAAAGACCAAATCGCCACCCTGATTTTTGACGAGGTGGATACCGGTGTCTCCGGACGGGCGGCACAGAAAGTGGCGGAGAAACTACGCAAACTGTCCGCCCATAAGCAGGTACTCTGCGTTACCCACCTGCCCCAGATGGCGGCATTGGCCGATAACCATATGCTCATCTCCAAATCGGAGCGGGACGGCCGAACCTATACCGCTGTGACCCCGCTGGATATCGAGGGGCGGAAGCGGGAGCTTGCCCGGATCATTGGCGGCGCAAATATCACGGAAACCACCCTGAAAAGCGCTGAAGAAATGCTGAATTGGAAGAATTGAGTCCTTTTTTGCCAATTCTGGAATCAAAAAAATCAGGCATTGACAAAAGTGGGAAACTGTACTAGAATATTACGGAAATGTTCTACACAGAATATTTGGAGGGAAAGATAGAATGTACGAAAAACTTGTGAAGTACGCTGCCAAGCAGCTGGAAATCGATGCCTCTGAAATTAGCCCCGACAGCACTTTCGAAAGCCTTGGGATCGATTCTCTGGATATTGTGGAGATGATCATGGATTTGGAAAGCGAGCTGGGCGTTGAACTGGATATGGAGGATCAGAAGATCACCACTTTCCAGGAGTTGGCCGATTTCGTGGAATCCAAGCTGGGCTAAGGTTCCCTAAAGCAGAATATTTTACCTTGTTTTGGCTACCGGCTTATAACAAGGTCGCACTAGTCGGGGAGTTAGCGGTGCCCTCTACCTGCAATCCGCTACAGCAGGGATGAATTCCCACACCCGGCCAGGTGAAATGTGCCATCCGAACCGTGTAAGAGGTGTTGAGAGATCGGTCTTGCGCAATGGGATCCCGTGAACCATGTCAGGTGGGGAACCAAGCAGCATTAAGCGGATCTTCTCGTGTGCCGCGGGATTGCCGATTTTGAGCTTTCTGTACGGCTCTGGGTATGTTGCCTGTTCAAATGTGGGTGTGCGATCTTGTTATGAGCCGGTATGTTTTGTGAAAGGGGGAATTACCCTGGAAGCTTACCAGGCATTGTATCGAAAATACCGTCCCCAGACCTTTGATGATGTGTCCGGCCAGATGGCGGTGACCCAAACGCTGAAAAGTCAGCTGATCACCGGCAGAATGAGCCATGCCTATCTTTTTACCGGCTCCCGGGGTACTGGCAAGACTTCCTGCGCCAAGATTTTGGCCAAGGCGGTCAACTGCCTGCATCCTGACAACGGCAATCCCTGCAACCGTTGCGATGCCTGCAAGGCCATCGACGACGGCACCTGTATGGATGTGCTGGAGATCGATGCCGCATCCAATAATGGCGTGGATAATATCCGTGATCTGCGGGATGATGCGGTTTATTCCCCCGCCCAGGTGAAAAAACGGGTATATATTATTGACGAAGTTCATATGCTCTCCCTTTCAGCATTCAATGCACTGCTGAAGATTATTGAGGAACCGCCGGAGCATCTGCTGTTCATTCTGGCTACCACGGAGCTGCACAAGGTGCCGGCCACCATT
>CAZTYB010000023.1:0-25104 GCA_964617595.1 uncultured Oscillospiraceae bacterium | reverse complement strand
GTTCTATCTCAATATGCTGCCGATTTTGAAGTTTGGACAATAAACATACCGTCTCCACATGGCTGCATCTTGGGAAAAGGTCGGCGGCGATAGCCGATTGGAGGGTGAAGCCCTGCTCTTTCAGCAGCGCCACGTCCCGGGCCAGCGTGGCCGGGTCACAGCTGACATATACCAGCCGCCGGGGGTTCATCCGGGCGATGGCCTGGACCGCATCGGGGCTGAGCCCCTTGCGGGGGGGATCGACGGTGATCACGTCCGGATGGATGCCCTGCTGCTCCAGCGCCAGGGCGGCCTGGCCAGCATCGGCGCAGAAGAATTCCGCATTCTTGATTCCGTTGCGCCGGGCATTGTCCCGGGCATCCTCCACCGCCTGAGGGATGACTTCCACGCCCAGCACCCGCCCGGCGGAGGCGGCCATGGCCAGGGTGATGGTGCCAACGCCGCAATATAGATCCAGCACCAGATCGTCCTTCGTGATCTCCGCCAGGGAGATGGCGGTTTCGTACAGGCGCTGCGCCTGATGGTGATTCACCTGATAGAACGACCGGGGGGACAGGCGGAAATTCAATCCGCAGAGGGTATCCTCAATATACCCGGCACCATACACCGTAATAAATTCGTCACCAAGGACGGCGTTGCTTTTCTTCGTGTTCACGCTGAGCACCAGAGTGGTAAATCCCGGCACCTTTTTCAGTCCCTCCGCCAGCTCCGCTGCATGGGGCAGCTGCCGCCCATTGATCACCAGGCACACCAGAATCTGGCCACTGACGGCACCCCGGCGGACATAGATATGGCGCAGGAGCCCCCGGTGGGCAATCTCGTCATAAGTAGAGATACGGTAACGGTTCACGTGGTCAATGACGATTCCCTTCACCCGGTCGGTCTGCTCCGGCAGGATCAGGCAGCGCTGATTCTCCACCACCTCATGAGTGCCCGCCCGGAAGAATCCGGCGAAGGCTCTGCCCCGCTTGCTGGAGACGGGGTACTGGGCTTTGTTCCGGTAGCCCCGGCAGGTGGGGGCGGCCAGGATGGGCACCCGCTCCAGATTCTCCCCCGCCAGGCGGTTCAGGCAGTCGGTCACCCGCTGGGCTTTCAGCCGGGTCTCTTCGGCATAATCCATGTGCCAGAAGTCGCACCCGCCGCAAAGCTTTGCCACGGGGCAGTCCCGGTTCACCCGATGGGGGGATTTTTCCAGAATTTCCACCATTTTCCCCGCTGCCCAGGTCTTGCGCACCAGTTCAATGCGCACTTTTACCCGCTCCCCGGCGATGGCATTGGGGATAAATACGGCGATGCCGTCGATATGGGCAACGCCCTGACCCTCGGCGGTATAGTCGGTAACAAGGGCTTCGTAAACCTGATTCTTTTCCAGCATTATAATTTGATCTCCATATAAGTATTCCGGCATTTCATGCCCATGTGCTCATAGAATCGCTGGGCACCGGTATTCCCGTTCCAAACATTCAGCGTGACGAACTGGCATTCCTGCTCCCGGGCGTAGGCGTACACCCGCTCCACCAGCACCGTGGCGATGCCCTGCCCCCGGGCGCTTTCGTCCACGCAGACATCGTCGATGTAAATTTCTTTCCGGGGAGTAAATACCCCGCTACCGTCATAGTCCCGGTGGATGCAGAAAGCGTAGCCCAGTACATCTCCGCCCTCCACCGCCACAAAGATGGGGCGGGCAGGGTCGGGCAGGAGGGCTTCCAGCTCCTGAGCCGTATATTTCAATGGGTGGCTACGGAAAATATCCGGCCGGAGGACGTGATGCACTTCCCCCACTTGCAATAGCAATTTCTCCATTCCGGGGATATCCTCCCGGCAGGCACGGCGAATCTCCATTTGTCCATCAGCTCCTCAAATTTTCCACTATCATAACATAATTTTCTTTCAACGTAAAGCGGAGGGTTGAGAAATGGGCAAAAAACTGCTATCATACAGGAAACAGGAGGAGCGCCTATGGACTATACAAATTGCCATCTATGCCCCAGGGAATGCGGCGTGAACCGTGCCGCCGGGCAGACCGGCTTCTGCGGTTGCCCAGCAACCGCCCTGGTAGCCAAAACCATGATCCACCGGTGGGAGGAACCGGCTCTCGCCGGCAGTGGCGGCAGCGGCGCCATTTTCTTCGGGGGTTGCACCCTCAAATGCCGCTACTGCCAGAATGCCCCCATCAGCGCCGCCCCCACCGGGGAGGCCGTGGACGGCCACGGATTGCGAAAAATGATGCTGGATTTGATCGCCCAGGGGGCGGAGAATATCGATCTCATCACCCCAACCCAGTATCTGCCAACGGTCATGGACGCACTGGAAGAAAAATTGCCCGTTCCGGTGGTTTATAACTGCGGCGGGTTCGAGCGAGTGGAGACCATCCGGGCGTTGGAGGGGAAAGTGGATATTTATTTACCTGACCTTAAATACGCTGACCCCAAATTGGCGTTGAGCCTGTCCGCCGCCCCTTACTATTGGCAGTGCGCCACCGCCGCCATCCGGGAGATGGTGCGCCAGGTAGGTAAGCCTACGTGGCAGGGGGAGAAACTCACCCGTGGAGTGATCATTCGCCATCTGATCCTGCCGGGACAGGTGGAAAATTCCCTGAAAGTTCTGGACTGGATCGGTGAGAATTTCCGTCCCGGGGAAGTTCTGGTGAGTTTGATGCGGCAATATACCCCCATGGGGAACCTCCCCGCCCCCTATGACCGGCGGATCACAGATGAGGAATACGATGCGGTTCTCAGCTGGATGTATCTGAATGATTTGCAGGGTTTCACCCAGGAGGCCGGGGCGGCGGAGACGGATTTTATCCCGGATTTCTGATTGACAAGGAATGGGAATTATGCTATTGTTATCATGAAAGTAAATAGCTGTCTTAGTGCTCCCCTTACCCGCCTCTGGGTCACGGGAGAGAATAGGGAATCGGGTGAAAATCCCGAACGGTACCGCCACTGTAAGCGTGGAGGCGGCCGCACATGGCGAAAGCCGGTCATTGGGAAGAATCTTCCTGAGAAGGCGGTGCGGCAGCTGACGATGCGCAAAGTCAGGATAACTGCTAAGGCGAGTTGTGCGCTGTGCCCCTGCAAGTATGGGGGCAGGCTGCTTTTGGCGCAGAAAACCGGCTGCGGCGATTCGATGGATCGCCGCAGTTTTTTGCTCTCCGGTGCCGCTTCGGCTCCCCCTTGCCGTGAAAGTGGATTGCCCTCCAGGGAGCGAACTGCGTGATTTCCTCCGGAGGGGAGTTGCCCACTCCCCTCCCTTTTGTCTGCAATAACCGTTACCCCGCTCAGCGGACACCCCGGGAGGGGTGTCCCTACGGCGATGATATTATTCATTCCATATTCAGGAGGATATCCTTTGAATTCTATTTTGATTGCCATGGTACTTGGCTTTGTCATCGACTGTTTTCTGGGGGATCCCCATGGGCTGCCCCATCCGGTGGTGCTCATCGGGAAATGGATCTCCCTTTTGGAGCGCATTTTTCGCCGCCTTTTCCCGTCCACGCCCCGCTGGGAGCGGGCGGCAGGGGGAATGGTCTGGGTGCTGACGGTGGCGGTGAGTTTCCTGGTCCCCTTGGGCATTCTGCGGATTTGCGAATGGATTTCCCCCTGGCTGGCGCTGGGGGTGCAGAGCATCATGTGCTGGCAGATCATCGCCCCCCGCTCCTTGCGTGACGAAAGCATGAAAGTCTACCGTGCTCTAAAGAAAGGCACATTGGCCGATGCCCGGCAGGCCGTCTCCATGATCGTGGGGCGGGATACCGCCGAGCTCAGTGCCCAGGGGGTGGCCAAAGCCGCCGTAGAAACCGTGGCGGAGAATGCCTCCGACGGGGTGATCGCCCCGCTGCTGTTCATCGCCCTGGGGGGAGCGCCCTTGGGATTTGCGTACAAAGCGGTGAACACCATGGACTCCATGCTGGGCTATGTGGAGCCGCCCTATACCCACCTGGGATTTATCCCGGCGAAGATGGACGATCTTTTTAATTTTCTCCCCGCCCGGCTGAGCGCCCTACTGATGCTGCTGGGGGGCGGGATATTGGGATTGGATGTAAAAAACGGATGGCGGATCTTCCGCCGGGATCGTTACCGCCACGCCAGCCCCAATTCTGCACAAACCGAATCCGTCTGCGCCGGGCTGCTGGGATTGCAGCTGGCGGGGGATGCCAGCTATCACGGGGTTCTGCATAAGAAAGAATTCATCGGTGACCCCCTGCGCTCCATCCAGCCAGAGGATATCCCAGCCAGCTGTCGGCTGATGTACGCTACAACGGGGCTGATGCTGGCGCTCTGCGCCGCCATCGCAATGGCTATTCACGGTGGAATTTGATTGGTATGCCCTTTCAGGTGTGGAAAAAGTCCGTAGAGACACCCCGGGACGGGTGTCTCTACGAAAAGGGCGTAGCGTGTGTAAGAGGGACGGGAAACCCGTCCCCTACATTCGTGATTTTAGGCTGTACCAGCGGTCGTGACCGTAAGGGAGGCGTTTCGCCTCCCATGGTTTGGAGTACGTACCATAGGGACGGGAAACCCGTCCCCTACGGACGTTCATTTAGGTTGCACCAAAATTGTGACCGTAGGGGAGGCGTTTCGCCTCCCGCAGTTCGGGGCACGTATCAGCGGTGCAAGAAAAAGGCTCCCTTACAGGTACTCAATACAAAATTCAAAATGGTGAATCAAAATGCTCTATCACACGAAGAACCCCCACGGGGGTGAAGTTTATTCCCATCCGGTGGAACTGGATTTTTCCGCCAATATCAACCCCCTTGGCACGCCGGAGGCAGTGGTGGAGGCCGTCCGCCAGTCGATCCCCCTGCTGGGGCAGTACCCTGACCCCCATTGCCGCCGCCTCGTGGAGGCGATCGCCCGCCACGAGGGGGTGAACCCCGACTGGGTGCTCTGCGGCAACGGTGCGGCGGAACTGATCTATTCCCTTTGCGCCGCCGTGAAGCCAAAGCGGGCGCTGCTGCCCATGCCGTCCTTTTCGGAATACCGGGATGCCTTGGGGGCTAACGGGACACAAATCGAGTGCTTCTTCCTCCGGGAGGAGGAGGACTTCGCCCTGACGGAGGATTTTCTTCCCACACTGGAAAAATTTCAGGGAGAAATGGTGATGCTCTGCTCCCCCAACAATCCCACGGGGCAGATCATTCCAATGGAATTATTAAAGAAGATTCTAAAAATCTCCAAGAAAAAGGGGATTTTCCTATTTTTAGACGAATGTTTCCTGGATTTGACATTGGATTATTCCCGCAGCGCAAAAGCGCTGCTGAATAAATACCGGAATCTTTTTATCCTGAAAGCGTTCACCAAGAGCTATGCCATGCCGGGTCTGCGGTTGGGCTACTGCCTGTGTGCCAATGGGGATGTGCTGAAAGCCATGGGGCACAATACCCAGGCGTGGAACGTCTCCCTCCCGGCGCAGCTGGCGGGAGTCACGGCTCTGGCGCAGGGGGATTATCTGGCACAGGCTCGGAGCCTCATCGATGGGGAGCGCCGCCGGATGACGGAAGAAATGACGGCGCTGGGCATGCGCTGCATTCCCTCCGGGGCGAATTTCCTGCTGTTCCATTCCCCGGTGCCGCTGCACGGAGCGCTGCTGAATCGGGGAATCCAAATCCGGGATTGCTCCAATTACCCCGGATTATGGGAAAACTGGTATCGGGTAGCGGTGAAATTGCCGGAGCAGAACCGGGCGCTGCTGAATGCAATGGAGGAAATCATCAATGGCTAAGAATATTATGATTCAGGGCACCATGTCCAATGCGGGCAAGAGCCTGCTGGCGGCGGGGCTGTGCCGCATTTTCAAACAGGATGGTTACCGGGTCGCCCCTTTCAAGAGCCAGAATATGGCGCTGAATTCGTTCATCACCGCCAATGGCGCCGAGATGGGGCGGGCGCAGGTGGTTCAGGCGGAGGCGGCGGGGATTCAACCGGATGCCCGGATGAATCCCATTTTGCTCAAACCCACCACGGACGTAGGCAGTCAGGTTATCGTCAATGGCCGGGTACTGGGCAATATGCGGGCAATGGAATACTACCGCCGGAAGCGGGAATTCATCCCCGATGTGATGGAAGCTTACCGGTCGCTGGATGAAGAATACGATATCATCGTCATCGAGGGGGCGGGAAGCCCGGCGGAGATCAACCTGAAAGATGCGGATATCGTGAATATGGGACTGGCGGAATTGGTGGATGCACCGGTGCTGCTGGTAGGGGACATCGACCGGGGCGGCGTATTCGCCCAGCTCTACGGTACCATCGCCCTGCTGGAAGAGCAGGAGAAGAAACGCATCAAGGGCACCATCGTGAACAAATTCCGGGGTGACCGATCAATTCTACAGCCGGGTATCGACATTTTGGAACGCATCTGCGGCGTTCCCGTAGCGGGGGTGATTCCCTATACCCATGTGGATATCGACGATGAGGACAGCCTCTCCACCCGGTTTGATTCCGATTCCGCGCGCAAAGAAATCGATATTGCCGTGATCAAGCTCCCCCGCATCTCCAATTTCACGGATATTTCCCCCCTGGAACGGTTCGATTCCGTCTCCGTGCGCTATGTGCAGCGGCCGGATCAGCTCCATCAGCCGGACATGATCATTCTGCCCGGCACCAAGAGCACCATTGCCGACCTGCTCTGGTTGCGGCAAAGTGGGCTGGAAGCTGCCATCTGCCAGCAATCCGCCCGGGGATGCGTGATCTTCGGCATCTGCGGCGGCTATCAGATGCTTGGGAAGACGATCCGCGACCCGCAGGGGGTGGAGGCCGCCGGGGTGACGGAAATCAACGGGCTGGGGCTGCTGGAAATGGACACGGTATTCTCCGGTGAGAAAATCCAGCGCCAGACCCGGGGCACTTTCGGCCAAATCCCCGGGGTGCTGCATTGCCTCTCCGGCAGGGCATATGCCGGGTATGAAATCCACATGGGGCGCAGCACCTGCCCGGATGTGCTCCAATGCGCCGGGAATGTATACGGTAGCTATCTCCACGGCATCTTTGACGGGGAGGGCATCGCCCAGGCGATCGTCCATGCCCTGGCTGAAAAGAAAGACATCCCGATGGGCAATCTATCCCACTTTGACCCGGAACGCTATAAGCAGGAACAGTACGACCGCCTGGCGGATGCCGTCCGGGGTGGGCTGGATATGGACTTCGTCTACAAAGTGCTGAATCGGGAAGTGTAACGGGGGAAAATCCCCTGGAAGCTCTGATCCATTCGGCAAGAGAAAGCAAAAAAGCCCCGCAAAAGGCAGGAAATTCATCCTGAATTTTGCGGGGAATGTTTATGCATTTTTCATTTTTACATCCGTTTGCGGGTCATTCATCTCCCCAGGTGACGGTATGGTCGATGGGGCAATCGTACCCCTCAGCGGCGGCGGAATCGAATTCCCGGCGGCTGCGCGCCAGCAATTCAGGATCCGTCATCAGATCGGCGGCGGTGGCCGCCAGAATTTTTGCCGCCTGAAGCATGGCCTTGTGGGCAACGGAGGTACGGCCGATGGATACATTTTGCCAGGAGTGGCCAGGGGCGCCCCCCGCCCAGGTGGCGGTGGTGAACTGAGCGGTGGGGGTGAGCCAACTCACGTCCCCCACATCCGTGGAGCCGGGGGTATAGAGAGCGGAGGGGACATAGGGCATGATAAAATCGTTCAGTCCCCGCTTCCCGTTCTCCGTCCGCTCCTGCACGAACCGGCGCACAGCGGCATCCGTTGCAGTGAGGGTGCCCGGCAGCGTAATGGGGTAGGTATCGTGGAGCGCCTGGGCAAATTCCCGCTCCTGAGGAGTATACTCCGGCAGGGGCACCAATTTCATATTCTCGTACATCGCCCGCTCCAGTGTCTCATTGGGGACGGTGGAGGAGGTACCGTCAATTTGCCGGGCGGAATATTCCGTCTCCGTCATCAGCGCCGCACCCTGGGCGATTTTTTCCAGCCGGGTGCGCAGCGCCTTGGCCTGGCGGACGGTTTCCCCCCGCACCATGACCACGGTCTTCGCCTCCGCCTGAACCACATTGGGGGAGACTCCCCCGGCATCGGTAATGGAATAATGGATGCTGCTGTTGGGGGGCATATGCTCCCGGAGGAACTGGATGCCCACGTGCATCAGCTCCGCCGCATCCAGCGCAGAGCGCCCCATATCCGGATTATTGGCAGCGTGGGCAGCAATGCCCCGGAAGGTGTACTCCACCTGGATACAGGCGGCACTGGCACCGACCTTGATTTCGTTGCAGTCGCCGGGGTGCCAGGTCAAGGCAGCATCCAGGTCACGGAACAGCCCGTCCCGTGCCATGAAAGTCTTACCGGCGCACCCCTCTTCCCCGGGGCAACCGTAGAAGATCACGGTGCCTTTCAATTCTCCCCGCTGGATGGCCTCTTTGATGGCCAGAGCGGCACCGAAAGAGGCTGCACCCAGCAGATTATGGCCGCACCCCTGGCCGTTGCCGTTGCCGGGGATGGATTGGCACTCCGTGCTGCCGGGCGCTTGCGCCAGGCCGGACAGGGCATCGTATTCCCCCAGGATGCCAATGCGGGGGCTCCCGCTGCCAAAAGAGCCGGAGAAAGCCGTGGGGATGCCGCAAAGCTGCCGCTCCACCCGGAAACCGTGGCGCTGCAAAAGGGCGCAGTAATACTCCGCAGAACGGAATTCCTCCATGGATAGCTCGGCATAGTCCCAAATGGTATCGCTCAACTGGATAATGGTGGAGGCATTGGCCTCCACCCGGTCAAATAAAAATTGTTTGTCCATATTCTACAGCACCTTGGAAAGGAATTCCTGAAGCCGGGGATGGGTGGGATGATCGAAGAGGGTATCCGGCTGCCCCTGTTCCAGGATGTTCCCCTCCGCCATGAACAGCACCCGGTCGGATACCTCCCGGGCGAAGCGCATCTCGTGGGTGACGATGACACTGGTCATGCCGGTGGAAACCAGACTCTTAATGACTTCCAGCACTTCGCCAACCATTTCCGGATCCAGTGCGGAAGTGGGCTCGTCAAACAGCATCACGTCCGGCTCCATAGCCAGGGCACGGACGATGGCCAGCCGCTGCTTCTGGCCGCCGGAGAGTTTGCTGGGCATCTCGTCGAATTTATCCAGCAAGCCTACCCGGTTCAGCAACTCCCTGGCCATTTCCTCCGCCTCGGCGGGGGATTTCTTTTTCAGCAGGGTGGGTGCCATGGTGATATTCCCCGCCACGGTCAGGTGGGGGAAGACATTGAAATGCTGGAAAACCATGCCCATTTTCTGCCGGTGCAGGTCGATATCCACGTGTTTTCCGGTGATTTCTTTCCCCTCGAAGAAGATTTGCCCTTTCTCCGGTTTCTCCAGCAGATTCAGGCAGCGCAGGAAAGTGCTCTTGCCGCCGCCGGAGGGGCCGATGATGGAGACGACCTCACCTTTGTGAATGGTCTCGCTGACCCCTTTGAGCACCTGCAAGGAGCCGAAGCTCTTGTGCAGGTCTACTGTTCTGATCATTTCCATTGGTATCACATTCCTTTTTTACAGAACCTTGTTCAGGAAATCCTGCAAGCGGGGGTGGCGGGGGTTGCCGAAGATCTGCTGGGGGGTGCCCTCCTCCAGCAGTTTTCCATCGGCCATGAACAGCACCCGGTTGCCCACTTCCCGGGCAAAGCCCATCTCGTGGGTGACGACAACCATGGTCATGCCGTCGGCGGCCAATTCTTTCATAACTTCCAGCACTTCGCCAACCATCTCCGGGTCGAGAGCGGAGGTGGGCTCGTCAAAGAGCATGACCTCCGGCTCCATCATCAGGGCACGGACGATGGCGATACGCTGCTTCTGGCCGCCGGAAAGCTGGATGGGATAGCTGTTCGCCCGATCCTCCAGCCCCACCCGTGCCAGCAGCGCCAGGGCTTTCTCCTCCGCCTCCTGGCGGTTCATATGCTTCACCTTGATGGGGGCGATGGTCATATTTTGCAGGATGGTCTTGTGGGGGAAGAGGTTGAAATGCTGGAAGACCATGCCCATCTTCTGCCGGTGGACATTGATATCCACTTTCACCCGCTTGCCGTCCAATTGGGCGTATTTCTGGGTGATGTCCACCCCGTCGAAGAAGATGTGGCCATCCGTGGGAACTTCCAGCAGGTTCAGACTGCGCAGCAGCGTGCTCTTGCCGGAGCCGGACGGGCCAATGACCACCATCACGTCCCCCTTGTTGATGTCCACGGAGACATCGTCCAGGGCTTTCAGATTACCATGATTGTAATATTTTTTCAGATTTTTAACCTGAATCAGCTTATCTCCGGTCACCACGGCTCATTCTCCTTTCGAAATAGGCAATAATCTTGCTGGTGGGGAAAGTTAGGCAGAAATAGACGATGGCCGCAATGATCAGCGGCTCGCCGATGGAGAAAGTGGCCGCCTTGATGGAATTCACGCCGTACATAATATCCTGCACACCGATGGTATAGCAGATGGAGGATTCCTTGATGATGGTGACGAACTCATTGGCGATGGCGGGCAGGATATTCTTGATGGCCTGGGGCAGGACGATGAGCTGCATATTCTGCCACTGGGTCATACCCAAGCTCCTGGCCGCCTCGGTCTGACCCAGGTCGATGCTCTGGATGCCGGAGCGAATGATTTCGCTGAGGTATGCACCGGAGTTCAGCGACAGGGCGATCACGCCGGGGAGGAACCGCTCGAACCGGATGAACCCGAAGAGCTTGAACCGGGGCAGGGACAGGCCGGACAGCAGAATATTATAAACAATGAACAGCTGCACCAGCATGGGGGTTGCACGGATCACCTCCACATAGACGGTGGAGATGGCTTTCGCCAACTTGAAATTGGACAGGCGGCAAATGGCCAGGATCAGCGCCAGGATGAAACCAAACAGCACCGTCAGCGCCGACAGGCAGAGCGTACACACCATGCCCTGTAAAATCAAATCCATATAATCGAATGCTTTTTCAAAACCAGCCCAGGATAACAACGACATCGACTCCTTTTTATTTTTTAGATAAGGTATAGGAATGTCCCTTGTCCCCCTCAAAGAGCAATGTCGTCAACTTAAGCGCAGCCCCCTTGGCTCCCTCTCAGAGGGAGCTGTCAAAATCGGCTCTTCGGAACCGATTTTGACTGAGGGAGTGACGTTTGTAATTTTGAACTGTCCCATTCATCGAACGACACTCCCCCTGTCATGCTGTTCGCATGACATCCCCCTCAGAGAGGGGGACAAGGGCTGCTCCTGTGATTTCACCTATCTCAACGAGGGAGGCAAGAGGGGCATCCCCTCTTAAATCTCTCTGTTTATCATACCATTTATTTAAGAAAATTCAACAAAAAGTTTGCTTTTTCTGCCCTATACGCCAAATTGGGGTTGTCCCACATCCGTGAGGCAACCCCCTTGGGGAATGTAAAGCGATTACTCGGCGTCCAGCAGACCCTCGTGGATATCGCCGCTGGCCAGCTCGTTGGCCTCGGCCACGAACTTGTCCATGCTGCCATCGGCAATGGCGGCGGCGATTGCCTCGTTGATACCGGCAAGGAGCTCTGCATTGCCTTTGCTCACGCCAACGGCGGAGCCGGTCTGCTCATAGGGCACATCCAGAACAACGACCAGTTCCGGATAGTTAGTCGCATAGCTCAGGGCGACAGCGGTCTCCACATAAGCGCCGTCCAGGTGACCCGCCAGCAACTCGGCAACGATATCGGTGACCTTGCTCAGCTCGATGATGTCGGCATCGGGGGAATTGGTCTTGGCCAGGTCAACCTGGATGGAACCCAGCTGTGCGCCGATCTGGTAATCGGGGTTGTTGGTATCTTCCAGAGTCTGGAAGAGGTCGGCCTTGTCCTTGACGGTGACAAACGCCTGACCACCGGCGTAGTAAATGTCGGAGAAGTCCATCTTGTCTTCCCGGCTGGGGTCGGGGGAGTAGCCCGCCATGGAGATATCCACGTTCTTGGAGGCCAGCTCCATCAGCGTGCCGTCAAAGTCCATGGGGATGATTTCCAGTTCCAGACCCAGGTAATCGGCGATGTAACCCGCCAGGGCGATATCAAAGCCCGCCAGGGTGGGATTGCCCTCCTCGTCCAGAGCGTAGAACTCATAGGGGGCAAAGTCGGGGCTGGTGGCCATGGTCAGCACACCGGGGTTGATGGTGGTGATTTCGGTTTTCTCTTCTGCGCAGGCCAGAACAGTGAAGCCAGCCAGCAGGGCGAAGCTGAGAACCAGAGCAATGATCTTTTTCATAGAAATCTTCTCCTTTGATGAATGTACATATTTCGTGTCCCCTTTGGCGGGGAAATCTTATGGGCACATTATAGCCCGAATAATATTCATTGTCAACCGCATTCATATACAAGTTTTAATCATTTTCTGATGGCCATTCTCTGGCATATGTCACAATTTTATTCAAATGCAGCAGGAATAGTTGAATATTCCATAGGATTATGCATTTTTCATTTCGGATTTTTATTCATTCTTTCATCCTATCATGCATACCAGTGCAAAATCGGGAATATAAAGTCAGATTTTCTGTTGACAAATCGGTCTATTCATGATAGACTAATTTTGAAAGGTCGATAGTCAATAGACCATTTCAAAAGGAGGCATGAGACATGGACAATTTGAAACTGGGTCTGGTGGAGGCCAAATTTGCGGACATCATCTGGGCGAATGCCCCCATCGGCTCCGGGGAACTGGTAAAACTGTGCACCCAGGAGCTGGAATGGAAAAAATCCACCACCTACACCGTGCTGAAGAAACTCTGCGACCGGGGGCTGTTCCGCAACGACGGCGGCACCGTCACCCCCGTCCTCTCCCGGCAGGAATTCTACGCCGGGCAAAGCCGGCAATTCGTCGAGGAGACCTTCGAGGGGTCGCTACCCGCCTTTATTGCCGCCTTTGCCGCCGGGAAGAAACTGTCCCGCCGGGACGTGGAAGATATCCGAAAAATGCTGGACAAATTCGACAAGGAGGATGCACAATGAACGCTTTTTTGACTCAATTGTTCCGAATGAGCCTCACCGCCGGGTGGATGACCCTGCTGCTGCTCATCCTGCGGCCAGTGATGAAAAAAATGCCCCGGCGGTTCAGCTGCCTGGCCTGGGGGCTGGTAGCCATCCGGCTGGCGCTGCCCATCTCTCTTGAAAGCAAAGTAAGCCTCGTGCCCCAGGCGGTTTCCAACCCCGAATTGGTTGCGAATCAACTGCCCATGGCCGTCAATCGAACCGAAGCCGCCGTGGCCGCCCTATCCCCCATCGGGCAGCCCGCCACGGGACTCAGCTGGGTGCAAATGCTCCCCGTGATTTGGGCGGTGGGCGCAGCGGCGCTGACCATTCACGCCCTCGTTGGCTATATCCGGCTGCTGAAGCGGGTGCAGGTCTCCATGAAAATCGGGGAAGATCTCTACCTCTGCGATCACATCCGGTCTCCTTTCGTGCTGGGACTGTTCCGGCCAAAGATCTACCTCCCCTCGGACTTGGATTCCAGAATCAGTCCCTATGTACTGGCCCACGAGCGGATGCACCTGAAGCGGAGGGATCCGGCATGGAAACTGCTGGGCTATGGGCTGCTGTGCATCCACTGGTTCAACCCGCTGTGTTATGTCGCCTATATCCTCTTCTGCCGGGATTTGGAGCAATCCTGTGACGAGGCGGTGGTTCGCAATTGGAACCATCAGCAGCGGAAAGACTATTCCGCCGCCCTGCTGGAATGCAGTATGCCCCGGCACGTCATTGCCGCCTGTCCCGTGGCTTTCGGTGAGGTTGGGGTGAAGCAGCGCATTCGGGGCGTGCTGCAATACCGCAAGCCCAAATCCTGGGTGATCTGCCTGGCAGCAGCGCTGTGCATCACCCTGGCCGCCTGTCTGCTGACCAATCCCGTCCAGGCAGAGAACCAATCCCAGGTCAAGGATCAGCCTCAGACAGAAGTCACGTCCCAGGTGCAGAATCAGTCCCCGGCGGAACTCGACACAGTCCATCAGGGGCAGCCCCAGCAGGAGGCAACGACCATCATCATTCAGGAGGAGATCATCCTCTTCAATTCCCCCAACACCTCCTCCAAACCCGTCAGGACACTGACCGTGGGAGAGACGGCGCAAATCATCCGGACGGAGAACATCGGGGATGAGCAGTGGGCTTACCTGGAAACCTCCGACGCTCAGCGCCTGGGCTGGGCAAAGCTCAGCCAGGACGGCACCACCATAGAAGCGCAGGAAGTGACCGATATGCCCTACGAGCAGCAGGGTAACATCCCCATCATTCTGGGGGAAGATACCGTCATCCGCAACAGTCCCAACGAAAGCAGTCTGGAGAAAGGAACCTTCCCCGCCGGGAGCGCCGCCAAAATCATCCGCCGGGAGAACGTCAATGGATCGGATTGGGCGTATATCAGCGATGCCCAGGAAGAGAGCACCGGCTGGGCGCAACTGAGTGACGAAGACGTCGCCCTGAGCTTCTTCCGCAGCTATGTGGCTGCCTCCGCACTGGATACCCCGGACACGGCGGAAAGCTACCTCTATTTCCGCACGGAGCCCGCCCGGGAATTCTACCGGCAGATGTACAGCCCCGTCACCGGTTGGGATGCCACCGGGGTGGAGCGGGTACTGACGGGACTGTGGTGCATCCGCTGGGAAAGCAACGATCAAACCGGCACGGAGTACGCTTTCGTATTGGAGCGGAACGGCCAGCTGTATGTTGCGCAGAATGTCCACGCATTGCCGGACGATCTGCTGGTCTGGCTGGATGTAAGCGCCTATGAGCGGGATGGCGCCATGTATATGAATGACGATCTGCTGGAAAATCAGGCGGTCACCACCCGGCTGCTCCAGTTCGCCGAGCCCAGCCGGGTTACGGTGGAGATCATCGACGATACCTGGCAGGTGCCCCAAAGCCAGTGGCAGATAGACCTCACCGATGCGGTTTGCAGCACCGATACCTGGCGGGTGGCGGACATCCCCACCGGGGGCGGCGCAAAATGCATCGTCACCCTCTATACGGAAAGCGGTGCCGGTGCAAGATTGTGGGATGTGGATTCCTCCGTCCTGGTAACCTATCCTGACGGTGCGATGGAATGCTACCGGGCAGATTTGGGCAGCTACGAGCTGCTGGCTATGGTCTACCAATGGGCGGTAGCGATCAGTGAACAATCATAAGCGCCCTTAAAACAGCGCCCCGAAAGGTGATTCCTTCCGGGGCGCTGCTTTGCAGATATGATCGTTTTGGCGCTTTAATCGTAGATTTTTCTGCCCAGTTCATCATCAATATCGCTGATGCGATGGAAATAAGTGTTGATGATATCCCGCCAGTCCTGGGAATGCTCTTTCTGATGGATGAAGCGTTGGTGCATCCGGTCGTAAGCATCTGCCGGGAGCAATTCCCGGATGCTTTCCAGAGCCGTCAGGAATCCGGCGGCCATCTCCGCTCCCAGGAAATGGGTATCGTAGATGTGCTGGATAATGGTCTTGCCGTTTTTCAGCCGGTAGGTATAGGGCAGATGGTGGAAAAACAGGAGCAATTCCTCCGGGCAAGTATCCACATTCTCATAGATGCTTGCCAGGGGCTCGTGGTACTGGCTGCAATAGCCGGTGCCGTCCTTGCCCCGTTCCACGCCGATCCCTCGGTGATTCGCCCGGTGGTAGGTACCCCAGCGGTCATATTCATAGCCATCCACGCTGGGGCCATAGTGCACATGAGGGGTGACCATCCAGCCGATGCCCAGGGGGGAGGTATAATTCTCGTAGGCGGGCCAGGAATCCATCAGGATCCGGCTGAGCACCTGAACCACTTCCTGATTGCTGCCAAAGGTGAGCTTCACCCATTCCTCCGCCAGGGCGGCGGGGTCGGCATCCATATCATAGGCCAAGCGACCGAAGCCATACCAGTTGGCGGCGGCCAGATCGTGCCCCGTCCAGTTTTCGTCATCGCCGGTATTGGCCACCGCCGCCATGCCGCAGTTGGTATTGCCGTAGCTGCGGCCACTGACCAGATCGGCCACCCGGGAGGGCACCCCCTCCACCGCCATATCCTGATCCAGCACCTGGCGGAACCAGGGCATCAGATAGCACACATGGCGCTGCTGGCCGGTATACTCCTGGGCAATCTGGAACTCGATCATCATATTGGTTTTCTTCAACCCGCCGAAGAGGGGGGCAACCGGTTCACGCACCTGGAAATCCATGGGGCCATTCTTGATTTGCAGGATCACATTGTCCCGGAACTGGCCATCCAGGGGGAGGAAATGGTCATAGGCCGCCCGGGCACGGTCGGTTTTCGTATCCCGCCAATCCTGGCGGCAATTATAAACGAAACAGCGCCAGATGATCCTGCCCCCGTAGGGCGCCACCGCCTCGGCCAGCATATTGGCTCCGTCGGCGTGGGTGCGGCCATAGGTAAACGGCCCCGGTCTGCCCTCGGAATCGGCTTTCACCAGGAAGCCGCCGAAGCCGGGCAGATTCGCCCAAATTTCCTTCGCCTTATCCCTCCACCATTGCTGCACGGCGGCATTGCAGGGGTCGGACAGGGTCAGTCCCCCCAGTTCGATGGGGGCGGCGAAATTGACGGACAGATAAAGATCAATGCCGTAAGCGGCAAAAATCTCCTGGATCTGCCGCAGGGGGGCATAGTACCGGTCAGAGATCAGCCAGGATGCAGCCCGCACCACATTCACATTATTGATCACCACTGCATTGATGCCGGTGGAGGCGGTGAGGCGGGCATAGTCCCGGATCCGCTGGGTCACGGTTACCCGGTCATCCCGGAAGAAGAAAGAATTGCCGGAATAGCCCCGCTCGATGGAGCCATCCAGATTATCCCAATGGTTCAGCATCCGCAAAGGGTTACTGGGAGCGGCATCCTCCCGCATCTGCAATTCTTCCGGGGTGCATTCTTTCAGCCGCAGCGCCCGGAGCAGGGCGAATACGCCGTAGAGCATTCCCCGTTCTCCACCGGCTTGCAGGGTGCAGCGGCCATTTTCCGCATTCAGCAGATAGCCCTCCGGGTGGATTGCGGGATTGCGGGTGATGGTCAGGTCGGCAGCCTGCGCCGATACATTCAGGCCGCAGCCATACATTTTTTCAAAGGCCAGGTGCAATTCCTCCCGGGCACTCTGCGCCACCGCACCGGTAAAATCGGTGCAATAGGTGATCGGTTCCGTTTTCTTGCAGATGGGGGCATATTCCAGCCAACAATTTGTGTAATTCATCATATCACCTTCTGTTGAATATAAAGACAAATCCCTTGGCTCCCTCTCAGAGGTGTGCGAAGCCATGCCTTTAGGCTGAGCTGTCAAAATCGGCTCTTCGGAACCGATCTTGACTGAGGGAGTGCCCTATCATGGGTGGTAACAGCTCAAAAACACCAACGGCACTCCCCCTGTCGGCCTATTCGGCCGACATCCCCCTCTAAGAGGGGGACAAGTATCTCCTCAAAGTGCACACCACATGATGTGCTCCTTATTTCACGATACCAAAAGCCAGGATGGTGAATGTTTTGTCCCCGTCCTCCGGGCACATTGTAAGTTCAATGCGGTGCTTTTCCGGCCACTGGCGGTCGATCAGTACGGTGGTATGGCAGTGGGTCCACCCCGCCTCCCTGGGGTCGAGGATGCGGCGCTTCTCTCCGTCGATGGTGACCAGAGCTTTACCGAATTCGTTTGCGCCGCTGTCCTTGAATTCCAGCACCAGTTTCCGGCAGCAAAGTTCCAGCACGAACGGTTCACTCCCCTCCCCTTTCTTCCAGTTGTTGGGGAACATGGGGGTATTGTGGGCATCATCGTCCAGGGGCACGGCTTGCAGATCCGTATCCGTTACCCGGAAACTGCCGCAATCCACCGCTGCACCGGGATAGGAAAATTTGCGATCCATGAGCACCAGATTCTCGTAATCGGCACCGTAATAGGGCGGGATATAGTCCCCCCGCTCCACCTCCGGCTGCTGGCGCTCCAAACGGCCGATCAGGTACAGGAGGCTGTCCGCCATGATCTTGTGGCCAAGATTGCTGGGGTGATAAACATCGTAGAAATACTGTCTCTTGGTGATGACCCGTCCCTCAGGGGCAGCAAATTGGGGGCTCACTGCCTCCAGCACGTCCACCATGGGAACCTGGTGCCGGTAGCCGATGGGGGCAAGGCGGCGCTTCAGGTTCCAGTCATCGGCGAATACGGCAAAGAGCATGATCACCGCCGGATGCCCCGGCTGATTCAGGATATGGCGAATCAGGCTCTCGTAGAAAACGCCCTCAGTCTCGTCCCCCAGGTCGTTCACCGCAAATTCCACCACCACCAGATCGGGCTGAACCGCTCCGTCCCGGGTAATATCCCGGTCATAGCGCATCAGTCCGGTTTCCGACGGGGTGCCACCGACACCGGCTTTGATATAACGGATGTTCTCCCCATAGCGGCGGCGCAGTCCCTCCACCATCCGGCGGGCATAGCAATTTTCCTGCAAGGGCACTGCCCCGGCACCCTGGGTGATGGAGCCACCGATGAAAGCAACGGTAGTCGGCTGGCCGGATTTGGCCTTTTGCAGGAAGCGGTGCATCCGGGCATTATTTCCGGCGCTGAGGAAAGAGCGGGCGATCATCTCCCGGTAGGCGGGACTGTCAAAATCCACCGCCGGGTCGGGGTTCTGCTCCGGAACTTCGAATCCGTCGTTTACAAAGAATTGGACGGTGGCGCTGGCCATATCCCGCACCGTGGGGAACTCGAAGAGGAATTCCGCCGGGGCATCGTCAAATTCGCTCCAATCCAGCTGAGTCAGGTCAATGACCCGCTCGGCCCCGTCGGCGGGGATGTCGAACCGATGGCAGCTGCCGGGGCCGCCATTGCCCCGGAAAATCAGGGAGAATCCCACCTCCATCCCCTTTTCGCCGGAGATGGATACGCCAATGCTATTGACCAGGGTATGGAACCCCGGGGCGGTGGTGAGCAGGTTCAATATTTTTTCATCCTGAATGCCCCCATTGACTTTCGCAAAAGTGGGCAGACGGTCGCTGCTGATATAAACGGAGTGCCGCCCCCGGCCATCGTCCTGGGGGATGCCCCCCACCTGCTTATCCAGCAGAACATAAAATCCCGGCTTCTTCTGCGCCGGGTCTCTCGGTGCGATTACTCCTGGCATTGTTGCATTTCTCCTTTTTCAATTACGCTTTTCGATTATAGCGCGCCTTTTTTGCTCCCCTGGAAAGGCAATGTCAACTTAATGTTCGACACGGTAGCGCCCTTGTCCCCCTCTTTGAGGGGGATGTCGGCCGAACAGGCCGACAGGGGGAGTGTCGTTCGTTGAATGGTAGCAACTCAAAATCACCAGCGGCACTCCCTCAGCCTCACGTTCGTTCGGCAGCTCCGCCCAAGGGCATGGCTTCGCACACCTCTGAGAGGGAGCCAAGAGGCGTGCTTAAGTAGTTCCGGGTGCGTACCAGAGGGACGGGAGACCCGTCCTCTACATGCGTTCCTTTAGATTGTACTTAATTCCGCTTGGGCGATTTGTTGTGCAATGGGGCACTCCGGTTGGTAAACGCAGGTGCCATAGCAGCAGTCGCATTCGGTAACGCTGCCATTTTCAGTAACAACGCAGACCATCCGGCTCCGGTCGAGCTGGCGGCAATAGCCGGTAAAGAAGAATTCCTTTTCCATCTCATTCCACCACTGCGCAGAATCCCCGGGGTGCCAGGGTCAGGCAATCCCCGGCGACCATCTGGATATTCCGCCCAAAGATCACGTGCCCGGCGGGGATGTCCCAGGCATCTCCGCTCCGGTTTACATAAATCTTAATCGTTTCCTCTCCCAATGTCCGGGTGAATGCCAGATGCCGGTCGGAGGCCACAGTGAAATGGATTTCGCCCAGGCGCAGGGCACGCTGACCGGCACGGAGTTTGCCCAGGCAGCGGAAATGGGTGAGAATTTCCTCATCCTCACGCCCCCAGGGGTAGGTACGGCGGTTAAATGGATCCTTGTACCCCTCCATGCAGGCTTCGTCCCCGTAGTAGAGGCTGGGAGAGCCGGGCAGGGTATACTGGAGGAACGATGCCATCATCAATCGATCCCTGGCAACTTCCCGCTGATTCCGGGAAAGGCGGCGGTGGGCTTTCTCCTCCCGGCTGCCGTCAAAATCATCCACCAGGGCGGTAAGAATTCTCGGCGTATCGTGGGTGCCCAGCAGATTCATATTGCAGGCCACCACCTGGGCGGGGTAATTCTCCACAATGGACATGACCGTCTCTTTCAGGTTCCGGCCATCATCCCGCCCCCGCATGAAGTCCAGAATGGCGGTGCGGAACGGGTAGTTCATAACGCTGTCCAGTTCCCCATTGGTGAAGTACCGGCGGCGGTGGTCATAGGCGGTCTTGTTGGAGGCATCCTCCCAAACCTCGCCCATGAGCAGCGCATCGGGATTGATCCCACGGATGCGGTCATGGATCATGCGGATGAATTCATCCGGCAATTCGTCCGCCACATCCAGTCGGAAGCCGTCCGCCCCCAATTTCATCCAGTGGGCAAGGACGGAATCCTCATCGGTGATGACGTACTTGATGAAGTCCGGGTGCATCTTATTCACCGTGGGCAGGGTATCGAAATTCCACCAGGAATGGTAATTGTTCGGCCACTGGTAGAAGGTGTACCAGTTATAATAGGGGGAATCCTGGCGGCAATAGGCGCCGTTGCCGCCAAAGGTTCGATTCCGGTCGAAATAGCGGCTGTTGGAGCCGGTATGGGAATATACCCCGTCCAGAATCACCCGGATACCCCGGTCGTGGGCAGCCCGGCACAGGCGGGCAAAGTCATCCTCCGTCCCCAGCATGGGGTCGGGCTGTTTGTAGTCGCCGGTATCGTAGCGGTGATTGGAGAAAGCTTTGCCAATGGGGTTCAGATAGAGAATGGTCACCCCAAGGCTGGCGATATAATCCATTTTGTCGATGATTCCCTGGAAATTCCCCCCATAGAAATCATTATTCTGGACGATTCCGTTCTCGTCCGGTGCCCAGTCCACATCCTCGTACCAGTCCCGGTGGACGGAATAGGGCTGGAGCTTGCCGGTGAGGTCGCAGCTGCCGCTGCGGTGGAACCGGTCGGGGAAAATCTGATAGATCAATGCGCCCTTTGCCCAGTCGGGAGTGGTGAAATCGGCACTGATGCAGCTGACCTGCCAGAGGCCGCCGTCCTCCATATTGGTATCGTCCCCCTGCTTAAACAGGCGGAACATCCCATTGGGCTCGTGAATCTGGAAATAATAAAAATGCAGTCCCGGGGCGAACAGGGAGAATTCCCCCCGGAAAATATCGTAATCCCCCCGCTGATCCACCCGGTACATATCCAGGTAACGGGCGGGGCTGCCGTTCTCGTAGCACAGCACGATCTCCACCCGCCGTGCACCCACCGCCGTGGGGATATGCAGATGCAGCGTGCAGACCTGGCCAGGGGTCAGGCAGCCAAAGGGCGACTTGAACTCCGGCTTCTTGCTGTCGAATAATATCCTCATGAAATTTCCTCTTCTTCTTTTTTGTGCTTCTTGCATCCAGTGCAAGAGGGACGGGAGACCCGTCCCCTACAGATGTTAATATCAGATTGCACCAAAATCATGGTGCGTAGGGGAGGCGTTTCGCCTCCCTTGTTCCGTGATGCGAATATCCATTAAGAGGGGTGAGCCCCCACTTTTTTAACCCTTGCCACTTGTTCTGGAGGCAATACGGGTCAGAGAATAGGCCATGTCAGAATAGCAGGATGCCGTGACCTTGTCCACGAAATTGCCCTCATAGGCCTGCATGGCCTGCTCGATGCGCACCACCCGCTGGAAGCCGTCGGCGCTCTGGCTCCCCGTAACCGTGTAGATGGGGGTGTAGCTGTAGCCGGTGACCTTAGTGGTTCGCTTCTCGCTGTCCTTGGTCAGCTCCACGTCCAGAATGATGGAATAATTGGTGCCGCCACGGGTGCCGTCCCCGAAGAAATCTCCCAGGGAATAGGCAACCAGGGTGCCCGCCGATTCGTCAAAGGCCACTTCCTGCACCAGATGGGGATGGGTGCCCAGGATGAGGCCGACCCCATTCTTTTGCAGCAATTTGATGATACTCTCCTGGGTTTTGCTGATGGTGTCGTTATTTTCGCTGCCCCAGTGCACCATAGCAATGATAAAGTCCGGCTTCTCCGCTTTCACATTGTTCAGCACTTTGGTGATCCCGTCGGTATCCACCTTTTTGTAGGTGCTCTCATAGTCGGTGTACAGCAGATTCACACAATCCTCGCTACCCTCCGGCAGGCCACGGCCGCCCACGCCCTTGGTGAATGCCACAACGGCCACCCGGATCCCCTGGACATCGCAGATGGTATAGCCCTTGCTCTTCTTGAATTCGGAAGAGCTGGCATAAGCACCCACCGGCTCCATCCCCGCCGCCCGGATGGACTGGAGGGTGGAATTCAGGCCGATGAGACCATTGTTGATGGTTGCGGAGTTTGCAACCTGGAGCACATCCACACCGGCACTGCGCAGGGCGGTGAGAATCTTGTTGGGGGCGGAGGTGGTTGCCGTGCCGTAGGGTTCGCCGCACACGTTCCCCTCGAAATTCATCAGGGTCAGGTCTGCACTGGACAGGGTACTGACCACATCCTGAAATGCCCGGGTATAGTCATAGCCGCTGGCAGACAGGCCGGAATCCACCACGGAATTGGTAATATTCAGGTCTCCCGCTGCCCGGATATGCACCGTGGTCACAGTGGACTTTTCGAATCGTGAGGCGGCGGCCTCCGTGGGAGCGGCAGTGGGCGCCTCGGTCTGCTCAATCTGGGTCAGGCTTGCCGTCTGCTCCTGGGGGGCGCTGGCGGCGAAATAATAAATCAGGCCGCAGCAAGCGGCCAGAACCACCGCCGCCGCTGCCAGGCTCAGCCGCAGGCGGCGCTGGCGGGCTCTGGCTTTCTTCCGTTGGGCATCCCTGCGCTGATGGCGCTTGTCCATATTGTCGTTTGCCATGGGGAACTCCTTCCATGCAATGGTTTCCAATCTTATGGAAGATAATTATACTGTATTTCCCCGGTGAAAGCAAGGGATTTACAATTATTTAATGCATCCGTTCGGTCGGAAAGGAGCCGCCACAAAAGTGGCGGCTCCCAAAGAGCGGATTATTTCAGCCCGGCCTGCTGGAGCAGTGCGGGGATCTTGGATTCCCAACCCAGGGACATGATGTGCACGCCCTGGCAGTAGGGCTTGCACTCCCGGATGATCCGGGCAGCGATCTCCACGCCGGTGATGCCGGCCTTGGTCTTCTCCTTGTCGGCCTGGAGCTCGGCGATCAACTCATCGGGAATGTGGACACCGGCCACATTATTGTTCATGAATTTGCACATACCGGCGGACTTGGGAATGATGATGCCCACCTGGACGGGCTTGCCAAACTGCTTGGCTTGCTCCATGAACTTGATGAACTTCTCCGGCTCGAACACGGCCTGGGTCTGGAAATATTCTGCACCGGCGGCGACTTTGCGCTCCATCTTCACCAGCTGCGCATCCACGGAATCGGAGCAGGGGGAGACAACGGCACCCTTGGCGAACTTGGGGGCTTCGCCCACCAGCTCATTGCCGCCCAGATCCTTGCCGCTTTCCAGCACGCTGGCGGCATGGAGCAGGGATACGGAGTCCAGGTCAAACACGGGCTTTGCCTGGGGGTGGTCACCCAGCTTGGTGTGGTCGCCGGTGAGGCAGAGGATATTGTCGATGCCCAGCATGGCGGCGCTGAGCAGATCGGACTGCAGGGCGATGCGGTTGCGGTCACGGCAGGTCAGCTGGAAGATGGGGTTCAGCCCGGCATCCTTCAGCACCTTGCAGGTAGCCAGGGAGCCCAGGCGCATCACGGAGGACTGGTTGTCGGTGACATTGACGAAATGCACATCGGTCAGGTATTCCTTGGCCTCGGCGACCATGCCATCAATATGGATTCCTTTGGGAGGGCCAACTTCGGCAGAAACGACAAATTCGCCGTTATCGAACAGTTCTGTAATTCTCATATTCTTATCGCTCCTAATATATCAAGATTAAGATTCTTTTGTGGCCTTGGTAGCCTCATCGGTGTTGAAGTCATGCATCTGGGTGGGGCAGCGCAGGACATCCAGGCGACCCTGGGCTTTCAGGCGCTGAATGATGCGCTCCCAGCCGCACTCCATATCGGGGCAGACTTCGCATTTGCCGTCCTTGGTGCCGCCGCAGGGGCCGTTGACCAGGCTCTTGGAGCAGGCGGTGATGGGGCAGATGCCGCCGGTGAGATTCAGGAAACATTCGCCGCACTGGCCGCAGTCATATTCCAGGGGGGTAACGGCCTGGAAACCGGGCAGCTCAATGGTGTCGCAGCAGGCGTACACGGGCACCTCTTCCAGCACCTGGGAGATGGTCTGCACGCCCACGCCGCAGGAGAATACCAGAACGGCATCGGCCTGAGCGATCTGATCCATGCAGCCACGCAGCCGCAGCGCCAGCTCATCGGGATTGCAGATATAGTCGGTGGTCAGCTTGCCCACAACTTTTCCGGCGGCAGCCAGCTCCGCCTGGATGGCATCGGCCTCCGCCTCCGGGAAGCCCACTTCCTTGCAGCCGTGGCAATTGACAATGAACACCTTGCCGGAAGCCAGGGAATGGATCGTCTCGTTGGATTTCAGTTTCGTCATTAACATATCGGTTCTCAGCTCCCTTACTTCTTCAGCAGCGGCATGACCAGGCTCTTGGCAGCCGCAATTTTGGAAACCAGAGGAATCTTGGAAGAGCAGATGTACTCACAGCACTTGCAGGAGAAGCAGTCCATCACATTCAGCTTCAGGACGGCTTCCGCATCCCCCTGCTGGGCGAATTTCACGATATCCAGCGGTGCCAGTTCCATGGGGCATACATCCACGCAACGGCCGCACTTGATGCATTCCTTTTCCTCGGTGTGGTCGGTGGCGATGGCGATGATACCGTTGCTACCCTTGATGATGGGCACATTGGTATCCTTGATGGGAGCGCCCATCATGGGGCCGCCCATTTTCAGTGTCGCATCGCTGGCGGTCACGCCGCCGCAGTGGTCGATGATCTCCTGCACATTGGTACCCAATTTGACCAGGAAATTGCCGGGATTGGCAATGTATTCACCGGTGACGGATACCACCCGCTCCACCAGGGGCATCCCCCGCTGGATG
>CAZTYB010000022.1:0-25691 GCA_964617595.1 uncultured Oscillospiraceae bacterium | reverse complement strand
CTATCTGATTTACAACGTACCGCTGGAATATGCCAACCTCGTTTTGAACGGAGACCCGGAGGCGTACCTTAAAGCGGTTACTGAGTATAAACCTTTGGATTAATATGCGAGGTAAGTAATTATGATTGATTGCGGATTTACAAAAGAGAATCGCTGGTTTCGATACCGTGCGGCGGCAATTATCGTAGAAAATGATTGTGCGCTGTTTGCCTGTAATGAAACGGACGATTATTTCTATTCAATCGGCGGCGGTGTTCATCACGGTGAAACGGCAGTAGATGCCGTGCTTCGGGAAGTGTTTGAAGAAACCGGAGTGCATTATGAGATAGACCGTTTGGCAGTAATCCACGAAAACTTTTTCGTTGAGAATGGTGGATCGCTAAAGGGTATGAACTGCCACGAACTCAGCTTTAATTTCCTAATGAAGCCCAGAGGGACACAGAAACTTCACAGCAACAGTATGACGCAAGGCGTAAAAGAGGAAGTGCGCTGGATTCCAATTAAGGACTTGGAAAAGTATAAGGCATTTCCGACCTTCTTGAAAGGTTACCTTAGCAAAGAGCATACCGGAATTGAGCATATTGTGACGGATGAAAGGGTCTAACAATGGAACTTTGGGATTTATATAACGAGCGCCGAGAATTGACTGGGCGTGACCATATCCGGGCGAGCTGCGAATACCCCGGCGAATGGGATGGCGAGGTGGAAAAATCGTCACGGCGGACAATATGATTATCACCGCAACACGGGTTTATCCCAAAGATCGCTCCGCTTCTTTCCACGTTACGTCCTTCATCAAGCTCAAAGACGATAAAATTTTCGATATGGATGAATATTGGGCTGACGATGGCGAAGCTCCGGAGTGGCGACAGGATATGAAAATTGGGAGAAAGATAAAATGACAGAAGCGCAGAAAGAAACACTAAAGTTTTATACAACGAATGACTATTTGCTAATTAACGGACTCCTTTGGGGAGAAAGCGAAAAAAAGATTAACGCTTATATCGACATCGTCAATCAAGATGGATTGGCTGTAATGAAAGAAGCTACCGAAATGGGATACGATGTTCGGTGGGGGTGCAGTAAAGAGGAAGGCGAAAAACTTTATCAGATCTATCAAAAGCGTTTTCCTATTATTGATAGCGAAGATATAAGACACAAAATCATTGAACGGGCAAAAGCTGATATTGCTAATATGATGTCTTGTTTAGAACCACTTGCAACGGAGTTGGTGTTGTATCGAAATATAAAAACAAACTTCGTTAGCAACTTTGAAGAAGGAAGTATTATTAAATATAGGGGCTTTTCCTCTTGCAGCCTAAATCCGCATACTGCGGAGGATGCAATGTACGGTTCGAGTGGATGTACCTTATGCGAAATAATCGCTACCGCTGGTACGCCTGCCATTAGACTTGACTTGATGCCCGATGTGCAGAATGAACCGGACGAGGTTATTCTGGCTCCGGTTGATTTTCTCGTCACTAAAGTTGACGGAGAAAGTGGCAAAATTTATATGACTGCGAAAGCATTAAACGGAATTGATATGAACGATGTTACCCATCTATTGTAACGCAAAAACCACTTTGCTTAAATATACTCCGCACCGATTGATTTTACTGCCGATATTCGTTATAATTTCGTAGCAAGGTTATTATTTCGAGGAGGAGTTAGGCTTTGAATTTACACGAGGGGCATCGCAATCGCTTGCGACGGCGTTTTATAAAGGAGGGCGCTCGGTCATTTGAACCGCACAATTTGCTGGAACTGTTGCTGTTTTACGGTATTCCGCGGCAGGACACAAACGAAATCGCCCACAGGCTGATAGAACGCTTCGGCAACTTAAAAGTCGTCCTAACCGCACCGCACGAGGAGCTATGCAATATCGAAGGAGTGGGCGATTATACTGCAACGCTTCTCCGCCTTTGCGGAGAATTAGGCGCAATCTGCTTTGCTACGGAAACGAAAAACATCAAGCGTTTTAACAACTATGACGAAATGGGCGAGTATTTCGTGGATGTATATGGCGGTGTAACCGAGGAAACGGTGTATTTAATGCTGCTTTCGGCAGACTCTACGGTTTTAAAGATAATGCCGCTTTTCAAAGGGAATGTCAATTCGACGTCGTTAAAGGTGCGCGATATAGTTGCCCTAACGATACGGGCAAACGCTGCTATGGTTGTACTGGCGCACAACCATCCGGGCGGCAGAGCTTTCCCCTCAAACGACGACCTGACTACCACTCGTTTGCTGTACGATGCACTCTCCGTAAATGATGTCGAACTGCTGGAGCATTTTGTTATATCGGATAAATCTTTTTGCGGCATATTGCATCAATCTCGGAGCGACGATAAAGAGTGCGGTCCACGGAAAAGAATAATTACATAGCATAGTTTACCGATGGACTCAAAAGCGACTTGCAAGCTTCACATCGTGCGGCGCGGGAGAGAAGAAGCAATAGCGAAATGATTCAAAACCGTTTGGATGATGAACGAAAAGAAAAAAGCGGCGGTATTGACCGCAAGCTCAAGCGGCAGATCGACAAAAAGAAACAGGCACACGGTAATCAGGCAATAACGCAAAAGGGGTTGCGCCTAAAAAGCCGGCGCAACCTCGTGAAGTGTGAAATTGTTAAAACGGCAACGGTGTCTTATCAACGCCTCTCTGTGCTGTTTAATAGCATGGACAGGAACGGACGCTATCCCTGTTTTGTGGCTTCGGATATAACGATAAACACAACACATATGATATATCGCGAATAGCACTTGCAATCTATCGGTCATTCTGTCTTTATTTTCGGATTTCCGAAACGAATTTTAAAATACTTTGTGTAGGCCTTGACAAGTTCGCAATTGCGAAGTATAATGATTCTTAACCATATATCGGAAGTTCGTTTCTATGCGGCTGATTTTCTCAACACTCTCGGCTGCAAGTTTAACAGTAGTAGGACTTCTTTCTCTTGAAACATAAAGGTAGTGAGTAGGAACGAATTAAATAGGAATCAACTATAAAAAGTCAATCGGTGAACGGAAAAAGAGAGAAATGTAATGAACGAAATTAAAACCAGCGCACTTCTCACACAACTAATCGAGATTTCTAAAGGTATCGGAGGCAAGAGAAATCCTCCTTTTACAGCAGAAAGATTTTTGGTTGCAATTATTGATAAAATAAACTCCGGTGACGAAAAGGACGACTACGAATTGTTGCCCGTTGGCGACCTCGTAAAGAGGTCTGTAGGAGACTTAAATTCAGCTAAAGAGTCTTTGATGACTTACATTTGCCGGGAAAAAAGCACATCGTTCTTGGACGATTTATACATGAAGAAAAAACTTCAGGAAGCATCCGGTCTTGCATCTGAGGCTAATGTTCCGGAAGTGGATGCTGTTGCACTTGTATTGTGTATTGTGCAAGATCCGAGTCAGGCAATTAAGTCTGTTTTGAAAGCAGAAGCAGCTAAAGAAGAGGCGGAAACCGATCCCGATGATGTTTCGGATGAAGATTTGATTGCGGCTCTTGAGGCTTGTCTTGATGAAGACAAAAACAATTCCGATGACTCGCAAGAAATAAAAACGGCATCTTCAATAGAAAAAATGACTGCTCCGAAATCAGTCAAAGCAGATATGTCTTCTCTTGTTACCGACGTTAAACGTATCAGAGCCGAGCTGCAGAACTCTGTTTACGGGCAGGATAATGCAATCAATGTGTTCGTTACCGGCTATTTTCGTGCAAGCATGCTTTCCATGATTGACAAATCGAAGAAGCGCCCGCGCGCTACATTTTTGTTTGCAGGCCCTCCTGGTGTCGGCAAGACTTTCTTGGCTGAGAAGGCTGCCGAAGCGCTTAAGCTGCCCTTTATGCGCTTTGATATGAGCGAATATGCGGATAAAGACGCAAATGTGGAATTTTGCGGTTCGGACAAAGTGTACCAGCGTGCTAAGGCAGGCAATGTGACGAGCTTTGTTGCAGACAATCCCAAGTGTGTATTACTGTTTGATGAGATCGAAAAAGCACATCTTTGTGTAATTCATCTTTTCCTGCAAATGCTGGATGCCGGAAGATTGCGTGACAATTATACAGATGAAGAGGTTTCTTTTTCGGATGCAATTATTATTCTCACCACAAATGCAGGAAAGCAGTTGTACGAAGAGAGTGAGAGTGGCGATTTCTCTGCTGTTTCCCGAAAAGTAATTGTAAAAGCACTTCAGAAGGATATTAATCCCGAAACGAGAGCCCCGTTCTTTCCCGATGCAATTTGTTCGCGCTTTGCTTCCGGTAATGTCGTTATGTTTAACCATATCGAAGCACACGATCTTCGTGCTATTGCAAAAAGGGAGATCGAAAGACATGCTCACAATCTTGAAAAGGAAGCCGGTATCCGGCTTCAGATAGATGAACGTGTTTACACAGCGTTGCTGTTTTCTGAAGGAAGTTCTGCTGATGCCAGAACTATCAGAGGTAGGGCGGAAGCCTTTTTTAACGATGAGCTTTACGAGCTGTTGAGACTGGTTGCCTCGGATAAGGTTAAGACAGGCGTTGACAATATCGAAGGAATTCAGGTCAGCGTTGATTTGAGCCATGCAAACGCCGACATTTCTGAGCTTTTTGTGCCCGCGGATAAGACCAACGCTCTGGTCTTTGCAAGTGATGAGGCCATATCTCTTTGCAGGGATAAAGCTCCGAGTATTGATTTTGTCGGAGTTCAAGATGTGAAGACCGCAATTGAAGCAATTAAATCGCAAAATATAGATTTTGTTCTGTTGGATATGAAGTGTGGCGCTTCGACAGCATCTTCGGCAAACTTAAACATTGAGGATGTTGAGTCGCCTGCACGCGATTTCTTCAAGTTCCTCAGAGAGCAAAGAAAAAGCCTTCCTGTTTACTTGATTGAAGAACATGGTGGCATCTTGAACGAAGAGGAGAAAATCTCCTTTATGAGGCAAGGTGTGCGCGGAGTTTTACGTATCGTTCGCGAAAAAGACTCGTTTGCAACTCAGCTCGGTACAATTGCATTGAGCTTGCATCAGCAGGCAAGCATGGTTAAACTCGCAAAAGAAAATAAACTTATTTCCTTTGAAACCGCTCAGACCATCTCTGAAAACGGGAAGAATGCCGAAATCAAGCTTTTTGATTTCAAGATGAGTGTTGCTGTTGATTCCGAAGATTTAAAGAATGTTTTGAGTTCTGTATCAAAGCCCGATGTGCATTTTGAGGATGTGATTGGCGCGCGTGATGCCAAGAAAGAGCTTACAGATTTCGTAGAATATCTCAAAAACCCCAAGAAGTATATGGGAACCGGGGTGAAAGCTCCCAAGGGCGTTATTCTTTACGGCCCTCCCGGTACAGGAAAAACTATGCTTGCAAAGGCGATGGCTTGTGAAGCGGGAGTAACGTTCATTGCTGCGGAAGGCAATCAATTCTTAAAGAAGTATGTTGGCGAGGGATCTGAAAAAGTTCATGAACTTTTCAAAACCGCACGGAAATATGCACCGTCAATACTCTTTATTGATGAGATTGATGCTATAGCCAAGGAACGTAAAGGCGGTGAAAATGCAAGTTCAAACGGCGAAGGAACCTTGACAGCATTTCTGACTGAAATGGATGGCTTTGTTAACGATCCGTCCAAGCCGATATTTGTTCTTGCTGCCACTAATTTCGATGTAGAACCCGGAAGAGATAAGAGCCTTGACCCTGCGCTTATGCGTCGCTTTGACAGAAGAGTATATATTGATTTACCGAACAAGGATGATAGAATTAGATTCCTTAAGATGAAGATTGAAAAGAACCATGCCTTGGATATTTCGGAAAAGCAGATTGATAACATCGCAATGAGAGCGACCGGAATGAGCCTGGCAGAACTGGATTCTGTTGTTGAGCTTGCACTGCGCTCCGCAATTCGTGAAGACAGCACCGTGGTAACCGATGCGATCTTGGAAGAAGCATTTGAGACCTTTAATGGCGGTGAAGCAAAAAAATGGGACGAATCCCAACTTGAACGTGTCGCGAGGCACGAAGCCGGACACGCTTTCCTTTGTTGGCTGAGCGGAGAAACACCTTCCTACCTCACTATTGTTGCACGCGGCAATCGTGGTGGCTATATGCAGCACGCGGAGCAAGAAGGAAAAGCTATCTACACTAAAGATGAATTGCTTGCTCGAATCAGAACGTCTTTAGGAGGAAGAGCTGCGGAGATTGCTTATTACGGTGAGCGTGGCGGTATTTCCACCGGAGCAAGCGGCGATCTTGTATCCGCCACAAATATCGCACAGCAGATCGTGTGTACCTATGGCATGGATGATGAATTCGGTCTTGCGGTTGTACACGGCGCACAGATGTCCGATGAAGTTCGAGCATCTGTGAATCGTATCCTTAGGGAACAAATGAATGAAGCGATCAGACTAATTTCCGAAAACAAGGACAAGATCGATTCTTTGGTAGAGGAACTGATGGTAAAGAATCATTTGAATGGTACAGAAATCGAGAATGCTATTACAAAGAATGAAGTCGCTGAAGCATATAGGCTTTCAAAAGTTTAAAGATTAGGGAATAACGTGAGAGAAACTATGACATGAAAACAGGATCGATAGGAAGATAATATGTTACTCATTCTATATGGCACTATTGCGGAGATGGGGTTCAAATGTCGCAGTTACTTAGAGCAAAAAGGCTTTCGACTTGTTGAAAAGTATAACTGCGCAACAGTGCCCATGTTAACATCCAAGTATGTAGCTCGAAATTATGTTTCCGAAAAAGAGTTTTATGAAAACACAGATTCGTTGTTTCGATATGAGGTTGGCGGTATAAAGATTGGCTTTAATCAAGAGCAAATCTCCGATGCTGTATGCGATAAGGAGAACAGTTTGCTGACGCTATCGACCAAAGACGTTTCTTTTTTATCCGAAATTAAAAGAGTATATGGCGATAAGGTACGTCTGATTTATGCGTACATAGACGACACAACGCTGAAAAGCATTATTTCCGGTCTTGACGGAATTACGGAAGACGAGGTGCAGGTGCGCCTTGATACGGGGCGCGATGTTAAGCAAAGCTATCTTCAATTTAGGAACATATTCGATCATGTTGTGATATATAGCGGTGAAGGTTCGGCGTTTGATTATCAAAATCTTTACCGCCAGTTTGACAGCATTATCGATACGAACGCAACAGCCGAAGAAACCAAACTGTGCTACGCCGATGTATTTATTTCCTGCGCTCGCGCGGATTTGGCGATCTGCTCTCAAATTCGCTCGGATTTGATTAAAAGGGGTGTTACGGTATTCGACGATACGCAATTGGCCGCCGGAACATTGTGGACAGACGCAATTGCCGATGCAATTAAAAATGCAAAAATTGTAGTTTCTGTAATAACCGATAACTCTTTAGATAGCGAATGTGTGATGGAAGAAACACGGCTTGCTCTCGAAAGCGCAGAAAAAAACGGAACGTTGATTTTACCGATTTTCGACAGTAATGTGGATTTAGACAAAGCTCCATCCATAAAACGCAGATTGGAACTGCTCAGTTGTGTTATTGTTGAAGATGATGCGGTTGCGGATGCTTCCGAAAAACTTGCCGAAAAGATACATAAACTTCTTACTGCCGAGGTAAATCTGAAGGCCCTTTCGAAACAGGTCGAGAATTATCTTTGCTTAAAGATGTATGATCAAGCAAGGGACTGGCAACAGGCACACTTGGAACTGTGCGATGAAGTGTATTCTTTGTCAAACGGAGCTTCCTTGGACTTTGAGGCATGCCTTATTTCTCGAATTAAATTGGTCAGCATTCTGCTGGATATGCAGTTGTTCGACGAAGCTCTCGATTGGACTATTGATGCACTCAATCAGCTTGATGACGGCGATACATACGATGTGTTGGTTGAACAATTTGCGATTTGTTGCGCTCGAATGGGTATGGATGTTGATTCGGTACGAGACTTGGCGCTGAATCGTTTGTGCGAATTTATCATGTTCGATCCTAATTATGTTGGGGACGATCGAATGCAAGAGTACAAACATTCCCGCTTTGAAAATCTCATGGACAGATTCAATAATGCTCTTTGCAAAACGGCCGAGGACTACGCAACTTCTGCCGACAGCGATCGTCGGCAAAACGGCGATGAAGCTCGGATAGCGCAGTATGGAGAATTGGCAATTGCATTATTTGAGGACATCATTCGGGACAAGTCCAAATATTTAAGTCGCCATGACTTGATTCTGGGGTATGAGCGTATTTTAAATTATTGTAAACACATGGGATTAAAAGGCGATGTTGCCGACAAATGCATTAGTCGCATTGCCGAGTTGAACTCATTTGAGGAGTACGCTGCTTTCGGAGAGAGCTCGGTGGCAACCGAGGCGTTGAAAATATATTTAGGACAAGCCTTACCCGGGTCCGGCGAATATGATGTGTTTATCTCATATAAATCTGAAGACGAAGTTCTTGCCAAAAAGGTTTACGATTATTTGACACAGAGCGGAAAAGAGGTTTTCTTTGCAAAAGAGACTCTGCCGCAGCTCGGGGACAGTGAGTACAGAACGGCAATATTTGATGCCATAGAGCGTTCTAAGCATATGGTTGTTGTGAGTTCGCAACCCGATTATCTCAAGACTAAGTGGGTTAAAAAGGAATGGGATACCTTTGATAATGAAGTGACCGACGGTCGCAAGAACGGTACATTGATACTTGTTTTGGCAGACGACATTGTTGCTAACAAAGGAAATTTACCTATCGAATTGCGCGCCAAAGAAATAGTAAAGATGAGTGAGTTTAGAAAACTCTTGTTGCCGTATCTTCGTTAACTGCAGTGATGCTTAGCAAAAAGCGATTTTGATTTGATGTTATCTTTCAGCAAATTGCAATATCAAGCTGCTAAAAATGGATATAATGGTAGCATAGACACCTAAAACGCTATTTAAGCTCATCATACATCCATTTCAAGGCTTTCCCAAAAGACGACCGCGACAAAGTGAAATGCTTTGTCAGCGATATGCAGAAAACTTATTTCGATGTTTCTAAGGCGTGGTTCAAAAGCGCTAGACAAATCGTTGATAAACATTACCGTTTGCGGCAACGGCGGGAACAGACGATCATTGCGATTATGATTTTTACACAAACAGAAAGCTGTACTTTGTCATCTCGTGGTATCCGCAGGAGATACGAATGCGTGTGCGCACCTTGCGTAAGGAATATTTTTACTCCACGGTAATCGGCAGGGGTGAATATCCGATATGCTTTTACGACCGAAACGGCCGGCAGATAGGCGAAACGCAAATCGTTTTATACGGTGGCAGCGCAGTTCCGCCCGCCGCGCCGGAGGCGGAAGGCTACAATTTTGAAAACCGGGCGGACAAAAACATCCGGCTGAACCGTTAGCAGGTCAACCGGATGTTGAGTGCGCTTTTGTAAACCTCGGGTTGAGCAAGGCGGCGGCTTGCGCTCCGCTTCGCCCGTAGGCGCGTGCATTTGTTAACGCCGCGGTTATTGTAATCGCAACGATTAAATGGGATAATTTTGGGGATGTTGCGGCGAAAGAGCCTTCTTACAGTATTTTAAACATCCCAAACCCCTGCGAATTCTTTGAACCAAGCCCCACGTCATACAAAAAGTTAATAACCTCGGCTCTCCCGTTAAGCCGAAAAATACCGTGCCACGCGGTAATATACGAGGACTTAAAGGTTGTAATTTCCTTTTTGTATCCAAACTCGTAGGCAGGCATCACCGACAAATAAAAATCCGCTTCGCTTTTGCCTGCGCTGACCCATTTGCGCAAAGCGTTTTTAACAACAGCACGATAAAACTCCTCATTATCGGGAGAAAAGAAAATCCTTTCGGAACCGTTTTTCGTAACGTATGCAGTTATCGGAGAAACGGTTTTTATTTTTACCTCGGAAGCGAAATTAATATCGTTTTTTAAAATACATTTTTTTATCTCATAAATATTGTCTGCGATTTTAACTTCGTCTTTCATATCACCTAACGCAAGAAGCAAGTGCTGAATCACAGCGGGCACACAAGAGCGAATTTCCAAAGAGATATCGCTTTTAAATATAATCCTCTTGTCTTTTACGGAATAGTCGCCTTGCAACGGAGAAAACGTAAACAGCTTAAAGACTCTGTTCTCGCCAACATAGCCGTTATCGTGGAGAAATGCGGAGAAATCCGTGTCGTACTCCATCGCTTTGAAAAGCATCGCCTGAACGTAATGCCTATATGCAATAGGCAATTCCGTTAAAGACTTGCGATTTTTCAATACCAAATGCAATTGCATAATTATCTTCCGCCGCGCCCCGAAAACGGCTTTGACCTCCTTGCGGTGTGTTTAATGTTTTTCGGCTCTCCGGCGTGCAGTTGACCGTAAAGTGAGGGCTTGCTTCGACCGCTTTTGTTTCCCCGAAGGGATAGATGAATTAAACAAGCGAAGCGCTAAACTTAAGCCACGGTCGAGTATAAATTCCCCAGAGGGGAAAATGTAGGCTTTGACGGAAGCAATGCGATCCTCGGAGTAATTGTATAAATTCCCCAGAGGGGAAAATGTAGGAAATTGTCTCCTCCTATAACGGGGTACACGCGAACTCGTATAAATTCCCCAGAGGGGAAAATGTAGAGGTTATGTCTTTGAAAAGACTTCGGACGGCAAGTGGGTTTGTATAAATTCCCCAGAGGGGAAAATGTAGGTTATCAGAAGTTTTGTTGAATTGGCGCTGGTGGCCATGGTATAAATTCCCCAGAGGGGAAAATGTAGTTTACCCAGAAATTGCAGCCGAGTATGGTACCACCGTATAAATTCCCCAGAGGGGAAAATGTAGATTTTTCATGTTTATGATCTTTTCTATGTTCTAAGTATAAATTCCCCAGAGGGGAAAATGTAGAAAGTGTGCAGAAGGCAGAGTTCGGGAAGCCTTAGAGTGTATAAATTCCCCAGAGGGGAAAATGTAGATTGGAAATGCTACTTGTACACAAATAGAAAAACCAAGAAGTATAAATTCCCCAGAGGGGAAAATGTAGAAGCCGGGGCTATTGTAGATTTATTGTGGCAAGGGTATAAATTCCCCAGAGGGGAAAATGTAGGTATTGCTCATAGCTATTTATGCAATGGTTGGTGGTTTGCGTATAAATTCCCCAGAGGGGAAAATGTAGTATCAGAAGAAGAACTACACTATGAAGGCAGAAAAAGGTATAAATTCCCCAGAGGGGAAAATGTAGGAATAAATCGTGAAAAAATTTTTCGCGATGCTTCGGTATAAATTCCCCAGAGGGGAAAATGTAGAAATAAAGAAGAGGACAAAATTATGAAAAAGTTTATCGTATAAATTCCCCAGAGGGGAAAATGTAGGGGTTCGCGAATGTGCAACCAGAAGCTTACCAGAAGCGTATAAATTCCCCAGAGGGGAAAATGTAGGAGCATTTTAGTATTAGCTTTCAAGAGCTTCTTGCTGATTTGTATAAATTCCCCAGAGGGGAAAATGTAGGCTGTGGTACAAAAGATATACCATTACAAAAGTGTATAAATTCCCCAGAGGGGAAAATGTAGAAGATTTTGAGGAACATCTCCAGGCTTGGAAAGGTATAAATTCCCCAGAGGGGAAAATGTAGATGACATTCAAGAAAATAATTGACACCGGCTTAAAAAGTGTATAAATTCCCCAGAGGGGAAAATGTAGGATAAAGAACAAAAAATCCTAGCAAAAAGCACGTATAAATTCCCCAGAGGGGAAAATGTAGAGGAGCGTTCATAAAGATTGTAATGATGGTTGCCATTTTGTATAAATTCCCCAGAGGGGAAAATGTAGGCGGTAGTCTGTAATTACAGAATCCTTTGGTAAAAAAGTATAAATTCCCCAGAGGGGAAAATGTAGTCCTTGCTTTCTGCCTGAGGCCGAAGGCAAAACGCAAAAAAGGTATAAATTCCCCAGAGGGGAAAATGTAGTATTCCGAAGTAGCGACAGCAATATTTGTCATTGCGACTGTATAAATTCCCCAGAGGGGAAAATGTAGTTCTGTTTCAAAGGAAAATGTTGTGATCGATATCACGTATAAATTCCCCAGAGGGGAAAATGTAGAACAACATTTTGTTGTCGCAAGTATTCTATCATACAATGTGTTGTTTGTCAAGAATAAAAAATCGGCGTTTTTTGACCAAGCATTTAGTCACTAATCAAAATAAACAACAAAAAATGCCTGAAATTTGGAGTTTATTAGATAGCAAATCGGTGTTTGACTAAATTTTGCTTGTAAAAATGCCGGATTCTTGTTACAATCAATTTGAGGTGATTGAAAATGTTAAATAAAATTGCAAATTTGGATTTTTTGATTGGTAAGGCACAAATGCTTAAGAGCAAAAATTTCAAGCCGGGATATGACGGAATGACCGCCGCAGGCGCTTTGCTATGGCTTCAAATTAACGGAAAAAGGACTTGCAGAGATATACTCAAATGTGAATATTCGCCGACACCCGCAACGACATTTCAAACGGCAAAGAAGAACGGCGGTTACAGAAAGATATCGAAATTGGCGGCGTTAGACACGATTATTCAATATGCAATTATTGATGTTATAAACCCCAAATGCGAAGAAGTGTTTTTCCCCGAAAGCTTTGCCTACCGAGAAGGCAAAGGAGTGGGAGCGGCGGTTGAGCTCTTTTGTATATACGCAGGAAAATATCGTTACGCCGCCAAAATTGACCCTTTGGCTTGTTTTGACAACATCGACTATACTGTTTTAAGAAGTGCGATCGTTGACATTTTGAACGACAACAAAACAACGGATTTGATTATGTGCTTTGCTCGTGCTCCGTATATCGAGCAAGGAGAAGCGATATATCCCGAAAAAGGCATCATGCAAGGAGCACCGTTAAGCCCTTTGCTTTGTAACATTTACCTTCACCGATTAGATGCTTTTTTGAAAGAGCAAAGCGTTGATTTTATCAGATATGCGGACGATGTGATAATTTTTGCCGATTCGCTTGAAAACATACAAAGCCAAGCAAAAGCGATACGGTGTTTTATGAAAACTGCTTTAAAACTCAATGTTAACGAAAAGAAATTTCAAATTGAAGCTCCGGTTAATTTGAAATTCTTGGGGTACAAATTTAAAACCGACAAAAAAGGCATAATTGCTTTAGAAAGCGATTCTTCTCTCCAAGCGTCTTACAGCCTGTGGCACAATGCCGAACTTCGCAACAACAGAGCGACAATAGAAGTTTTAAGCGACGGGATATTGCGTCAGAAGGATTACTCCGCCGTTTTTGAAACAAGCGTTTCGGATCGTAACATTCCGTTGGAAACGACCGATTCCATAAACATCTATTCCGATGTTATCTTTGACAGCGGATTTTTAAAAACGGCGCTGAAAAACCAAATCGAAATAAACGTTTTTGAAAAAAGCGGTAATCTGCTCGGCAGTTTTACACCGTTTGTGCCGTTGAAATCACCCAAAACAACGTTTGAACAGCTTAGCGCTTATTACGACGAACAAAGGCGGATGAACTTAGCGAAACAGTTTGTTTTAGGCTCGATACATAATTTGCGTCTCAATATTAGGTATTATAACAAGCAGAATCCTCAAAAGCATTACGAAGAAGCTATAAACGAAACCTACGAAATCGCAAAAAAGATCAGGGGCGTGACAGACTATACGCATTTATTGCTGTCGGAAGCAAGGGCGAGAGAGACATATTATTCGTGCTTTGATTTGTTTATTACAAATCGCGATTTTTGCTTTGAAAAGCGAACACGCAAACCTCCGAAGAACGAAATCAATTCGATGATAAGCTTTGGGAATACCGTACTATATAACATTATCGCAACGGAAATCAATAAGTCGGCTTTGGATGTAAGAATCGGTTTTCTTCACGCGACGGGCAATCGCAAGCAATCTCTCAATCTGGATATTGCAGAGCTGTTCAAGCCGCTGATTGTAGACAGAACGATTTTTATGCTTGTTAACAAGAAAATAATAAAAAGATGTCATTTTGATTATGAAAATAACGACTCTGTAATGCTTAATCAAAACGGAAAGCAGATCTTTTTAAGAGCTATCTACGAAAAAATGGATTCCGCAATAACCGAAAAAAACGAAAAAGCTGATTACCGACAAATAATAAAAGCTGAAATCTATAAGTTGGTACGATGTTTCAGAGAAAATACATGCTATTCTTCGTTTAAGCAGGTGAGATGATGTTTGTAATACTCATATACGATGTTGCTTCAAAAAGAGTTTCCAAAGCGCAAAAGCTTGCAAAGAAATATTTAAGCCCTGTACAAAAATCGGTTTTCGAAGGCTTTATAACGGAGAGCAAGGCCGAAAAGCTGAAAGGAGAGTTTTTAAGGTTGATAGATACGGAAACGGATTCGGTAATAATATACAAATTCGGTTCGTTGCGTTTTGCCGAAAAACAAGAATTGGGAACAACGAAAGCGCTTTCTTTTGATTTCATCGTCTGAAATCGGGAGAGGGCGTTTTTTTGCTCAAAAAAGGAACAATTGTTCCTTTTTGCGGGGGGGGTAGTGTTTTTGCACAAATATTGTTGAAAACAGCATAAAAATGTTGACAAATTTGAGAAGTTACGGTATCATTTTTATAAAACACATAGGAGGCTTTGAAATTGCGAGAATCGACATTTAAATGCAGTTATTACTTAGAACAGCAAACACCGCTGCTTCACTTTCAACATTCGGAATCTCGCGCGGCTTTAAGGGCAAGCGAAGTCAAGCCTATGCTTGACAGATTTATGCAGAAGTTTATCGACAAGTACAACATCTCCGTTCCCAAGGATTGGTATTTAAAAGTTCCGTGCGAAAACAGCAAAATTAAGCCGTTTGATTATAAGATGAGTGTGCGGACCGATTGCGATTCGGAAAAAATCGAGGATTTCAAATTGCGGGAGACGATAAATAAATTATACTTTGCAAAAGGTTCGGTAAAGCCGCTGTTTTCAAAGGTAAAGGATGCCGAGGGGAAAGAGCGGCGTGGCGTTTATCTGGAGATTCTTTGCTTTAACCAATCCATCGCAAAGTGTCCCGAAAGCCTTGGCAAAAACGCTTCGGGCCTTGCGGAGCGGTTTACGCTAAGTGATCTGATCGGCTTTGTCCTTCCCGCGTTCTTTTCGTTTACCTGTTTCGGGACGAGGGCGACAAAGGGCTTTGGCAGCTTTAACGTTGTCGCCAAAAACGGGGCGAAGGTTGCGAATCCCGACAACTCATATCTTACATTGTTTGTTCCGATTTTTTACATAATAGATTACGGTCAAACCGGAAGGAACTACGCCGGAGTACTTGAGGATATATGGGTGCTTTCGGGTCTGATGAAATCCGGTTTCAATTTCGTTGATAAAAAGGGTGATAAAAGCTATTACAAAGGCAAGGCTCTTAGTTATCTACTAAACGAAGGAATCGGTGCGGACAAGGCGTTTGTCAAACAAAAAGTTCTTATCGACGGCAAAGACCGCAACAAATCAAGCGAAGATTACAAAACATATACAGATCACCGCTTTGTAAGAGCGATGCTGGGATTGCCGCAAATATATGTGTACAGGGCTTCCAAAAACACAACGAGAGAGGGTACTGTAAAAATTGCTTCAAAGGATATTGAACGCTTTGCTTCGCCGATCAGGTTTGTGCTTAACGGCAACAAGTTGTTTATTGTACCCGATGAAATTCCGGAAGAAATGTTCAAGGCCGGTTTTTTGCTTGCAAAAGAGATACCGGACGATCGCAGCGCAATTAAACCAAACATCTTCACGCCCAAAAAGGAGGAGTTTAATCTTATAAGCTTCCTCGACTCGTTTGCGAAATCGTTTAACAAAAGAGAAAAATTAAAACCCGATGAATTCAAGAAAGACTTTTGTATCGTGCGCACCGACAAATACATAATAGAGAAGGTGGGTGAAAGCAATGCTTAACTACGGCGCTATTACGATAGGCCCGATAATAGAAACCATATCAAATGTTTCAACGCCGGGCGCTCTTTGGTGTGCAAGCAGCTTGTTTTCGGATATCACCGGAGATTTATGCGAAAGGATTTTGGCGGACATAGATAACGCCGAAATCGTTTCGCCCGCATACGAACGGGGATATGAGAACACAGACGGCATAGGCAAATGGCATGACAGAATATATTTCAATTGCTCACTTGAAACGGAAGCGCTGAAAGCTAAGCTTGAAGAGATAGTTGCGGAAACAAAAAGATATGTCTCGGAAAAAGTCTGTGAAGCTATCGGCGGCGATTTTGAAGAAGTGTCGGAATATATAAACAGATACATACAAATAAATTATCTTGTTGTCGCGGGCGATATCGCAGAAGCGAACGGCGAAAACTGCATTTTGAATTTAACCCGATATCTCGATTCCGCTGAGTTGTCTGCAGGCTTTACGCACGATGAAACAAACAGCCCCTTATCAAAGCTTTTGAACGGGACGACCGACAGCCCGAACTGCTTTATTAAGAAATGTTGGCTTGTTCCAACCGGTAAAAATGCCCAGATTTTCAAAAAAGGCAACATCAAAGATATTAAAAATATTGCTAATCCCAATGATGCTCCGCACACCAAAAAATATCGTTCGTACTACGCCATAGTACAGTCGGACGGCGACGGCATCACGGAATGTCTTAAGGGCTGCGAAACGAGCGAAACGTTAAAAGAGTTTTCCGAAACTTGTATCAAATATACGAAAGAGGCGGCAAAGCTTATCGGAAAATACGGTGGAATGACCGTGTATGCCGGCGGCGACGATTTGCTGTTCCTCGCACCGCTTGCCGGTAATGGCGGGGACACAATTTTAACTCTCTGCAAAAATATAAGCGATAGATTTGAAACAGGATTCGAGGAATTGAATAAAAAGCATAGATGTAAGATCCCCACTCTTTCCTTTGGGATTTCGGTAAATTTTGTTTCATCGCCTCTTTATGAAGCGGTAAATGATGTTTTGCGGTTGCTTGGTGATGCAAAGGGAGCGTACGGAAAAAGAAGAATTGCACTTGCTCTTCACAAGCACAGCGGTCAAACGGAAAAATTTATTGCTCCCAATTGCTGGGACAGCGATGCGCCGTTGAGTAAACTTGACGCTCTGGTGAAAACCAACATAAAAGCAACCGACAGCGAAGAAGATAAAATGCTTCAATCGGTTTTGTATTCGATATCCAATTTCAAATCGCTGTATAATCTTTGCAGAAAAAACGGATTGAACACGAAAAACTTTTTCGACAACACTTTCGATAACGACGGGCAGACCGCAAACGGAGCATATATTAATCGTATCAAAGAGTTGGGCGATTCAATTTGCTCAAACGGCAAATGCGTTGCCGCCGAGTTTTTGCCCGACGGCAACGGAAAATATATCGATGACGAACCGGACGTTTTAAATGCATTTCTGCGTTTTGCAAAGCTTTATTCGGAGGAAGGGGGAGAGGCGAATGGCAAGTTATCTGATTAAACTAACACCTTTAGAACCTTACTTCTTCGGCGGTGAAAAGAATTTTTCCTTCGGGAAGAGCAAGAAAGAAACCAAGCCGAGTTATTACATCAAATCGCTTGAAGCGCCCTCGCAAACAACATTGCTTGGAGCTTTGCGGTATGCCGTGCTTGCCGCAAGCGATGCTTTGATTACCGATTACGGTGATGAACTTCAACGCGAAAAATGCAAAGAGCTTGTCGGCGAGAATAGTTTTTCCTTTGCGAACGAAAGAGAATACGGAAAGATTGAGAAAATATACCCGCTTTTCATACTTGAAAACGATGCTTACTATATTCCTACCCCTATGAACCACAACAACGATTTCGGCACTTATTCGCCTTTACATGTTGTTGAGTGCAAGGGCGTTTCGTTAAGTTGTGCAAACGGATTATACGCCGAGGATTACAATGCCAAAAAAGGCTGTGGCGGCGGTTGGCTGAGGCTTGACGACAAGCTTGAGGTGGATAAAGATTTTGGCAAACATCATCTTTTTTCAAGTACCGTCAGGGTCGGTATCAACGCGCACCGCACGGATGGTCATTTGGATGACAAAAACAGCTTTTTTAAAAAAGAGTGCAAAATTCTCAACAAAGGGTGCTTTGCTTTTTTTGCAGACATTGACGAATCTGTTGGGGATAAGCTGATCAATGGCCTGACGGTGTTCCTCGGGCAAAACAAATCGGCTTTCCGTCTTGAGGCCGAAAAACGCACAAACGACCTGCGCGAAAGAATAAAAAGCGCCTTGTCGGGAAAATCTTGCAGAAGCTTCTACTATGCTATGGGAGATTGTTATTTAACCGAAGTTCCGAAAGATATGTATATCGCGAACACGCAGTTGTTCAGGCATCTTACGACAGACTATCGCAACAATTCTTTTTATTACAGAATCAACAAGTGTGAAAACCTTTATAAATTGGTTCGTGCAGGCGCTGTTTTTTACACCGATTCCGAAGTATTTGCTCAAAACATAAATTGCCAAAAGATAGGAATGAATACACTCATAAAAATCAAAGGAGTAAATGATCGATGAAAACAAACTTTTACAAAATAAAATGTCTTACAAATCTTCATGTCGGCAACGGTGATGTTAATTACGGCGTTGTCGATAAAGAGGTAGAGAAAGACCCTATAACAGCCTACCCGACCATCAACCCGTCGGGTGTCAAGGGCTCGTTGCGCCAACATTTTGAACAAATGAACTCAGAGTCTACCGAAAGGCTTTTTGGGGCGATAAAGCCTGCCAATGGTGATGCAAATACTGTAACTACAACACCCGGTAGTCTCAAAATAATGCAGGCAAATATGCTGGCAAGGCCTATAAGGGCCTCAAACGGTCCTGCGGCATACTACATGGCAACAACGAAAAAAGCCTTGAAAAGTCTAAGTGAATTGTCGCTGACACTTACGGGCAAGGAGCTTCTTCCCGCAAAACCGGTAGAAGAATTGCAGGAAGAATGTAATTATCGTTTGCTTTCCAAAGACGGGGAAATATCACTTGAGGGCTACAAAATCAGCGACAAGCTTCGCACCGATGAGTTAAAAAATGCCCTTAACGGCAGAGAATTGCTCGACGGCGATTTTGTCGTTCTCTCGGATTCGGTGTTTAGGAATATACCTTTGCCTGTTGTTGCAAGAAACAATCTTGACGAAAACAAAAGGAATCTATGGTATGAAGAGCTTGTTCCGCACGAAACTGTTTTTTGGTTTGCGGTAATGGGGAGCGACGACGACCTTGTGATCCTTGACAGCGCGATAAACGGCAAGGTAATACAGTTTGGCGGGAACGCATCTATCGGATACGGCCAATGCTTGGTTTCGAAATTGGAGGGATAAGCGATGTCCAAAAAACGTGTTGACAGCTATTTACCCTTTGCATACGATGCATTAAAAAAATGCGGAATTGCCAACAAACAAAACGAAATAATCAAAACTTTCAGAGGGCACATTTCAACATTCGGCGCGGCGATTACGATGGGCAGCCTTGTTGCGGCCGTTGCTTTTTTCAGCGGGAGTATAGACGATGCTTCCAAAAACAGCAACGAAAAAGCCGATAGGCCAAAGCTCATGAAAGCTATCCATTACATACTTCTTGCAAGCGAGGGGAAAAACTCTTCGGCTTGTGACGGAAACAGTTTGTTTAATATGGTAAACGAATTACAGGAAAGCAAAAAAGATGAGGCAAACGACATCAAGGACAAAATACTCGATGCCGCCGTAGCCTTAAAGCTGGCAATGAATCTATACACCCTTATTAAGCCCAAAACGGCGGAGGAGTAAACGATGATGTCAAGAACTTCATTTCAGTATTCATCGAAAAATCTATCTTGGGCTTTTAATGTTGAATATTTCGATGAGCTTTTTAAAGCGGAAAAAGAAAATCGAGGGAAGAAGCAGAAAGAATCCAAGCTTGAAGATACACTTAAAGATCTAAACGAAAAGTTAAAAACAATTGAAATTAAAATCTGCAAGCCCGAAATTCCCAACTTTAGCTCGTTTGGTCTTAAGGTGGAATACCCCGGGCTGATGGCGGGAACGGGATATCCGCACGGAACTGGTCGCTTTAAAGGGGAAATAACCGGAGGGTTTTCGTTAGACTATGTTACCGGATCGCCGTATCTGCCGGGATCGTCCGTAAAAGGCGTTTTGCGCTCTGCGTTCAAACATCCCGAATATATACGGGAGCTACTCGACGATCACGGAGAGGCTGATATCAAAAATCTTGAAAGCGAGATATTCGACGGCGCGGATGTTTTTCTGGATGCGTATCCGTCAGGCGAACTTGCAAAAGATATAATCGAGCTTGAAAACATCACACCGCATCATTCCAAGGCGCTCGGAGAGCTTAACAATCCCGACATTTTAACATTCTTAAAAGTAAAGCCCGGTTATATATTTGAATTTAGGTTTATCTTAAAGGAAGGCACTATTTCAGCCGAAAGCAAGCTTGAGCTTTTTAAACAGATACTTCTTGATTTCGGCGCAGGTGCAAAAACCAATGTCGGTTTCGGCAGATTCACTGAAGCCCGTTGTATGGGTTGCGGACAGCCTGTCAAAATTAATAAAAAAACCGGAATACCACATCAGTATTGTTTTAACTGCAACCAGAAGAATCAACGCAAAAAACAGTAAAACATACATCGACCAGAAAAACGAGGAGATTTTTATGAGCGATCAAAAAGAAAGCAAGAAAGAAGTATACAGTTACCACACCTTTATTTTTCCTTTCCTTTGGAACGACGGGGGCAAGGTAAAAAGAAAGCGATTTGAAAAGTGCCTCAATAACGATATTTGGAAGCTTGATTTGTTTGGAAGTTATCGTTCCGACGATTCAAATGTTCAAAGAGAAGACTATTCGGCGTACCAATATTTCAACAACGCCGCACGATCGGTAATTTACACTTTTTCCGATAGCGAAAAGGAATTTGTAAGATGCTTTAGATGCTTGCCCGACTTGTTTAAAGACGAGAAGAACACGGTTGAATATCGCATAACTAAATGCATTAAAAAATACGAGAACGGAAAAGAAATCGAATACAATGTCGAATACAAGCTGCGCGTAAACGGCGTAAAATTAAAACTCTACAATACCGGAATCGGTATGCTTGTATACGAGCTTGAAAACCGCGACTATACTTCTATCGATGATGTTAATAAGATTAACGATTGGGGGCGCAGAATATTTAGGCCTTTCTATTTCACCGACGAAAAGGGAGAAATCGGTTGCTCCTTGTGTGCGGATTGCCTTAAGATATCGGGGATAGGAGACAAAAACGGCCAATCTCTTTGCTCGGAAATTGCCAAAGCACCTGTTCCGAAAAGCCCAGACGACATTGTTCTTGCCAGGACAATATCATTTTTCTTCGAATCCGATAACTACAAAATAACCATGGACAAGCGAGAGAAAAGTAGATCTGTATTCTATATAGAGCCGATTATCGATGACAGGATGTTTGTTGCTTGCTATGTCAACGACAGCGAGCTTTCCGACTTGCTTGCGGAAACAGACGAAAACGGCACTTACCGTTATCTTTCGGATGCCGAAAATAAGTCTACGCATGATGAAAGCAATGTATCTTGCAAGCTTTACGAAACTGTGTTTGTAGACGGAGACGGTTGCTCCTGCCACGACAGGCACATGCTGAAAGAAATGCTTACAAAGCACGTTTATACCAGATGGATTGAATATTATGATAGCGGCAATAAAAAAATAAGCGGTACTATTCACGGGATTAGCGAATACAGCTTAGTTTGCGTTTCCGCCTCTAATTTTTCCGCTACTCCATTTTTAACCGAGTATATCGAAATTGCGATGCTCGTTCTTGCGCAAAGGGCCTCTTTATTAGCCTTTGAACGCAGAATAAGCGAAATATCTTCAAGCCAAAAAGGTGAAAAAAAGCTTCAAGAAGATTATATTAATTTCGACAGTCAATATATGCTGCACGAAGTGACCGCACAACAGCAAGGGATTGAAATATACAACCTGATTCTTCAAAGAATGTATATTTTCGACCAAAAGAATGATATAGAAAATCAGATAAGAAATCTCTTTGAGCTTAAAAATTTTAAGCAAGACAAGCGGATGAACACAATTCTTTCTGCGCTGGCTCTTCTCGGCATTGTTGAAATCGTCGATGTCTTGGTGAATTGGTGGCCTTGGTTGCCGAAGGCTATAAAAGACTTTTTTACCTTCATAATTAATTTGATGTAGCGAAAATATCAATAATATGCTGCGAAAAACACCCCCTGAGTTCGTTTTAAAAAATGAAGCGGGGAGTGTTTTTTTGTCGAGTATAAGAAAAGGCCGAAGCGAAGAAGCTTTTTCACAAAGAGCCGAGAAAAACAGCGGTGCGTTTGCTTTTGTCTGTGGCTTTTATCTGAATTGAGCCCTCTCTATTTTTCCTAATATTCAAAAAATAGGAGTTGCCAAACCAAATGAGGTGTGTTAAAATTGCGATGTCGGGGGGATTCCTCCCCTGAAGAAGTTTAAAAAGGAGCGTAAAACATGACCGGACAATGCGTTGTATTAGATCTTGAGATGAATCCCGTTTCTTCTCGGGCTAACCGAGAAGTTCATAAACTTTTATGCCGAGAAACGGTAGAAATAGGTGCAGTAAAGCTTGACCTCACCACCTACAAAACAGTTGATCGATTTCACTGTTATGTCAAGCCCGAGTATAACGAACTGATCACGACATACATTTCGAAGCTTACAGGTATCGTAACATCCGATGTTTGTGCAGCGCCCGTGTTTAAAGATGCGCTTTCGGCGCTTGAGCAATGGATCGGCGGCGTCCCGACGCAGGTCTACAGCTGGAGTCTGGCCGACCTAAAGCAGTTTCAAGACGAGTGTGCTTTTAAGAAGCTCGTTTTGCCGTCTAATCTCGCAAACTGGATCGACTGTCAAGGTCTGTATCGGGACGCCATGGGCCTCAAGAATAACAGCACCCCCGCTCTTCACAAAGCCGCCGCGCAATTCGGTATAACGCTGAATTCCCAAGCCCACTCTGCGTTGTATGATGCGGAAATTACCGCCGAGCTTCTCGGCTACATATTATCCGGCGAGTATCAAAGCCAAAAGAGGTTATTACAAAACGCCGTGCTGAGAGATTCCGACCGGTGTGCCTGTTCCATCGGCGACTCTTGCGGCGCGGCCCTTCAACTATTCCTCCGTCAATTAAGCAACGCATGATCTACGGTTAATCGCGCTTCACTTGAACCAAACAAAGAATAGATTTTTTAGGAGGTAGTATGTTATTCTTTTTCGATATCAATTCTTTGCTGTACATTATCGCGTTCCTTGCTCTGGCAGTCTTAGGCTTCCTCATTGAATATCTTGATGTTCTTACAACGATATATTGGGTTTTGTTCTGGATAGTCGCCGCTTTAACCGCTTTTGCGGCCTTGTTTTCTTCAAAGAGATGGGGGCACAAAATAGTCGATATAATCTTTACCGCTACAGCTATTGTTATAACATACATTTGTTCCGAGGATACTTTGACGGCGCTAAAGAAAGCGATCGAGGTTAATATCTTTGAATTTATCATTACCGTTTTCGGCGCTTATCTTGTGCATGAAATAATGATACTTCCGGTTTCCTATACGGTAACACAGCTGATAACAGAGGATGACCACCGCGCGTGGAATATAATAAAGGCGGTAGCTGCAATTGCACTTTCCATAGCGATCATGCAATGGTGACAGTGGGGGGGGAGGTGTGCGTGTTTTAAAAAACCGCCGTTTATTGACCGCTAAATTATTTAAAAAAACAAGGAGTAACACTATGGAAGAAAATGAAATGATTAAAACGGAAGAAAAAGGCAACGAGAGCCGTGTTGATAACGTGAACGGCAAGAGCAAAGGAAACACCGCGCTCTTGATACCGTTGGTTGTGCTAATATTTGGCGTTTTGCTTGGATTTGCGATTTCACAATGGATCGTAGTTCCTCAATTGCAAGAAGAGAGAGCCTCCGAGTGGATCTTCGGCGGATGGTATACCTCCGACGAAAACGCAAAGGTACAAGACATGTGCTTTTACGAAAACTATGTCGATGTATTATTGGACGAAAGCGAGGGCTTTATTCGCTGTGAATATTCGATCGATATCGAAAATCAAAACATAACGATCTTCGATTGCGGCGGTGAAGATATACAATTCAGCTTTTCCAAAAGCCAAAGGATGTATTTAACCGGTGATATCGATGCGGTATACGACTATGCCGCTTAAAAAAGGACGGTGAATTTGCGAAATGGAGTTTTTGACGGGATTGGGCGGAACGGGCAAGCTGTGGAGCGATCTGCTGCACAAGCAAACGGAGGAACAAAAACGCGACATAATATTCATCAAGCTTGATGATAGCCACGGCGAATTTTTGTGTGAGCAATTGGAAAAGTCGATCGCGGAAAAAGCATCACGCAATTCGACGGAATCCGGCGAAGAACAAGCCGAAGAATAAATGTGCGGCAAGTAGGACAACTGACGGTTGAGTGCGCTTTTGTAAACCTCGGGTTGAGCAAGGCGGCGGCTTGCGCTACGCTTCGCCCGCTGGTGCGTGCATTTGTTAACGGCGCGGTTATTGTAATCGGCGCTGCTTTTGTGTATAATTATTTACGCAGGCAGCGCGTTGCCGAGCAAAACAGAACGGAGTTGTACAAAAATGAAAAAGATAGGAACGGTTATTTCTTCCGCCAGAAAAAGGGCGGGCCTTACTCAGGAGGCGTTTGCGGCAAGACTCGGAATAACTCCGCAGGCAATTTCAAAATGGGAAAACGACGTTGGATATCCCGACGTAACTTTGTTCCCCGAAATATCCAAAATACTCGGCGTTTCTCTTGACGAGCTTTTCGGCACGGACTTTGCCGAGGAGAACGGCGGCTTTTGCTTTCCGGAAAAGAAAAACGGGCTTGATTTTATATGCTCCTTCGGCGATACGGCGTGTTATTCCGACAAGGCGATCGAAAATTACGACACCGACAGCGGAGTGGTGCGGTTTGCCGACGGAAGCGTTGCGTACCTTGCCGAAGGGCTTGCTACGAATACGGGTAAAGGTGAAATCCGCTTTGCCACAGGAGAGCCGAGCGCAGCCAAACGCACCGGCGGAAAAACGGTTTTTGAAGAAGCGGTTGGGAACTTTGACAGTATCGGCATATCCCTAAGCTTTGACGCGTCGCTTGAAATCGTTACCGCCGAGGACGGTATCGGCAAAGTGTATGCGGAAGGTCAAAAGGAGTTTATTGCCGCACTTGCGCCGAAGATTGTGGGGAAAACTCTCGGCATTTCCGTAAACAGGCGCACGGGCAACAACAGAGCGGACGGCGAGCGGCACAACAGGCTTGTGATATCCGCGCCCTTTGACAAGGGCTGTCGATTGGCGCTTAAGCTGAGCGGCGCTTGCGATGCAAAGATAAAGCCCGAGTTTGAGGAGCTTTCCTCCTTCGTTTCTGGGAGCGGAGACCTTGAGGCAACCGGATGTGATATACTTGAAACGCAGGTTTCGGGTTCTGCCGACCTCCGCATCGGCGCTGTAAGCGAGTCTGCCGATTGCCGCATTAGCGGAAGCGGCGACCTGAGCATAGGAACGGTCAACAACCTTAAAATTGTCGCTTCCGACAGCTCGAACATAGATGTAGATACCGCAACGGGTGTGATGGATATCACGGTAAGCGGTGCAGGTGACATACACGCGGGCGGTACGCTTGAGCTGTTGAAGCTTCAAATCAGCGGCGCGGGCGATTTTAAAGGCAAAGAGC
>CAZTYB010000021.1:0-26160 GCA_964617595.1 uncultured Oscillospiraceae bacterium | reverse complement strand
AGCAGTCACGGGATACGGCAATGATGCCAAGCTTCACTTCGGGAATGTTGTTCATGATGATGATCTCCTTTATCTCTTAGATGGAATCGGCAATGTCAATGTTCTCGCCCACCAGACCGACGTAAGCGCCCTGGGCGGCTTCGGAGGATTCGGGATGCGCCAGCAGCCACTTGTTCCGTGCCCACAGCAGCTTGTCTTCGGAGGAAAGCTCTTTCAGAGCGGGTTTGTCCGTATTGGTCAGCCAGGGCAGCGCAACCAGCACCCGGAACCCCTTGCTTTCATCGGTGTGGCAGGGGGCGTAGTGCAGCGTGGTGGCATAGCACTCCACCAGGGTACCAGCGGGGGCACGGAAAGCTTTGACCTTGGCGGTGTCCAGTTTGCCGTTTTCAATGTCGTCCATTTTGGCCAGCAGCAGGATGAAGTCCTCGGTGCCCAGGTTGAATTCGCTGTCCCGGTGATATTCCAGGCAGTTCAGCTTTGTATTGTGGCCGTTGCACCAGCCCAGCTGGGCGGGCATACCGCCGAACAGATTCTCGGATACTTCGGTTGCTGCGGGCAGCTCCTGGAGAACAGGATCGGTGGGGACGTAGTCGGTGCTTTCGGGCAGGGGCGTGGATGCCAGCGCTTTCAAAATTTCGGCGCAGGTATCCTCCATGCCGGTGATGACCTTGCCATAGGGCTTGAATGCAGGATCGAATACGGAAAGAATTTCCATGAGGAACCTCCTTAAAATCATCCGTGGCATACCACGGGTTTTTTGTATATTTTATAATCTTTTTCGATGGTTCTCAATACTAAATTTGGATAATTTGTTAGACTAATTTGCGCTTGCACCATTTTTGGAGGAATGAACATTTCTGAATAGCTCAATTTGTGCTATATGATGAAAAAAGGTGAAAGCCGCCCATGGGCTTATAAATTCACGTACAGAATTGCCTCTTGGCTAAGTGGTAGCTCCTGATGAATTTCCCCGTTCAGGAAGTATGCGGCACCGCCGAAAGCGTCGCCCTGGCAAATAGGATTGATGTACAGCGCATTGGGACAGACCAGTTTCGCCTGCTGCGCATATTCTTCTTTCATTCCGTTTTCCCATTGGTCTTTTGTCCAGCAAACATACACCGGCCAGAAGAGCAGGTCTTCCCCAAGGGTGAACCGCTGGGGGTATTCCCAAAGGTCACCGCACAAGGCAATCACGCATTTCTTTCCGTGGTAGTCAAATATTTCAACAGATGATCCCTCTTTATAGTGTTCGTCCGTTTTGGAGTATTCTTTCCAACCTTTGGAAATGCGGTGGTAGTTATGAATGATTTCACCCCCGGAAACCAAAGCGCAGGAGGAATAGATGGTATCACACGCCAGCTCGTTATAACCGAATAAGACATCGATGCCGATTTCACAAGTCATTGCCTTGACTTGTGCGAACTGCTGGGAGGATGTGGAGAATGCAATTTCCCGATCTTCCTCAAATTGCCACGAAAGGGCGTTGAATCCCTGCAAGAATGCTTCACCAAAGCAGACGAGGCTTGCACCCTCTGCTTTAGCCTGCTTCATGCAGCGCTCCATTTGCGACAGATTGTAACTGATATCCCGGTCAACGATTCGTGCCGGGGCAAGTGCTATTTTCATTTTCTCCTCCTGCTCAGAATGAAATGGGTTCTAAGCTTCAGCGTTTCTTGGATGGCTTTGTTTTACGGTTCGCCGGATTCCCGGCTGGACGATTCCGGGCGGGAGCGGTGGATTTGGCAGCAGCGGTTCTGGATTTCCCGGTTGTTGGCTTGTGGGGCGCTTTCCGGGGCGGGGCAGTATGGCCGCCGGGCTTCGGGGGCACGGCGCGGATCAGGCATTTCGGGCCGGAACCGATCAGATCTTCCCGATGCGCAGCAAGCAGCGCCTCTTTCACCAGATAGTAATTCTTGGGGTTCCGGTACTGGATCAGCGCCCGCTGCATGGCTTTCTCATGGGGGTCGGTGGGGACATATACCCGCTCCATGGTTCTGGGATCGAGCCCGGTATAGTACATCACCGTGGAGAGCGTGGAGGGCGTGGGGTAGAAATCCTGCACCTGCTCCGGGTTGTAGCCCATATCTCGGATGTATTCTGCCAGTTCCACCGCCTCTTTCATGGTGGAGCCGGGGTGGCTGGACATGAGATAGGGAACCAGATATTGCTCCATGCCGTACTGTTTGTTCAGGGCGAAATACTGCTCCACAAAACGGTTGTATACAGTGTTCTTGGGCTTGCCCATCCGGCAAAGCACCGCATCGGATACGTGCTCCGGGGCAACTTTCAATTGGCCGGAGATATGGTACTGCACCAATTCCCGGAAGAAAGTCTGCTTCTGCTCCGCCAGCAGATAGTCGAAACGGATGCCGCTGCGGATGAATACTTTCTTAACGCCGGGAATTTTCCGCAATTTGCGCAACAGTGCCACATAGTCGCTGTGGTCGGCGTTCATATTCTTACAGGGAGTGGGATACAGGCACTGGCGGCTGCCGCAGGCACCTTTGCTGAGCTGTTTCTGGCAGGCGGGGTGACGGAAATTGGCGGTGGGGCCGCCCACATCATGGATATAGCCCTTGAAATCTTTGTCATGCACCATGCACTGGGCTTCGTTCAGGATGGAGTCATGACTTCTTACTTGGACGATGCGCCCCTGGTGGAAAGTCAGTGCGCAGAAAGAGCAGGCACCGAAACAGCCCCGGTTGCTGACCAGACTGAATTTCACTTCCTCAATGGCTGGGACACCGCCCTTGCTTTCGTAGCTGGGGTGATAAGTACGGCAATAGGGCAGGTCATAAACTGCATCCATCTCTTCCGTGGTCAGGGGCTTTTGGGGGGGATTTTGCACCACGAATTCTTTGCCATATGGTTCGGCCAGCCGCTTGGCGGTGAAGGGGTCGCAGTTGCCGTACTGCACCCGGAAGGACTCGGCATAGGTGCGCTTGTTCTGACGGACTTCCTCGAAACTGGGCAGCACAATGGTGGGCAGACTCTCATCCAATTCCCGGGTTCGGAATACCGTTCCGTCGATATAGGTGATGTCCCTGACATCCATGCCGGAATTCAGTGCTTCGGCAATTTCCACGATGCTCCGTTCCCCCATACCGTACATCAGCAAGTCCGCCTGGGAGTCCAGCAGGATGGAGCGCTTGATACTCTCCGACCAATAGTCATAATGTGCCAGCCGCCGCAGACTGGCTTCGATTCCGCCAATGAGGATGGGCACATCCGTATAGGTCTGGCGGATCAAATTGCAGTAGCAGATGGTGGCATAGTCCGGCCGTTTGCCCATGACCCCACCGGGGGTAAAGGCATCGGTTTTCCGCCGGTGCTTGGTGACGGAATAGTGGTTGACCATGCTGTCCATATTGCCGCTGCTGACCAGGAACCCCAGCCGGGGACGACCAAAAACATCGATGGATTTGGGATTTTTCCAGTCCGGCTGGGGAATCAGACCGACGGTATAGCCGTGATGCTCCAGAATCCGACTGATAATGGCGTGACCAAAGGAGGGGTGATCTACATAGGCATCTCCGCAGACATATACGAAATCGCACTGTTGCCAGCCACGATCTTCCATTTCGCTTCGGGTGATGGGCAGGAATTCCATTATCCGTTGCCCCCTTTCGGGAATTCTTTTCGGACTTTTTCAAGCAGTTTTGAGTAAATCCTGTCGCAGAACCATTTTTCGCTGGATTTTTCCAGCACTTCCTTGGCCGGGAACCAGGCAACGCCGCTGTTTTCATCCGGTTTGATGAAAATGGGGTCACTGGGATCTGCCTCGAAGAGGTAAGTCACATTCAGATGCAGATGGGAGCTGACGTACTGCCCCCGCTTCTCGTGGCCATCCACGGTGAGTGCTTCCAGAGAAAAAATACAGTCACTCAAGCATTTTAAGTTTTTCAGCCCGCATTCCTCTTTGATTTCTTTTTCGGCCACGGCACGCAGATCGGTCATTCCGTCGGCGTGGCCGCCCATCCATGCCCAGGAATCATACAGATTGTGATAGATCATCAGCACCTGCTCCCGATCCGGACTGACGACCCAGCCAGAGGCGGTGAAGTGGGCAACGGTGCTTTGACGGGTGAAAACATCGGGAAAGTCGAGAAAATGCAGGAGCATTTCTCTGTCCCGCTCCTCCTGCTCATTCCAGGGGAGATAATTTTCCAGCTGCTGGCGGAGGGTCATTGCTTCTTCCCCACCTTTTCTTTGGTGCCATCGGGACGGAGGATATAGGTATTCTCCAACTGGCCGATGAGATTGCCCTTTACGGAGTCGATATAAATGCGGCGCAATTTGTCCCGTTCCTCCAGCTCTTTTGGGGTCAGGGGCTGAACCTTTGCTTTGTGCGCCAGCTCGTTGATGCGGGCGATGACTTCTTTCATATGCATGGGCTTCTGTTCCATTTTTACTTCCTCACTGCTAAATATATTTGTGAATGACCACACCGGTGCGGCCACTGCGGGTGGTTCCGTTGATTTTCGCCAGCTTGATTTTGCCCAGTCCCCGGACGGAGATTTTCGCTCCCTCCGGAACGATTTTGTCCGGTTTTTCGGTTGGCAGCCCGTTGATGGCGACTTTTCCGGCGGTGACATACTGGCTTGCCAAACTGCGCCCAATGCGAAATCCGGAAGCAATCACGCTATCCAGCCGCATGGATGCCAGGGTATCTTTGATCTCTTTCACGTTCGCTTCGGCGACCTGAACCTGATCCAGCGCAGTGACCTCCAGCCGGATATGGGTGCGCCCGACTTGGCGGAACTCGTCCAGCAGGAACGGGGCAATTTGACTGGAGATGAAGAAATCGCAGTTTTCATTTCCAACGCAGATGTCGCCGATATTCTCCCGGCTAATTCCGGCACCAATCAACGCTCCCAGAAAATCCCGATGGCTTGGGCTCTCTCCCTGGAAGAAGCGGGCATGGAGGCAGGTGACGGGACTGTCCGGTTCCAATAATGCGGATTCGTCCAGATATTCCGGCAGGAATATCAGCATCTTCCGCTCCGCATCCTCATAGCCGCCAAATTCATGCAGACCCTCTGCCTGCCCGAAGAGGAACCTGGCCATCTCCAACTCCCTTGGGGAGAGAAAGCAGGTGGAAGCGGGGATATTCCTGCGCATTCCGCCGTCGATCTTGTCCCACAGTTTGGCAAGGAGTATTTTATCATCCGGCGTTTTCGCTATTTTTTCGATATTGTTTCGATTCATACGATCACCATGCTTTATTATATCATAGAATGCCCCGCCGGGGAAGAAGTTTTTCTTGAGAAGCTGGGGGATTTACGATATAATATGAGAAACGCTTTAAAATGGAGAATGGACACAATGTTGATAGCGATTATTGGCGGCGGCGCTTCCGGGATGGCGGCGGCGCTGGCTGCGGCGGAAAACGGGGCGCATCAGGTGGTGCTGCTGGAGCGCCAGGCACGGTTGGGGCGGAAGCTCCAGGCAACCGGAAATGGTCGGTGCAATTTGACCAACCTGCACGCCCTGGAGGGGGGGTACCACGGCGATGATGCGATGTTTTCGGATTATGCGCTGAGGGAGTTTTCTCCCGAAATTACACTGGATTGGTTCCGATCCCTGGGACTGTATACCGTGGCGGGGGAGAGTGGACGGGTCTATCCTTATTCCGATCAGGCGAACTCCGTGCTGGATGTGTTGCGTTTTGCCCTGGAACGGCCGAATATCCAGGTGGAGCTGGGGTGCGAAGTGGAGAAAATCCGGAAAACGGGAACCGGATTCCGTCTGGAATGGGCGCAGGGACAACTGGATTGCGATCGGTTGATCGTAGCCTGCGGCGGCCTTGCCGGGACGAAATTGGGCGGCTCCATGGCGGGGTACAAGCTGCTGCGGAGCCTGGGGCACCACTGTACCCGCCTGCGCCCCAATCTGGTGCAGGTGAAGTCCAACTGGGCGGGGCTGGCATCACTGAAAGGGGTGCGGGCGAATTGCTGCGCTCAAATTGTGCACAATGGGCTGGTTTTACGGGAGCGTACCGGGGAATTGCAATTTACGGAGTATGGCCTGTCGGGGCCTGTGATGTTTGAGCTTTCCCGGGATGTTTGCCAGTTGCCGGGGGCGTGGAATTGCCGCCTGGATTTCCTGCCGAATATGCCGGAAGAGGCGCTGATGGGGGAACTGATGCGCCGCCGTGGGATGCAGCTTCCCGCTTCGGAACTTTTCACAGGCATTCTTCATAATCGCCTTGGCCGGGTGCTGACTCAGGAAGCGGGAATTTCACTGCGCTGCCCCATTTCTGCTCTGGAGGATGGGGAATTGGCCGCCGCTGCCCACGCCGCCAAGGGGCTGGATGTGACATTGACCGAAACTATGGGTATGGACAGCGCCCAGGTGACCGCCGGCGGGATTGTTACGGCGGAATTTGACGGGACAACATTGGAAAGCAAGCTCCATCCGGGGCTTTTCGCCTGCGGCGAAGTGCTGGATGTGGATGGGGATTGTGGCGGATTCAATCTGCAATGGGCGTGGAGCTCCGGCCGATTAGCCGGATACAGCGCCGGAAAGGAAAGAATATGATTCGGTTACGGGATATATCGCTGCCCCCGGCGCACAATGCCCAGCAGCTGCAATACGAAGCGGCGAATATGCTCCGCCTGTCCCCCTCACGCATTCGGCGGCTGGTGATCGTCCGGCGCAGCGTGGATGCTCGGAAGAAGCCGGAGGTGCGCATGATCTATACCGTGGACGTAACGGTGGAGGGCAGTGAAGCAAAGATACTGAAACAGGCACGGTGTAAGCGAGCCTGCATTGCGCCGGTGAACTTCTATCGCCCGCCCAAGCCCCAGCCCATGAGCCGTCAGCGGCCAGTGGTGGTGGGCTTTGGCCCGGCGGGGATGTTTGCGGCGCTGGTTCTGGCGCTGGCGGGGCAGAAGCCATTGGTGCTGGAGCGGGGGGAGGATGCCCAGACCCGGCAACGGGATGTGCAGGCATTCTTTGACGGCGGGGCATTGAAGCCCAATAGCAATGTCCAGTTCGGCGAGGGAGGAGCCGGAACCTTTTCCGATGGGAAACTCAATACCGGCGTGAATAATCCCCGCATTCAGTGGATTTTGGAGCAGTTTGTAGCAGCGGGCGCCGGGGAGGATATCCTCTATGATGCCAAACCCCACGTGGGGACGGATGTGCTGCTGGATGTGGTGCAGAATATCCGCAGGCGGATCATTTCTCTGGGGGGCGAAGTGCGCTTCCGCACCCAGGTGGTGGGGCTGGAGCAGGAGGGCGGCGCATTGACGGCGCTACTCACCCAGCAGGGGGAGCGGATCCCGTGCAGCGCCGCCGTTCTGGCCATCGGTCACAGCGCAAGGGATACGTTCCGGATGCTGGAGGAACTGGGGGTTCCCATGGAGCCGAAGCCCTTCGCCATGGGCGTGCGCATTGAGCACAGCCAACATGCGGTGAATCTTGCCCAATATGGGAGCGAAGATCCTGCTCTGCCCCCGGCGGATTATAAGCTGGTGAAGCATCTGGATAATGGGACGGCATATACTTTCTGTATGTGCCCGGGGGGATACGTGGTTGCGGCGGCTTCGGAGGAGGGGGGCGTTGTTACCAACGGCATGAGCAATGCCCTGCGGGATGGGAGCAACGCCAATGCTGCATTGCTTGTGACGGTGAATCCGGAAATATTCCCCTATCCCGGCAATCTGGGGGGAATGCAGTGGCAACAGGAGATTGAGCGCCGTGCCTATGCCCTCAGCGGGAGCTACCGGGCTCCGGCGCAGCGGGTGGGAGATTTCCTGGCCGGAAGACCCAGCGAATCGGCGGGGAACATCCGGCCCACTTACCGCCCGGGGGTCTGCTGGTGCGATCTGCATCAGGTGCTTCCGGCGTGCATCACGCAGGCGCTTGCTCAGGCGATACCGGAACTGGAGCGGAATCTGGCTGGGTTTTCTGACCCGGATGCGGTGCTTACTGCGCCGGAGACGAGGAGCTCTTCCCCGGTGCGTATCCTGCGGGATGCGAGCCGTCAGAGCGCCCTACGGGGGCTATTCCCCACGGGGGAGGGAGCCGGTTATGCCGGGGGTATTATGTCCGCCGCCATTGACGGCATGACCACGGCGGAAATGATTCTAAGTTTGGAAAACTTCGAATAAAACGGTAGAATAACTTGCATGGCACCGGATGGAATTTCCGGTGCCATCTTTCGTGAAAGAAAGGGGAGGATCCTTGAATGGAATCCTCCCCTTTAGAATCACTTGGATGTCTTACAATGCGTTAAGGAGACGCTTCAACTCATCCCAATGGGAAATCGTCAAAGCATCCTCATTTACCTCATATTTTCAACAAGGATGTTTGCATAATTCACTGCGATATACCCCGCCAGCAGGAGCTGGAGGAGCAGGATCACGGGAAGCCCAATGGCGAATTTGGCTTTGCGGGTTTTGTGACGAAATGCTTTCATGCCAATCAGACTTCCCAGACTTCCGCCCAGAAGCGTCACGGTGAGCAATGTGGATTCCGGGATGCGCCAGAGCCCTTTCTGTGCCTTTTTCTTGTCGGCAAGCATAATCAGGAATCCCACTGCATTGATTAGCAGCAGATAAAAAGGAGAAGCGTTAGCATAATGCGATCGATCCTTTCTGGAGGTGCTGATTTGAAAAAATTTTTATTGCCCGTGCTGTGCCTGCTGCTTCTGGCCGGTTGCGGCCAAATGGAGACACTGGAAACCATCAGCGATGTGTGGGAGGAACCGGCGCTGGCCGTGCCCCGGGAAATTCATCTGGAGCTGCCCGGTGAGGCACTGGTATGCGCTATGGAGAGCGATACCGGGCGGATGTACCTGGGGGACAGCTACGACGTGATGGTGCAGACACTGTCCGGCGGCGACCTGGATGCCACCATCCGGGAACTGACCGGCTACGACAGAGATGAGCTGACGGTGATCCAAACCGGCGCTGACCCGGTGCGCTGGGAATTTGCCTGGGCAGCGGCGGGGGAAAACGGGGAACGGATTGGCAGGGGAGCAGTCATTGACGACGGCGATTACCACTATTGCCTGACGGCACTACAGGACGCGGATGTGACGGACTGCCAAATCGTGTGGAGCGAAGTATTTCATTCATTCGAGCTGAGCTGATGGCGTGACCTCATCGCAGTCATATTGCTGCAATATCTGGGCGCAAAGCTCTCTGCATTGCCGGATGACACTTTGGGGATAGAGGATCTTGGCTTTGTCCCCGAAGCCCATGACCCAGCTGAGGAACAGGGGCGAAACGGCCACCGGGACGGTGAAAACGAAGTGTTCCTCCCCGTCGGGCAGCAGCATGGTGTCCTTGCCGAACCGGTCGATGACCACGTTGGAAAGGCTCCGGTGGAAGCGCAGCTTAACGGCGGTGGTATCGCCGGAATACATCTGGAACATCCGGTTGGCGTATTCTGTCAGTTTCTTACCGGTTAGCTCCGGGCAGGGGAGCCGGGATTCCGAGCTCAGGGTGATGTGGCTCATCCGATCCACCCGGTAGCTGGTGATGCCGTGGCGGGGGGACAGAGCCAGTAGATAGCAATTCTCGTTGTCCTGGCACAGGCCATAGGGGCTGGCGGCATAGGTTCTGTCCCGGTAAACTCTGGTGCCATTCAGTCCCCAGTCGAAATAGCGGAAAGTGATTTGTTTATTCTGGGCAATGGCCTCCTGGATGGCATCCACCGCATAGTAGATGGTCTCGTTCATGGTTTTCACCCGGCCGGATACGTAAACATCCCGGCGCATCAATTTGGCATCCTGGGTGCTGCAAAGGGTGCAAAGTTTCTCAATCAAGTCCCGGGACTTTCTCTCCGTCAGGAATCTGCTGGACTGTACCGCATCGATCAGCAGTTTCAATTCCGGTAGCTCGAAATTCTGGGAGGCAATGTAGTATCCTCCGTTGCGCCCCGGCTGGCACAGGATATCTACGCCGAAATCCTGCAATGCGGCAATGTCGGAGTAGATCGTTTTGCGGTCGCAGAGGATACCGTGGGTATCCAGCATGGCAATCAGTTCGTTGGCTCTCACCGGCTTGTCCTGGTGGGAGTTTTTTTGCAAATAATCCCAGATGTAAAGGATTTTTAGCTTCTGTCTGTCCGATCTTGGCATGGATAACGCCTCCTGGATGAGAAATTATTTCCATTCTATCATAAATCAGGAAAATGACAAAGGAAAATTTGCATTTTCAATAGAAATGTGATAGCATTACGGAAATGCAAAGGAAATGGAGGTTTGCCCTCATGCAAGATATATTGGATGCCCTGGCGCAGTTCTTCGCCGGGCTGGATTCATTCTTTGCTCCGGTGGGGCAGGTGATGGAAGTGCTGTTTTCCGGCTTGCCCGGGGCATTCGCCGGGATGGATCCCCAGTACGAGTCGTTCTATATTTCCCTGGTGCGCCATGCCTGCCCGATTCTGGCGCTGCTGCTGCTTTTGCGGTGCGCACTGCCGCTGCTCACTTTCCGGCGGGAGCCGGAGATCTGGGCGTGGCTGGTAATGCCCGGCGGGGAGCGGGTGCCCGTGACCCATTGGGAGAATGTGATCGGCCGCAGTAAGAGCTGTGATGTGTCCATTGCCTTGTCCACCGTGTCCCGGAATCATGCGGTTCTGACCCGCTACGACGACGGTAGCTGGACGATCACCGATACCGATTCCAAGGACGGTACTTACGTCAATGGGGAGCGGGTGAATATCTGCGCATTGCAGGATGGGGATGTGATCAGTGTTGGCGGGGTGAAGCTGAAATTGAAGCTCATCACCAAGCAGCAGGAGCAGCTCCAATCCCAGCTGCGTACCAAGGCGTCCGGCCCCGTGGCGGGGTTCCTGAATCTGCTGGTTCTCACCGCTTTCCAGTTACTGGTAATGATCGGATTTGCCATTCACGACAGCATCACGGATTCCATTCCGGTGATGGAGGGATTCACGGGAATCATCCTCGCTCAGTGGGGGCTGTATGCGTTCTATCTGTGCATCCGGCGCAGTTCTTTCGAAATGGAGACGTTGGCGTTCTTCCTGTGCTCACTGGGCATGGCGGCCATCGCAACGGTCTCTCCCAACGAGGCCATCAAGCAGCTTGTTGCCATGATCGTGGGGATCCTGGCTTTCCTGGCGGTGGGTTGGGCGCTGCGGGACTTGGAGCGGGCGAAACGGGTGCGCTATCTGGCGGTGGCGGCGGGGCTGGGCTTCCTGCTGCTGACATTGGCGGTGGGCAAGGAGCTGTATGGTGCCCGGTGCTGGATCGTTATTGGCAATTTGTCATTGCAGCCGTCGGAACTGAGCAAGGTCTGCTTCGTGTTCGCCGGGGCATCTACCATGGATCGGGTGATGAACAAGCGGAACCTGGTGGCTTTCATTGCCTATTCCGTGGTGATTTGCGGATGCCTGGCGGTGATGAACGATTTTGGCACGGCGCTGATCTTCTTCTGCTCGTTCCTGATTATTGCCTATCTGCGCTCCGGCAGCATGGGTACGGTTGCCCTGGCGGTGACAGCGCTGGGACTGGCGGGCATCCTGGCGGTGCGGGTGGCGCCCCATGCGCTGAACCGCTTCGCAACCTGGCGCCATATTTGGGATGACCCCTATGGCAAGGGCTATCAGCAGGCACAGTCGCTGATGTGCATTGCTTCCGGCGGCTTGTTCGGCCTGGGGCCGGGGAAAGGATGGCTGCGCAAGGTGTTTGCGGCGGATTCGGATATCGTATTTGCAACGATTTCCGAGGAATGGGGACTGCTGCTGGCCATGATGGCAGTATTGTGCATCTGCGCATTCGGATTCTTCGCCATTCGCTCTGCCCGGGTTGCCCGGAGCAGCTTCTATAGCATCGGCGCCTGTACGGCGGCGGGGGTATTGCTGATCCAAACCATCCTCAATACCCTGGGCACGGTGGACATCCTGCCCTTTACCGGGGTGACATTCCCCTTTGTGTCTAACGGCGGCACCAGTATGGTGGCCTCCTGGGGGCTGCTGGCTTTCGTCAAGGCAGCGGACACCCGGCAGAATGCCAGCTTTGCAGTAAAACTCATCAGAAAGGGGCGCAAAAAATGAATCGAGTGACCAAACGAACCTGGCTGATGGGACTGTTCCTGGCGGTGCTGCTGGGGGGGATGGTGCTGTTTGCCTTTCAGTATGTGACCCGGGCGGGGGACTGGATCGTCTCCCCCGGTTCGCCCCATGTTTTTAACAATGGCAATTTAGGATGCGGCACCGTGGTTGACCGGCGGGGCAATGTGCTGCTGGATCTGACCAATGGCAGAACCTATTCCTCCGATGTGACTACCCGCAAATCCACCCTCCACTGGGTGGGGGATCGCAGTGGCTTTATCAGTGCCGGTGCAGTATCCAAATACGCCGGGGCAATGGCGGGATTCGACTTGGTAAACGGCGTATACAATGGCGGAAGCGGGGGTGTGGAGCACCTGACTCTGTCTGCCCGGGTGCAGAATGCGGCGCTGACGGCGCTGTATGGCCGTAAGGGAACCGTGGCGGTTTATAATTACAAAACCGGTGAGATCCTCTGCGCCGTGACTTCCCCCACCTATGACCCGGACAATGTGCCGGATATCCAGGGAGATACCCTGGGCACCTATACGGGGGTATACCTCAACCGCTTCTTGCAGTCGTCCTATCCTCCCGGCTCCATTTACAAGATCGTCACCTGCGCCGCTGCGCTGGATTGCGTGCCGGGCATCGAGGGCAAGACTTTCACCTGTACCGGGGAATATGCCTACGGCACCGAGAAGATCACCTGCGAACGTGCCCACGGAAATACCGACCTGAAGCAGGCATTGGCCGTATCCTGCAACTGCGCCTTTGCCCAGGTGGCGGAGCTGGTGGGCAAGAAGAATATGCAAAAATATGTGGATCAGTTCCAGATCAATGAAAAGATCACTTTCGATGGGGTTACTACGGCGGCGGGGAACTACGATATCTCCGATGCCGGAGCGGCCTCTTTCGCCTGGAGTTGCATCGGCCAACATTCCGATTTGGTGAATCCCTGCCGATTCATGGTCTATATGGGGCAAATCGCCAACGGCGGTACGGCGGCGCTGCCGTATCTGGTCTCCCAGGTGGAAAGTGACGGAACCGTCACCTATCAGGCGGAGACGAAAATGACCGACCGGGTAATGACCCAGGAACTGTCCCAGAAAATGCGCCAGTATATGCGCAACAATGTGGAAGTGACTTATGGTACCTGGCAGTTCCCCGGGCTGACCGTGGGCGGCAAATCCGGTACGGCGGAGTTGGGTAATAACCAGATCTCCAACGCCATGTTCGCCGGGTTCGCCACGGATGAAAATTACCCCCTGGCCTTTGTAGTGGCGGTGGAGAACGGCGGATATGGCGCAGCTACCTGTGTACCCATTTTGTCCGTGGTGCTCAGCGAATGCAAAGCCGTGATGGACGGGCGATAAAGGAAAAGAAAAGGGTTGCCTCAGAAAAAGTGGGGCAACCCTTTTGACATATGGTTTACACCGCATACAGCAGCACGGCGAAAAATTGCAGCACGCTGCCCAGCAGTACAAAGAGATGGAATACCGAATGCATCCACCGCCGCCTGGAGCCGATGCCGTACAGCACGGCGCCAATGGTATAGGCGATGCCTCCCCACAGCAGGAAGAGGAATCCCGACCGGGTCAGCACGGCATAGGTCTGGTGGAAGAAAGGGAGAATCGCCCAACCCAGACCAATGTAGCAGACCATGGAAAGGACATTGTATTTCTTTAAATCAATGGCGGTGAGAACCGTGGCAAAAATGGCCATACCCCATTCGAAGAAGAACAGTCCCCACCCCAATTTCGGATACACCGGCCGCAGGGCGGACAGCGCCATTACGGTATAGGTTCCCGCAATGAGGAAATAGATGGTGCAGTGGTCAATCACCTGCATAACTTTCTTGCCCATGCCGGGGTGCATCCCGTGGTAAACACTGGATACGGTATATAGGGCGATCATGCTCCCTCCGTAGATGGCGGAGGAGACGATGCCGTAGACATTCTGATGCAGTGCAGCGTACACCACGCACAGCACCAGTGCGGCGATGCTTAATGCACCGCCCACAATATGGGTGACGGTATTCATGATCTCCTCCCCCTGGGTATAGCTGGGGAGTACACGGTCACATAATTTGGTTCGGCTTACTCTGGTCATGGTTCTTGCCTCCTGAAAGATTGCTTTGGCATGATTATACCCGTTTCAGGAGGAAATGCACCCTACCGGGGGGAATTCTCCCTCTCTTCTCCGGGGGTAGAGGCATTCTCCTGGGAGTAGAGCGGAATTTCACCTCCGGAGAGGGCGGGATACATACGGGAATGGAGAGAAATTTCCTCCCCGGTGATGGGGTGGCGGAAATCGATCTGCCGGGCGCAGAGCATCTGATGTTCCAATCCCAGGGTACGGGACAGATCTTGGCTCTCAACGCTTCCGTACTGGGGGTCACCCAGAATGGGGCAGCCCATCCAGGCGCAGTGAACCCGGAGCTGATGGGTACGGCCGGTGACGGGGTGCAGCTCCAGGCGACTGATTCGCCCATCCGATTCCAGCACCCGGTAAATCGTGTGGCAGGGTTTGCCGTTGGGATCGACCCGGCGCAGCAGGCTGGGCAGCTCACACCGGGCGATGGGAGCAGTGATCTCCCCCTGGGGCAGGGGAGGCACACCGAAACAGAGTGCTTGGTAGGTCTTGCGAGGGTGCGCAGATTGGAGCAGAGCGTGAATATGGGCATTCTTAGCCAGCAGGACGATGCCGAAAGTATCCCGATCCAGCCGGGTCAGGGGATGGAAAGCGCATTTCTGCCCCGTCTGCTGATAGTAATAGGTGACGAAATTGGCCAGTGTCCCCTGGTTTTGCTTCTGGGAGGGATGGATCAGCATCCTCGCCGGTTTGTCCACCGCCAGCAGCCACTCATCTTCATAAATCCGGTTCAGCTCCCCCGGCTGGGCGGGATACTCCGGGGTTTCCTCGTCCAGCGTGACGGTGATCACATCCCCCGGCTGAACCGGGTAGTCCGTGTGCTGAGAGTTGCCGTTGACCCGGATACTGTCGCCCCATTTCAGCCGGTTCATAAGCCCGGTGGACATTTGCAGTTCCCTTTTTAAGAAAGATGACAGTCGCCCCTGGCGCTGCGCAATGCATTTTAGCTCCATCGTTTTTCCCCGATTTCTCAATAGATGGAGCAATCATAGCAAATTCCGGCGCAAAAGGCAATATCCATTCCGGAAAAGAGAAATGCAAACAGTGCAATGTGAATAAAATGCTTAAAAAATAAATCAAAAAATGGTTGCAATTTCAACAAAACTCTACTATACTATTACAATTGAATGGAGCATCCAAATAGGATGTCCTGTAAGTTCCCCGACCTTTCGGAAGCTTTCCACGTTACGAGACAGAGCGGTAACGATACCGGGCGGGTCAGGGAAATAACAATTACACAAATCGATAAGCGTAATTAAAAAAGGAGGTGCCCCTATGGCGGCAATTCAGCAGAATCTGGCGCAGCTGCCCCAGGTGCCCACGGTGATCATCTCCGTGGCTCTGATGCTGTTTTCCGGATTCCTGCTTACCCGGCTGACCAAATTGCTGCGGCTGCCCAATGTGACGGCGTATATTCTGGCAGGAATCCTCATCGGGCCCTATGGGCTGAATCTGGTGCCCCAGCGGATCATTGACGGGACGGACTTCCTGTCCGATATCGCTCTGGCATTCATCGCTTTCTCCACCGGGGAATTCTTCAAACTCTCCGTGCTGAAACGCAATGGTATGAAAGTGGTTTGGGTCACCGTGGCGGAGGCCGTGCTGGCCAGCGTGGCCGTATTTGTGCTGACTTACTGGGTGCTGGGGCTGAATTTGGCGTTTTCCGTGGTGCTGGCGGCGCTGGCATCGGCTACGGCTCCCGCTTCCACCATGATGACCATTCGCCAAACCGGCGCAAAAGGGGAATTCGTGGATACCCTGCTCCAGGTGGTGGCGCTGGACGATGTGGTGGGCTTGGTGCTGTATTCCGTGGCCATTTCCGTTGCCCTGGCCAGTTTGCAGGGGGCGGGGAGTGTCACTTTCGCAACGCTGGCGCAGCCCATTGCGCTGAATTTATTGGTAATGGCGCTGGGGGGCGTGTTCGGCCTGTTTATGAAGTGGCTGATGCCCAAGAAACGTTCCACGGATAATAAACTGATCATCTCCATTGCGCTGCTGTTTTCTTTCTGCGGCGTTTGCGCACTGCTGGATGTTTCGCCGCTCCTCGGCTGCATGGCCATGGGGACGGTTTATACCAACATTGCGGAGAATGACAAACTGTTCAAGCAATTGGGCTATTTCAGCCCCCCGATTTTGCTGCTGTTCTTCGTCCGCTCCGGGATGTCTTTTCAGCTGGATGCCCTGGTATCGGCGGAGGGGGCGCTGAATGGGGTGCCGCTGTTGGCGGTGGGAGCCAGTTATTTCCTGGTTCGCATCATTGGCAAATACCTGGGTGCCTGGCTGGGGTGCTGGCTCGTGGGTAAGGGGCCGCTGGTGCGCAATTACCTGGGGCTTGCTCTGATCCCCCAGGCGGGGGTTGCCATCGGTCTGGCTGCCCTGGGCGCCCGAACCCTGGGCGGGGAGATGGGAGAAGATTTGCAGACCATCATTCTGGCATCCAGCGTGCTCTATGAGCTGATTGGCCCCGCCTGCGCCAAATTGGCGCTTTACTTATCCAAATCTTATTCCACCAAATTGGAGGATGTGGCTCCGGTGGAGGAGATGACGGAATCCGGCGAACCCAAGAGCGATGCCCAATTGCTCATTGAGCGAATTCAGAAAATTCAGCGGGAGCTACCCCAGCGGGAAGCCGCCCTGTCGGAAGAGGAGATCGCTTTCACCGAGGCGGCGGAGGAACATTTCGCCCATAACCAGGCGCAGCGCCGATACTTTTATTTGCGGAGGTAGAAATGATGAAAACGGATTATATTGCTTGTGTTTTGGGCATGTGGAGCAGCGAATTGACCACCGGGGCAGTTGCCCTGCGGCTGGTGCTGAGTTTCCTGATGTCCGCCATTATTGGCTGTGAACGTTCCAGCAAACGGCATTCCGCCGGACTGCGCACCTTTATCCTGGTGAGCCTAGCGGGGACGGGGAGTATGCTCATCGATCAATTCCTTATGGATGCCCACGGGGGAAGCTTCCCGATTCTGTCCGCTGCCGCCATCATCGGTACGGCCACTATCAGCGGCAATGCCATCCTCTTCAGCTCCAAGAGCCAAATTAAGGGACTGACCACTTCCGTCGGCCTTTGGTGCTGCGCCGTTCTGGGCATGGCGCTGGGGGCTGGATTATATACCCTGTCCCTGGGGCTGCTGGTGATGATGCTGGTTTGTATGTCCAGTTTGCCCGCATTGGAAAAAATCCTGAAAGATCGCTCCAACCATTTTGAAGTTCATTTGGAATTGAAAAACAAGAATGACCTCCCGGAATTCGTCTCCACCGTTCGGGCGCTGGGAATTCGGATCGACGATATCGAATCCAACCCCGCTTACCTGAATTCCGGCATCAGTGTTTTCTCCGTCTCTTTTACTGTGGCAAGTGCGGAGCTCAAGCGCTATAAGAAGCACGAGGATATCATTGCCGCCCTGCGGTCACTGGATTATGTATACCATATCGAAGAAATGTAAATGATATTGCATCTGCCGGGCAGCGGGGAATTTTCCGCTGCCCGGTTATCTTAAAAAGATTAAGAAAAGATGAAGATGAAAAAAAGAATTGAAACTCTCTTTTCAGCGTGCTATCATGGCAGTGAAAGGAGAATCCGAAAATGAAGAAAATAACGTTACTGCTCCTGTGCGCCCTGCTATTTATCTTCAGCGTGTCCGCCGAGAGTTATGACATTATCTGGGAGGGAACCGGGGCAACCTGCGGCGACGGCCTCAGCTGGTCGATCGACGGGACAACCCTTTATATCACCGGCTCCGGGGATATGTACGATTTTTCTGCCGGTGCCCCCTGGGCGGCCTACAAATATTCCATTACCCAGGTGATTCTGTCCGATTCCGTGACCAGTGTTGGTGCGTATGCTTTCCAGGATTACGACAGCATTACGAATGTCTATTTTGGAACAAGTCTCGTCACCGTGGGGAAGGATGCTTTCTCCGGCTGTGACGGACTGACGGCCATTACACTCCCCGCAAGTTTCAAAAAATTTGGTGAAAATTGCTTCCGTTCCTGCTCCAATTTGAAGACCATCAACTGTAGCGGTGGTTTCCCACGGTTCGATGATAATTGCCTTTGGGATACCTATGCAACCATTGTCTATTCCGCATCCAATCCATGGTCAGTATCCCTGATCGAGCAGTTGGAGACGGCGTTCCACAACCGCATTGAGTTCCGCAGTTCCGATGGCACAGACCCCTATATACCCACGCAGCCCACTCAGGCAACCCAGGAACCCACCCAGGAACCCACTCAGGAGACATTCTGGGTGACGGAACCCATGATGACGGAGCCGGTGGCGACACAGGCGCCGACCATCCCCGTGTATACCGAACCGGCAACGGTTCCCACGTTGCCCGTCCAGACCCAGCCCCCGGTGACACAACCCACCATCGTCCTGGCCACGGAGGTGCCCAGTTATCAGCCCTATGGTGCAGGCACTTCCTCCGGTAGCAGTGGAATCTTTATTTTGCTGATTGGGGTGATCCTCCTGGCGATTCTTGCAACCGGTGCACTGCTGGTGTATACGGCCAGAGGTGGACGCAGAAAAGGCAAGGGGAAATACCGCAGATAATCGAAGAAGCATAAAAAAGCCGATGCCCCATACCAAAAGGGCATCGGTTTTTTTGAAATTTAATCCGTGAGTGTGGGCATCCATTTCCTGCGGCGGAAGAGCCAGAGGGAATTCAGGAAACGGATGCATTCCTCCAGCCACATAAATGGGGCTGCTCCTGCGGTTTTGAAAAAGGAGAAAGGAAATTTATACGGTTTTCTTCCGTGCCAGCACGATCTTCTGAATCACCAGGAACAGGCAGATCATGGCGGCAACGGTAATGTCTTTCCACCAGGGGGCGGTCAGGTTCATGGAGGCAACGATCTGCTTGATGGTGTTCAGGGACAGCACCCCGAACAGCGTACCGACAATATTGCCAACGCCGCCGGTGAGCATGGTGCCGCCGATGATGGAAGAGGCAATGGCGTTCATTTCGGCACCCTGGCCATTGGTCACGGAGCCGGAACCCAGATGCAGCACGTATACGAATCCGCCGATGCCGCACAGGGTACTGCACAGCAGGTGCGCCAGGAATTTGGTCTTGCGCACGTTGATGCCCAGCATATTGGCGCTGGCGGCATTGCCGCCCACGGCGTAGAAACTGCGCCCCAATTTCGTCCATTTCAGCAGAATGAAAAGGAAGACAACCACGGCCAGGGCAATGATCACGCCGGGCTCCACATAGGCGGTGATGAATTTCCCTTTCTTATTCACATACCCGATGCCTTTTAGGAGAATGTGGGTATCCTTCGCTGCGATGAACTGCTCGTTGGCGATATTGATGGGGTTGGCATTGACGATGGTGGTCATGCCCTTGGCGAAGAACATACCTGCCAACGAGACGATGAATGGCTGGATATCCAGATATGCTACCAGATACCCCTGCACCAGGCCGAAAGCGATACCGATGCCCAGGGAGATCAGCGCAGCGGTGAAGATATTGCCGCCGTGATAGTCCAGATTGACGGCGCAGCTCATGGTGATCAGAGCGGTCATCATGCCCACGGAGATGTCGATGCCGCCGGTGATCATCACCAGACTCATGCCGCAGGAGAGGATGATCAGTCCCGCATTCTCGTTCAGCAGATTGCAGAAAGAGTTGGGTTTGCGGAAACCGGCACCCAGGAAGATAATGGCGGCGGCATACATTGCAAAGAAGACCAGGATGGTAATGGTCAGAAGCAGGTTGCTGTCGGACAGCACGAATCGCTTTTTCAGCCGTCCGTTTTTAACGGATACTTTGCTCATGTCACACTGCCTCCTTTACGCCGTTCTTTTTCGTCATTTTTTTCCATGCCTTGGTTGCATTGGCTTGGAAAGTGGGTGCGCTGATGATCACCAGGATGATGACCACAATCGCCTTGTAAGCGGGCAGGGCGGTGGAGGGCACCTTGTACTTATACAGCGTGGTGGTCAGGAACTGGATGGTGTAAGCGCCCAGGATGGAGGCGGGCATACTGAATTTGCCGCCGCCCAGGGCATTGCCGCCCAGCGCCACCGCAAGGATGGCATCCATCTCGATATCGATGGCGAAATTGGAATAATTGATGGTGGAGACCCGGCTCACTTTCACGAATCCGGCCACGGCGCAGCACAGACCCAGGATGACATAAGTCAGGAATTTGACAAATGCGGGGTTGATGCCGTTGAGCCGGGAGGAGCTGGCGTTGATGCCCACGGACTGGGCATACAGTCCAACGGTGGTGAATTTCAGCACCAGCGCCGCCACAATCATGCAGGCGACGGCGATGAATACCGGGGTGGGAATGGGGATGCCGGGAATGTAAGTACCGAAATAGGACAGGATCGGGTCTTTCAGATTCATGGGCTGCGCCTGGTTGATCCAGGAGGCGATGGAGCGCCCGGCGGTGAAGAGGATCAAGGTTGCAACCATGGGCTGCAATTTCAGGTACGCGACCAGGATGCCGTTGAAAGCGCCGAAGAGCATACATACCACGCACGCTGCCAGGAACGCTACGATCACCGGCTGCTGCGCCACGTTGGCAACGGATTCCCCACCGCATAGAATGCGCAGGATGACGGAACCGGCGATGGCCATATTGGCGCCCACGGAGATATCCTGTCCGCCGGAGGCGGCAGTGACCAGGGTCATGCCAATGGCTAGAATGGCCAGTTCAGACCCGTCATTGATAACGGAGATGATATTGCCGCCCAGCACCTTGTGCCCGCTGTTGTTGGTGCGGATATAGATGGAGAAGAAAGAGCTGTCTCCAATCAGGTTGAAGACGATCAGCAGGAACAGCGCCGCCAGGGGAATGAACAGCTGCTGATGCACCAGCCAGCTCACCCACTGCCCAAAGGTGCGCTTGGACTGCACTTTTTGGGGGATTCTTTCGGTTTTCATATCAGTGTTCACCTCCTGCAATGGTTTCCATGATTTTATTCTGGTTCAGGTCGTCTCCGGTGAGCTGCCCGACCACATGACGGTCACGCATGACAACTAACCGGGAGCAGGTGCGCAGCATCTCATCAATTTCCGAGGAGATGAAGGTGCAGCTCTTGCCCTCACCGGCCAGTTTCAGCACCAATTTCTGAATTTCCGTCTTGGTGCCGATGTCGATGCCCCGGGTGGGCTCGTCCAGGATCAGGTACTGGGGATTGGTCAGCAGCCAGCGAGCCAGGATGACTTTCTGCTGATTGCCGCCGGAGAGCTGGTTGATGGGAGTGCTGGAAGAGGCGGTTTTGATCTCCAGCAGTTTGATATATTCGTCGGCGAAAGCCTCCGCCTGGGCTCGGGAAATGGGTTTGAACGGCCCTTTCAGAACCTGTAGCGCCAGGATGATATTGTCCCGCACGGACAGGTCACCCACGATGCCGTCCCGTTTCCGGTCTTCCGGCAGGTAGCCGATCCCCATGCGCATGGCATCCCTGGGCTTCTTGATTTTCACATCCTCGCCGTTCATCTTTACCTGGCCCCCGGTAACATGGTCGGCACCGAAGATCGCTCGGACACATTCACTCCGCCCGGAACCCAGCAGACCGGTGAAGCCGTTGACTTCCCCACGATGGATGGAGAAATCGAAAGGATGGATGGCATCGGAACTGGATAGCCCCGTCGCTTCCAGCACGGGGGTGCCGGTGCTGCTTTCACTGCCGGAAGTACTGCCACCTTTGATATCGGCCATATCGTCCAGCTCCTTGCCCAGCATTTTACTGACCAGCTGCACCCGGGGCAAATTCTCAATGGCATATTCGCCAACCAACTGCCCGTCCCGCAGGACGGTGATGCGGTCGCAGACTTCGTAAACCTGATCCAGGAAATGGGTGACGAAAATGATGCCCACGCCCTTGGCTTTCAGATCACGCATCAGTTTAAAGAGTTTGGCAACCTCCTGCTCGTCCAGGGAGGAGGTGGGTTCGTCCAGAATCAGCACCTTGCAGTCCATGTCCACTGCACGTGCGATGGCAACCATCTGCTGCACGGCGATGGAATAGTCTCCCAGCTGGCGGTTCGGCTCCGCCGGGATGCCCAGCTCGTCAAGGAGGGCTTTCGCCCCGGCGTTCATCTTCTTCCAACTGGTGAAGTTGCCCGGCGTGCGGGCTATATACATGTTCTCCGCCACGGTCAGATTGGGGCAGAGGGTAATTTCCTGGTAAACGGTGGAGATGCCGCATTTCTGGGCATCCTGGGGGCGGCGGATGGATACGGCTCCATCGTGCCCGGCAATGTGAATTTCTCCGGCATCCTTTTCGTATACGCCGGTGAGTACCTTGATCAAGGTGGATTTTCCTGCGCCGTTTTCGCCCATCAGTGCGTGGATCTCCCCCTGCCTCAGGGTGAAGTCCACGTTTTGCAGCGCTTTGACACCGGGGAAAAATTTGGAAATGCCCCGCATTTCCAGTACTGCGCCTTTTTGCATATCTTTGCCTCCGTCAATGGTTCAAAGAGTCTTGAAAATCTTTTTGAACCCAAATGTAAAAAGGTACGCGGTGCGGATACAGGATATGATCCAATATTCCGTACCGCGTACCCGGCATATTACCTATGGATTGGTTGAATTGCAGAGAATACAGTCAATTAGATGCCGTAAGCTTCCACGTCTTCAGCGGTGATGGTAGTGGCATCGAAGCCCTGCTCTTCCAGGATAACGACCTTGGCTTCCAGCTCTTCGCCGGCTTCCAGAGTGGCGATGATGTCAGCAATGGTGCTGGCCTGGAAGGGATTGCACTGGCCGTCGTAGTTCCATTCGCCGTCCAGCAGCGCCTGCAGCGCCCACTTGTTGCAGTCGAAGCCCATGACGATGACGTCGCCGTCCACACCGTGGGTGATGCCGGCAGCATCCAGAGCAGCAACGGCGCCCTGAGCCATGTTGTCGTTCTCAGCGTAGATGACGTTGAAAGCTTCGCCGGAGTTGATGACGGACTCAACGATCTGCTTGGCCTCGTCAGCGCTCCAGTTGCCGGTCTGCTGAATGACGATGTTCCAGTTGTCGTTGTCGGCAACCTTGGTGTCCAGTGCGCCGGAACGGCCGATCTGGGCAGCGGAGCCCATAACGCCCTGGATGTGGATGACGTTGTAGCTCTCCAGACCCTGCTCGGTCAGCCAATTAACGGCGGTCTCGCCTTCCTTGGCCATGTCGGAGACCACGGAAGCGGCGTACAGGCTCTCGTCAGCATCGATGGTGCGGTCGAAGAGGATGACGGTGATGCCGGCTTCCTCAGCTTCTTTCAGCACGGAGTCCCAGCCGGTGGTAGCGGCGGCGGACAGCAGCAGGTAGTCAACTTCGTCAGAGATGAACTTCTTGGCCTGAGCGATCTGCTCTTCGTTCTTCAGGGAGTAGAAGAACTGAGCCTTGTAGCCGTTCTCTTCGCAGAAAACTTTTTCCATGTCTGCCACGTTGGCAGCACGGTAGCCGGATTCGGTGGGGTCATTGTTGATGATGCCAACGCTGATCAGGTCGTCAGCGGTGCAGGTGAAGCAGGCGATGGACAGAACCATGCACACTGCCAATGCGATTGCCAGGAACTTCTTCATAGTGGTTACCTCTTTCATAAAAAATTTTGTTTTACCCGCTCCGTGCGGGTTTCTGCTAATATAAAACCATAAAAAATCCCATTCGTCAACGGATTGTGGGGTGCAAAACGCAAAACTGTGATTCTGAATAAATACAAATTTTTTAAAAGCAAACAAAAAACAATACAAATTTTTATGAAAGATGCGAATTGACTTCCCTTTGTTGGATATCTTATGATATCCATGAAGAAAATTTAAGATTTGCATTTTCTTTCCGCATTTTTCGCCCGAAGCAATCTGCTGTAACAGCCGGGAAAAGAGATGGAAATTTTGAGATGAAATCAATAAGAACAAAAAAATTTCATCATTTCATTGTATAGAATGGCCAAAATTATTAGGGAAAAAGAGATGGATAATAAAAATATTTCACAAATGATCGGGAGGTGACCCCATTGAGCGCCAAATATCAGCGCATTGCCCGGGAGCTGGAGATGCTTCTGCTTTCCTCCGCTGCTCCTGCCAGACTTCCAACGGAGGCGCAGCTGTGCCACCAATATGCCTGTAGCCGCCAGACGGTTCGCTCCGCCCTTTCCCTGCTGGAGGAAAATGGGCTGATCGTTCGCCGCCAGGGCAGCGGATCCTACCCTGCAAAGGCGGCGGTGAGAACCAGTCGCCAGATTGTCCTGCTCCTGGCCGACCGGGAGGAATATACTTCTCCGGAGCTGCTGCGCCAGTGCCGCAAGGCGGCGCAGGAAGCGGATTTCACCCTGACCTGTCTGGAGACCCGGGGGCTGCCCTCCCGGGAGGAAGAGCACCTGACCCACCTGCTTGCCCATCCCCCGGCGGGCATCCTGCTGGAGCCGATTTCGGATATCCTGGGGTACCCGAGCCGGGAGCTGCCGGATAAAATCCGGGAAAAAGGGATCCCACTGGTCTACCTCAATGGGAGATATGATGATCATTCTCCGGCGATCCTGCCCGCCAATGAGGACGGCGCCGAGATGCTCTTTGCCCATCTGGTGGCGGCCGGGCATCGGGAAATCGCCGCAATATTAAAATGGGACGATTCCCGTGGCATCGAGCGCTTCCGTGGCTTGGCGAAATGCGCAAGGGAAATGGGCATCCCTTTCGGGAATGAGGATTGCCTCTGGTACGGCGAAAGGGAACGCCAGCGCCTGCTGGAGGGGGATGATGTGCTGTTGCGCCGCTTCCTGGGGGAATACCGGGGCAGCGCCACGGCTACCGTGTGCTTCAATGACGAGATCGCTTTCCGCTTGCAGCGTTTCGCCCGGAGCCGGGGGGAGTCGCTGCGCCTGGCCAGCTTCGATAACAGCTACCTTGCCCGGGATGCGGCTCTGACCAGTCTGGGTATTGTGGGTTCCATGGGCGAAGCGGCGGTTGCGAACCTGATTTTCCAAATCGAGGGCAAGCCTGCTCCCACCCTCCGCCTCCCCTGGAAGCTTCATTTACGCCGGAGCGGATGAGGAAAAGTGGTGGCCGGTCACGTTCAAGAATTCTCGCATTCGGCAAGCAGCGCTTCCATCCGCTGCTCAAAAACGGGATCGATCCTGAATAAAGCAACATAGTCCATAAAGGCACGGTTCAATTCTTCCGGTGTTTGCCCATATACTTTCGTCATTGCCTGCGCCGTATCCTGCTGCTGATACATATGCAGGTATTTGCCGATTCCATATGTGGCAATCAGCCACTGCGTAAAGGCACCCATAATAGGGTATGCGATGTAATCGCATTGCTGGAAAAAGACCTCTCTTTTTAGCAACTGATCAACCGAAACATACCGTCCGGCCTTAATATAGTACCCTGTCCAGTCCAGGTTTGTGATCCCCCACCATTTGTAGTCGAAGTACATGGCCAGACCCTCCCGGATTGCGGGGGGATCAGGCCGGTTTATCAGATAGCTGATAATGTGGGCATCCTCGTGAAATCCAATGCACTGCACGTCCTCGTTGTAAACTGCATAAATTTTGTCCGGAGGAGCCGCAAAGCCGTTGCAGGGATCGTTGTCTCCGTAAATACGCCCGACTTCCTCCGGCGAATCGCAAAGAAAATACTTGATCTTGAATTCAGGTGTTGTACCCAGGACAGAGCAAATATATCGAAAGCAATTTTCCTGATAAGTGGCAATTTCCGTAATATCCCGCTCCGCTTTGGTGCCTGCCCCGTAATGAAAGAGGTAATGTTCGCTTTCAAAGCATTTCATGAGCAGCATCCTCCTTTGTATCATTTCATAATCATGACGGCGAAGCCTTTTAAAAGTTCTCGTAATTTTGATTCGGCCATAAAAAACACCGCCTTTTCCATGTTGATTATACAACGGGAAAGGCGGAATGGGAAGAGCATTTCACAAATCCTAAAAGGATTTATTTCGTTGAAAAAAGCACGCCGAAGCGTGCTTTTTTCTGGTGCCCCTAAGCAATCCAAATCCGAACCGGAAGTCCCATCAGGGACTTCCTTA
>CAZTYB010000020.1:0-28317 GCA_964617595.1 uncultured Oscillospiraceae bacterium | reverse complement strand
AGAAAGGAAGATAGCGATGGCTGTTTCGGTTCTGGTTGTGGAAGATGACCGCAATATTGCGGATCTGCTGAAAATGTATCTGGAAAAAGAGGGTTACGCCGTCACCTGGGCAGAGGACGGTGGCCAGGGACTGGCTAAATTCCGGGCGATCAAGCCCGACCTCGTCCTGCTGGATGTGATGATGCCGGTGATGGATGGGTGGAGCGTTTGCCGTGCCATCCGGGCGGAGTCCAAGACCCCTGTGATCATGCTTACCGCCAAGGGGGAGACGGACGATAAGGTCTCCGGCCTGAAGAGCGGGGCGGATGACTATGTGACCAAGCCTTTCGAAATGAAAGAGCTCCTTGCCCGTATCGAGGCCGTCCTCCGCCGCACCAGCGGCGTGACCGCCGAGAAGAAAGCCCGCCGCCTGGTATTCGACAAGCTGATCATCGATATGGATGCTTTCGAACTCACCGTGGATGGCAAAAAGGTGGATACCCCGCCCAAGGAAATGGAATTGCTCTTCTACCTGGCCTCCTCTCCCAACCGGGTTTATACCCGCAACCAATTGCTGGACGAAGTTTGGGGATTCGATTATTTCGGCGACTCTCGGACGGTGGATGTCCACGTGAAGCGCCTGCGGGAGAAGCTGGAGGGGGTCAGCCCCAAATGGACACTGAAAACCGTCTGGGGCGTGGGATATAAATTCGAAGCAGAGGTTTGACGGCGTTAAAAGCGGGAGGCGAAACGCCTCCCCTACGGGTTCGGTTGTGGCGCAGTCCAAAGGATCGCCCGTAGGGGGCGGGTTTCCCGCCCCTCTTTCCTGTTACTCCAAATTTCACAAAGGAAAAGACTGGTTATGAAATCATCTTTCAGCAAGAATTTCTACACCGGGGCAATGATCCTGCTGCTGTCGCTGACGGTGCTGGGGGCATCGTACCAGCAATTGGTGAAAGATTACCTCACCGACACCACGTTCACCCGGCTGGAGCGGGATGCCGAGACCATCTCCCATCTGGCGGCCTCCTACGCATCGGAGGAGGGTGAGCTGAGCACTGACTCCATCTTCAATATCAATGTAGTCGCCAGTTTGTCCGATTCGGATATCATCCTGTGCAATCCCCAGGGGAAAGTCGTCCTGTGCTCCGATTCTCCTTTCGGCTGCAAGCATATGGGGTTGCGGGTCAATTCCGAATATATCAACGAGGTTTTCGCCGACGGGGGGGACAGAGCCACCGGCATCATCCGGGGACTGTATGACGATGCCCGCTTCCTCATTGCCACTCCCGTCACCTATGACGACGAGACCTATGGCATTGCCATCGTCTCCACCCCCACGGAGTCGGCCAATATCGTGTTGCGCAAGCTGGCCACATTCTATTTGAATACCGCCATCGTGGTGGTGCTGGCTTCTTTTGTGGGGTTCTGGATTTTTGCCCGGAATTCCAGCCGCCCCCTGCGGGATCTGGCCAATGCCGCCAATGCTTTCGGCCACGGCAATCTGGATGCCCGGGTCAAGGTGGAGGATTCCTACGCCCAGGAGACGAAAGATCTGGCTATCGCATTCAATAATATGGCCTCCTCCCTGCAAAAGAGCGAATACCAGCGCCAGGAATTCGTGGCCAATGTGTCCCATGAATTGAAAACCCCCATGACCACCATCTCCGGCTATGTGGACGGCATCCTGGATGGCACCATCCCCCCGGAGAAGCAGCGCCACTATCTGCAAACCGTCTCGGACGAAACGAAACGCCTGAGCCGACTGGTGCGCAGTATGCTGGATATCTCCCAGCTCCAGGATCAGCAGGTACCGGATGAGAAGAAAGTGAATTTCGATATGGAGGAATGCGCCGGGCTGGCGCTGCTGAATTTCGAGAAGAAGATCGAGGATAAGCACATCCAGGTGAATGTGGATATGCCGGAGCACCCGGTTTATACTTTCGCCAATCAGGATGCCATTACCCAGGTGGTCTATAATCTGGTGGACAATGCGGTGAAATTCTGCCCCGAGGGGGGCAACCTGGGTCTGACCATCCAGGAGGGGGGCAACAAAGTTTATGTCTCCGTCTCCAACGAGGGGGATACCATCCCTCCGGAGGAGTTGCCCCTGGTATTCGACCGGTTCCATAAACTGGACAAATCCCGCTCCAAGAACCGGGACGGCTGGGGACTGGGACTGTACATCGTCAAGACCATCGTATGCAGCCACGGGGAGAACATCAGTGTCACCAGCCGGGACGGCCGAACGGAATTCACTTTCACCATGCCCCTTGTGAACTAAGAATAGAGGAATCCCATTATGTCAAGATACCATGAAGACCCCGCCCCCTGGGATGATGGGGAATATATCACCGGCCGCACCAAGCCGCCCAAGAGCTATCGGGGCATCATCGCCCTGCTGCTCATTGCGGTGATATTGCTGCTGGGGATCGGCTCCATGCTGGGTTTTTCCAGCTTCCAGATGCTCCAGGAACTGAATAATGAACCTGCGGAGCAGACCATCTGCTACTCCACCACCCAGACGGAGGCCACCGGGAACCTGGTGACCATCGATGCGGTGACCGCCACCGCCGAAACCGGCAGCGGCTTCCCGCCCCTGGCAGAGGCGGCGGAGGGAATGACCCTACAGGAGATCTATATTAAATGTATCCCCTCGGTGGTGTCCATCACCAGTCAGTCCCGCACTTCCAGCTCCACCGGCAGCGGCGTGATCCTCTCCACCGATGGCTACATCGTCACCAATAACCATGTGATCGAGGGGGGCGAGCAGATCACCGTCCTGCTCACCGATGGGCGCACCCAGCGTGCCGATGTGGTGGGCAGTGACCCTACCAGTGATTTGGCAGTCCTGAAAATCAATGCAGGGGAGCTGGTCAGTGCGGAGTTCGGTGATTCCGATTTGCTGCGGGTGGGCGACAGCGTGGTCGCCATCGGCGACCCCCTGGGCATCGAGTACCGGGGCACCATGACCAACGGCATCGTATCCGCCATCAACCGGAACGTGAATCTGGATGGGCGCACCATGAGCCTGATCCAGACCAATGCGGCCTTGAATTCCGGCAATTCCGGCGGCCCGCTGATCAATTCCTGCGGCCAGGTCATCGGCATCAATACCATCAAGATCGCCGCTTTCGCCGATCAGGCGGGGGTGGAGGGATTGGGCTTCGCCATCCCAAGTACCATTGTCCGGGATATCGCCGGGCAGATCATCTCCCAGGGTTATGTCTCCGGCCGCCCCTGGCTGGGCATCAGCGGGGAGAGTTTGTCCAATTTCTACCAGCGGTACTACCGCCTCCCTGCTGGACTTTATGTAAACCGGGTGGAGACGGGCAGCACCGCCGACCAGGCGGGCATCACCCAGGGGGACATCCTCATCAGCCTGGACGGAACCAATGTCTATTCCCAGAACGATTTGGATACCCTGCTCTATAATTACAGCGCCGGGGATTCGGTGACCATCGTCATCTACCGGGGGGGCTACACCATGCAGGCCAACGTCACCCTGGGGGAATTGACCAATAACGGATAAAATTCATTTTTCCAAAAGAAGGCAAGGAATATGGAACCCATTTATACCCAAAATTTCACCATTGACGATGCCTATGTGGATCGCTACGGGCGGATGAAGCCCGCCATGGTCCTCTATGTCGCCCAGGAGATGGGACGGCGGCACAGCGAATTGATCCGGGTGGATCAGCGAACATTGGCGCAGCGGAATCTGTTCTGGGCGGTGATCCGCCACCGGGTACAGATCACCCGCCTGCCCGTGAGCGGCGAGACCATCCGGGCGGAAACCTGGCCGTTGCCCACTACCCGCTCCGCTTTCCCACGGAGTGTCGTGGCCTATGACAGCGCCGGAAACGAAGTTTTTCGCTGCATGACCCTCTGGGTGCTGATGGACATGAATACCCGCCGGATGATCACCCCGGGCAAGAGCGGCATCATCCTGGCAGGGACCCACCGGGAGCGGGAACTGCCCGCCCCTACGGGACTGGTGCCCTGCCCCGTGGCCACCCAGCGCAGGCGCACGGTGGGCTTCTCCGATCTGGATCGCAACGGCCATATGAACAATACTCGCTGCATGGACTGGATCGCCGATCTGCTCCCCAGCGAATTCCACCGCACCCACACCGCCACGGATTTCACCGTATGCTACCTGGCGGAGGCCAGGGAGGGGCAGGAACTGACCCTGAACTGGGATATGGATGCCGACGGCACCTTGCAGGTCGATGCCACCGCCGCTACCCCCGATGGGGAATTCCATCGGGTCTTCTCCGCAAAAATATATTTTTAAACACGGGAGGCATTTTGCCTCCCGTTTAATGGTATTGTGCTCCGTTTCCGACCAATCGTGGCCTTATGACCCGATTCCGACTAAAACACGATTTTTATATTAATTTACACAAAAGTCATTGATTATTCTGCCCTCTTTTTATATAATAAGAAAAAGGCACAACTGGCCTTAATGCAGAAATTGAAAGGAGCCTTATTCTCAATGACTCGTTATTTTGCAAACACCTCCCCCGAAATCACCCCCGCTGAGCAAGCCCATAGCGACCGTGTCCGTGCCATCGCCGGTGAGTGCATGGTACTGCTGGAAAACAATGGGATCCTCCCCCTGTCCGCCCCGTGCAAGGTTGCCCTTTATGGCAACGGTGCCCGTGACACCGTCAAGGGTGGCACCGGTAGCGGCGAAGTGAACAGCCGCTTCAACGTGACCGTGGAGCAGGGGCTGGAGGCAGCCGGATTCACCGTCACCACCAAGGATTGGCTCAATGAGCAGGAGCGCCTGGCCGGGGCAGAAATCGCCGAATATATGGCCACGGTGCGCAAACGTGCGCAGGAGACAGGACTGAGAGAGTTCCTGGTGATGTTCAATGAGCATTTCATCCCCAAAGCCCTGGCTCCTTTCCAGAAAGGGGAGGGGGATCTGGCCATCTATGTCCTGGCTCGTAACTCCGGCGAGGGGAGCGACCGCTTCGATGCCCCCGGCGATTATGAACTGACCCAGGAGGAAGTGGATCTGCTCACCGCCCTGGGGCAGAATTATAAGCACGTGATCCTCCTGCTGAATATCGGCGGCGTGATCAATGCCGCTGCGCTGAAAGCCATCCCCGGCATCGATGCCACCCTGCTCATTTCCCAGAGCGGCAATATGGGCGGACATATCGTGGCGGATGTGCTGCTGGGCAAGAGCATCCCCAGTGGCCGCCTGACGGATACCTGGGCGGAAAATTACATGGACTACCCCTCCTCCCCCACTTTTAGCCACAACAACGGGGACTGGCATGACGAGGATTATGTGGACGGCATTTACGTCGGCTATCGCTATTTCGATACGTTCAACGTTACCCCTGTCTATCCGTTCGGCTATGGCCTGGGCTATACCGAATTCACCATCAAGCCGGTAAAGACCGAGGCGGACGAGCATTCCGTCTCCGTCACCGCCGAAGTTACCAATACCGGCAACTACGCCGGACGGGAAGTGGTGCAGATCTATGGTTCCGCTCCCGCCCAGGGGCTGCCCAAACCTATGCAGGTTCTGTGTGGTTTCGGCAAGACCCGTCTGCTCCAGCCCGGCGAAAGCCAGACCCTGAAAATTACTTTCCCTCTGACCAATCTGGAGAGCTACGACCCGGAGAAAGCCGCCTACGTACTGGAAAAGGGCGAATACATCCTCCGCATGGGCAAGCACAGCCGGGATACCCATGTGGCGGCAGTGCTGACCCTGGACGAGACCGCTATTACAAAGAAAGTGAAGAATATCTGCCCCCTGGATCGGGAATTCGAGGAAATCACCCCCGCCGGGATCGCCCCCTGGGTGCCCGCCGGTCAGGCAGAGGAGTTGAAAGCCGCTCCGGTGATTGCCCTTGCCGCTGCCAAGGTGAATTCCGTCACCGTTGCATATGCCGGTGAGCCGAAGCCTTTCACCCCGGCGGATACCGATCACGTGATCACCCTGGAAGAAGTGCGTGACGGCAAGTATACCCTGGAGCAGTTGGTCTCCCAGCTGACGGTGGAAGAGATGGCTACCATGTGTGTCGGCGCTGCCCGGGATGATGACCAGGTCATCGGCTCCGCTTCCAAGGCCGTTCCCGGTGCTGCCGGCGAAACGGCGATGCATCTGGCCTACCGGGGCGTGAGAGATATGACCAATGCCGATGGCCCCGCCGGTCTGCGGCTGATGGCGCATTTCCGCACCGATGCCCAGGGGAGAGTCCTCCCCGGTGGCAGCTCCATGGGCGGAGAAGAGGAAGCGTTCGCCGATAAGAACGAGGGCGACGTGGACTATTACCAGTATTGCACCGCCATCCCCATCGCATGGCTGCTGGCCAGCTCCTGGGATCTGGAACTGATCGAAGCCTGCGGCGATATCGTCGGCGCAGAGATGGAGACCTTTGGCGTGCGTGTATGGCTGGCACCGGGCATGAACATCCACCGCAACCCCCTGTGTGGCCGTAATTTCGAGTATTATTCCGAGGATCCCCTGCTCAGCGGCCTGTGCGCAGCGGCGGATGTCCGTGGCGTGCAGAAGCATCCTGGCGTTGGCACCAGCATCAAGCACTATTTCGCCAATAACCAGGAGGATAACCGGATGTTCGTCAACGCTCATATCAAGGAGCGTGCCATCCGTGAGATCTACCTGCGCAATTTCGGCGTTTGCATCGAAGCTTCTCAGCCCATGACCATCATGACCAGCTACAATCTGATCAACGGTGTCCATGGTGCCAACTGCTACGATTCCATCACCTGCTACGCCCGTGAGGAATGCGGTTTCCGGGGCTATGTGATGACCGACTGGTACGCCAGCAATCATGCCGTGGGCTCCACCATGGCCAAGCCCAATTTGAAGTATCCCTGCTCCTCCAGCCCGGAATGTGTCCGTGCGGGTAACGATGTGCAGATGCCCGGCTCCGATGGCAATATTGCCGACCTGATCGCCGCCGTCAACGATGGCAGCTTGCCCATCGGCTACTTGCAGCAGTGCACCGCAAAGCTGCTGGAAGTCGACCTGAAATGCGGCAGCTTCCCGGAAGCGGGCAGCTACGATGGGGAGCAGACCCTGCGCACTTTCGTAGCCCAGGAATAATCGCTGAATCTATTTAAACAATGGCCGCAGGGGAAACACATCCCCTGCGGCCAGATTTCGCAATTTCGCTAAAATGATGGGTCGAACCGTAGGGACACCCCTCCCGGGGTGTCCGCCTTTTGTAAAAAGGTTTCGGAATGTTTCGTCAAAAGAGCAACAAATGACCGGTGATTATTGCGGCCGAATGTGGAAAATGACCGAAAGAATTCAGATGTCCAAAGAAAAAAGAAAATCGCAGATGAGATAAATTTGCTGTTTTGATTAGACTTATTTTTGTATCTCTCCGGAGGAATTTGTCAGCCTGCACAAATGGGCTGGGATGAAAATGGTCAAAACTGCTGAATCTACGAATGGATACTTGACTTTCACAAAGAGAAATGTATAATAATAACAAACGAAATCGTTTAAGAATTTTGGCGATTATCGCAAATTTCTAAAAATGGGACGTCCCATTTTTTCTTTCCCCAGGGGGAAAGAACGGTTTCTGTTTTTTCTTTCGTAGTTATGGCCGACCTGGCTTTAACAAAATTTTTTAGGAGGAAAACACATATGAAAAAGCTTCTTGCCCTCGTGCTCGCTGCTGCTATGGTTCTCGGCATGATGTCCCTGACCGCTGCTGCAGACGACAAAATCGCCATTAACCTGTGGTCTTTCACCGATGAGATCCCCGGCATGATGGATAAGTATCTGGAAATGCATCCCGAACTGGCTGAAAAGTACGATGTATCCTACACCGTTATCAACAACGACGGCGGCGCTTACGTCAACGCCATCGACTCCGCCCTGATGAACGGCGAAGTTGACATCTACGGCGCTGAGGCTGACTACGTCTTCAAGTATTCTCAGGGCGCTGCTTCTGAGTTTGCTGTTCCTTATGTGGATCTGGGCATCGATGTGGAGCAGGGCATCGCTGATGCTGAGATCGCTCAGTATACCATCGACATCGGCACCCGTCCCTCTGACGGCAACGTTGTCGCTCTGGCTTACCAGTCCACCGGCGGCGCTTTCATCTACCGCCGCTCCATCGCTAAGGCTGTTTGGGGCACCGACGATCCCGATGTCATCGGCGAGAAGATCGGCGCCGGCACCAATAGCTGGGATGCCTACTTCGCCGCTGCTGAAGAGCTGAAGGCTGCCGGTTACAAGATCGCTTCCGGCGCTGGCGACCTGTGGAACGTGATCAAGACCGCTGCTCCCACCGGCTGGGTTGTGGACGGCGTTCTGAACATCGATCCCATGCGTGAGCAGTACCTGGATCTGAACAAGACCCTGAAAGACAACGACTACATGAACGATGCCGCTCAGTGGGGGGAAGCTTGGTTCGCCGACATGAAGGCTGAGTCCAAGGTCTTCGGCTTCTTCGGTCCCGCTTGGCTGCTGAACTACACCATCGCTCCCAACTCCGGCGAGGGCGAAAGCTCCTCCTCTGGCGACTGGGCTGTCTGCGCTCCCAACGTTGGCTTCTACTGGGGCGGCACCTATCTGCTGGCTGGCTCCTCCGATCCCGAGAAGCAGGAACTGATCAAGGGCTTCGTTGAGTGGGTCACCCTGGACACCTCCGAGACCGGTCTGCAGTACATGTGGGCAAACGGCCAGATGAACGATGCTGGCACCAAGGATACCGTTGCTTCCAACGTTGTCCTGGCCAAGTCCAATGGCGAGTCCGAATTCTGCGGCGGCCAGAACGTCTTCGAGTACTTCATTCCCGCTAACCAGTACGCTACTGCTACCAACATGACTCAGTACGACTCCACCTGCAACGATGCTTGGGGCGATGCTGTTGGCCAGTACGCTGCCGGCGAAGTTGACCGTGACACCGCCATCATGAACTTCAAGATGGATCTGTCCGGCAAGCTGGATATCGAGATCGAGTGGTAATTTACCATTCCAACTGGATATTGTAACATCTAATTAGCCGTGTGGGGATAGGCAGCTTCGGCGGCCTATCCCCCATTGGTTATTTTCTGGACAAGGGGGCGCATGCAAGCGTGAAAGATTTAAACAAGAAGAAGAGCTTCAGCTACGCCAAATATGGCTATCTGTTCAGCATTCCCTTTGTGGTGGTTTACCTTGTTTTCTCTCTGTATCCCACCATCAATACGGCCATCCTGGGCTTCACCGATGCCAAGGGTATGACCGGCATCACCAATTGGAATTTCCTCCCCAAGGAAGAATTGTTCAAGAACTTTACCAAAGTTCTTTCCAATCCCGTCTTTAAGAAATCCCTGGGCAATACCATGATCCTCTGGATCGTGAACTTCATTCCCCAGATCACTCTGGCAATGATCCTGACCGCATGGTTCACCTCCCGCCGCAACGAGCTGCGGGGTCAGGGACTGTTCAAAGTCCTGTTCTATATGCCCAATATCATTACGGCAGCATCCATTGCATTGCTGTATAACAAGCTCTTTGCTTACCCCATCGGCCCTGTGAACTCCCTGCTGCAAACTCTGGGACTGATCGACGAGCCGATCAATTTCCTGACCAAGGCAAACTGGACCCGTGGCATCATTTCTTTCATCCAGTTCTGGATGTGGTATGGCCATACGATGATCATCTTGATCTCCGGTGTCCTTGGAATCAACCCCGACCTTTACGAGGCCGCAGAATTGGACGGCGCTTCCAACAGCCAGATGTTCTGGAAGATCACCATCCCCAATCTGAAAACCATCCTGCTGTATACCATGATCACCAGCATGATCGGTGGCCTGAATATGTACGATATTCCTCAGCTGTACAACAAGGGCAATCCCGCTATGTCCACGCTGACGACCAATATGTATATCTACAACCAGGCATTTAGCGGCAGCTATCAGTATGCCAGCGCCGCCGCCGCATCCATGATTATGTTCCTGATTATCGCCGTGGCATCCGTACTGGTGTTCCTGCTCTTTAACGATGAAAAGGGCAAAGCCAGAAGAGAGGCCAAGCGCCTGGCTCGCATGGAAGCACGCATGGCTAAGAAAGAGGTGGGCTAAATGGCAAAAAAGATTCCTACCGGTATCCGTAGAACCCCGCTGCAAAAAGCATTCCGGGTGCTGCAATATGTTGTGTGCATTTTCCTGGCAGTCCTGAGTATTTTCCCGTTTTGGATCATGCTGGTCAACTCCACCCGCAGCACTGTCCAGGTGCAGAGCAGCCCCATTGCTTTCACTTTCGGCAATTTCTTGATGAATAATATCAAGATCCTGAACCGCACCGAGATGTTCAGCGCCATCACCGGCCTGAAGAACTCCACCATCGTCTCCTCCTGCGCAACTATTCTGACGGTTTATTTCTCCACCCTGACGGCTTATGCGCTGGTTGCCTATGAATGGAAGCTGAAAGGACCTTTCTTCGCCTTTATCCTGGGCGTGATGATGATCCCCTCCACCGTTACTTCCATAGGTTTCTACCAGTTTATGTACCGCATCAAGTGGACGAACAATCTGCTGCCCCTGATCATTCCGGCGGTGGCTGCCCCCGGCACGGTGTTCTTCATGCGCCAGTTCATGGTGGCATCGCTGCCTATGGAGATCGTCCAGTCCGCCCGTGTGGACGGCGCTTCGGAGCTGCGTACCTTTAATCAGATCGCTCTGCCCATCATGAAGCCCGCCATGGCTACCCAGGCGATTTTCGCTTTCGTGGGCAGCTGGAACAATCTGTTCGTTCCCTCCATCCTGTTGACCAACAAGGATAAGTATACCATGCCCATCATGGTGTCCCTGCTCAATGGCGACGTTTACAAAACCGAGTACGGCGCCATTTATCTGGGTCTGCTGCTGACGGTGCTGCCCATCTTCGTGATCTATTTTGCCCTGTCCAAGTACATCATTGCCGGTGTTGCCCTGGGCGGTGTGAAGGAGTAAAGCGCCCATGGAATCCCGCTGGCACGATACCCCCGCTGCGAAACTCTGGCGGCTTTTGGCAGATCTGATGTTCGTCAATCTGCTCTCCCTCATCTGTTCCTTTGGCATCGTCACCATCGGCGCATCCGTTACCGGGATGTACGCCGTCCTGTTCAGCCGGGAGCGGAACGAGGGCACCGTGAGCATTTTTAAGACATTTTTCAAGTCCTTTGCAAAGAATTTTTGGAAAGCCACTGCTTTGGAATTGATTGTGGCGCTGCTGGCGGTGATCGCCGCCGGTGACTACTGGTACGCCATCAATATGGAGCAGCCGGTGCGGACGGTCTTCACCGTGGTTGCGGTGATGGTCATCTCCATTGCCGTGATCCTGTTCCTCATGGCGTTCCCCCAGCTGGCAGCGTTCACCAATACGCTGAAAGGCTACCTGAAGAATTCGCTCCTGCTCACTTTCGCCGCCCCCTGGGCGCCCCTGGCGGCTCTGGCTGCGTGGGTGGTTCCCTGGTTCCTGGCTTTCACAGTGGAGGATCTGCTCATTGAGCTGGGCGTGCTGTACCTGCTGTGGGGATTTGCATTCCCCGCCTGGGTCAGCGTGAAAGTGCTGGAGAAATTGTATCAGAAGACCATGTCCTCCGGCGAAACCCAAATCGACCCTACTTAGGCTCACAAGAGCGGCAGCATTCCCGCTGCCGCTCTTTTTTAAAGGGAATCCGGCGAATACCCTCTCCGGGCACCCGTTTACCGGGTGCGTTGAATGGTTAGGGCAAATGAGATTGCGCGCCCCCTTGTCCCCCTCGCTGAGGGGGATGTCATGCGAACAGCATGACAGGGGGAGTGCCGTTGGTATTTTTGCATGGTTACTATTCAACGTACACAGCGTAAACTGTTAGATTCGGACACCCCGGGAGGGGTGTCCCTACGGGGTCGGTTTTGGCAATTCCCATTCAATGCACACGGGCAAAACCGTAAAATGAGGGAGGCGAAACGCCTCCCCTACGGTCACAATTTCAGCGCAATCTTATGTTAACGACCGTAGGGGACTTACTTTCCCGTCCCTCTTGCGTGGGCTTACAAATACGCAGCGCTCAATGGAGGCGGAACGCCTCCCCTACGGATATGATTTTGGTATAATCTAATTCTACGTCTGTAGGGGACGGGTTTCCCGTCCCGCCGGTACGCACTCATGTTAAAACATCAAAGAATCATTCGAAAAGGAGAGAAGATAGATGACTCGAGAAGAAGCAAAAAAACGTGCCCAAGCACTGGTCGAGAAAATGGACGTGCTGGAGGCGGCGGCGCAGTTGAGCTACAATGCTCCGGCGCTGGATCGGCTGAATATTCCGGAATATAACTGGTGGAACGAAGCCCTCCACGGTGTCGCCCGGGCGGGTGTTGCCACCAGTTTTCCCCAGGCCATCGGCATGGCCGCCATGTTTGACGAAGAGATGGTGGAGCGCCTGGGCGATATCGCCGCAACCGAGGGGCGGGCGAAGTACAATGCATTGTCTGCCAAGGATGACCGGGATATCTACAAGGGGCTGACTTTCTGGTCCCCCAATATCAATATCTTCCGTGACCCCCGCTGGGGGCGTGGCCACGAGACCTATGGTGAGGATCCCTATCTCACCACCCGCCTGGGACTGGCCTACATCCGGGGCTTGCAGGGGGAGGGGGAATACCTGAAAACCGCCGCCTGCGCCAAGCATTTCGCCGTCCACTCCGGCCCCGAGGCGGAGCGCCATCATTTCAATGTTGACCCCAGTAAGAAAGATTTGGCGGAGACGTACCTGCCCGCTTTCGAAGCAGCAGTGAAAGAGGGGAATGTGGAATCCGTCATGGGCGCATACAACGCTGTCAATGGCGCCCCCTGCTGCGGCAGCACGGAGCTGCTGCGGGACTACCTGCGTGACCAGTGGGGGTTCCAGGGACACGTGGTCTCCGACTGCTGGGCGATCCGGGACTTCCACGAGAATCACCATTTCACCGATACCCCCGCCGAGTCCAGCGCCGCTGCCCTGAAAGCGGGTACCGACCTGAACTGTGGCTGCACCTATCGCTGCCTGCTTACCGCCCTGGCGCAGAAATTGATCACCGAGGATGATATCCGTCAGGCCGCCGTCCGCCTCTTCACGACCCGCTATCTGCTGGGTATCATGGACGGCCAGCATACGGAATTCGATGAAATTCCCTATTCCAAAGTGGAATGCAAGGAGCATCTGGATGCCGCCATCGATGCGGCGGAGAAGAGCATCGTCCTGCTGAAAAATGACGGAATTCTTCCTTTGAATAAAGATAAACTTACCGCCATCGGTGTGGTTGGCCCCAATGCCAATAGCCGCATTGCCCTCATCGGCAACTACCACGGCACCGCCTCCCGCTATATCACCGTGCTGGAGGGTATCCAGGATGAAGTGGGGAACGATGTGAGGGTTTATTATTCCGAGGGCTGCCACCTGTATAAGGATCGGGTGGAGGGACTGGGGCAGGCGGATGACCGCCTGGGTGAGGCGAAAGTGGTCGCCGATCAGTCCGATGTGGTGGTTCTGGTGCTAGGTCTGGACGAGACCCTGGAGGGCGAGGAGGGCGACACCGGCAACGCCGATGCCTCCGGCGACAAGGCCAGCCTGCTCCTGCCCCAGAGCCAGCGCAACCTGGCGGAAGCCGTTCTGGCTATGGGCAAACCCGTGGTTCTCTGCCTCATGGCGGGCAGCGCCATCGATATCGGCGATATCGCCGAGCGTGCCGCCGCCGTGGTGCAGCTGTGGTACCCCGGCGCCCGGGGCGGCAAAGCCGCTGCGGATATCCTCTTCGGCAAACGCTCCCCCTCCGGCAAGCTCCCCGTCACTTTCTATTACCAGTCCGCCCTGGACGAGATGCCCGCTTTCACCGATTATTCCATGGCCAATCGTACCTATCGCTATTATACCGGCAAGCCCCTCTATCCTTTCGGCTATGGCCTGACCTATGGCGATACCCAGGTGCTCTCCCTGACAGCCACGAAAGAGGCGGCCACGGTGCGGGTGCGCAATAACGGTGCACCGACGGATGACGTGATCCAGCTGTATATCAAGGATGTGGCTTCCCCGGATGCCCCGGTGAACCCGGTGCTCTGCGGTTTCAAGCGCATCCACCTGACCCAGGGAGAGGGGCGGGAAGTCACCATCCCCCTGAATCCCCGTGCTTTCCAGGTCTGCAATCAGGATGGCCAGTGGGTCAGCGGCAGCGGCGAATGGATGCTCTATGCCTCTTTCGGCCAGCCGGATGACCGTACCCGGGAACTGACCGGCAAGGAAGCCGTTTCTGTAAAAATTTAAAAAAGGCATATGCCATGAGCCGTGGGAGCGCATTCCGCCCCACGGCTCATCATTTTGCTGTTCAGGCTTGTAATGGACGGGCAAATTCAATTTTTTTGATGCAATATCCTTGACGATATGAATAATTGTGGTATAATGAAAATAGAAAAGGGCACTGCCGATAGACGGTCAGCCCCTCTTTGAGCAGAAGTAAACCGCCCAAGTTTGGGGACTTAGGGGCGGTTTACTTCTTTTTGTTGTGCTTATCGATCAAGTCGAGAACAAGTCTCACAGCCTCGATGACGGCAACTGCAAACGCAAGCAGGAAACTGAGGACTGTAAACAGCCTTTCGTATGTAACCCAATTTGCATCCATACGCAGCACCCCCTTTCCTTAAGGACAGGGGGTAAGAAGTTATGTCCCCTGTTTAGGGGACGACCGTCCACCAAATCTATAATGGCAGTGCCCTGGTTCCAAAATCAATCGGAACCAGGTTCATTTTAGCAAATTATAGATAAGGTGTCAATGCTTTCACAACATTTACGATAAAATTAAAAATGCAAGAGGGACGGGAAAACCGTCCCCTACATTCGTGATTTTAGGTTGCGCCCAACAAAAAATCGTGTCAGGAATGATTTCCCGGCACGATTTTTTTGAATTTCTTTAGAATCGCATGGCCAATGTTTGGGCGCTGAGGGAGGTCAGGTAGACCTTGGGCAGCGCATATTCGTCCGTGAGGAGGAATGCTTTCGGCAAATCGTCACAGGGGACGACCTGACCCTGTTTCTCCGCCATCTCCAGGAATTCCCGGGTGCGGCGGGAGGTGGAGGTATTGTCCAGATCGAAGATCCCCACGATGCTGTGCTCCCGCACGGCCATATCGCTGCCGATGTTCAGGTACATCAGGGTTTCTCCCGGTAGAAAGCGGCCAGGATGTCTTCGGTGGTGTCTTCCCAGTAAGAGCAGGCGGTGATGACGATGATGGTGCGGCCATTTTTGACGATTGCCATTGTCTCGTACAGGGACAGGGGCTCTTCCAGACCGTCGATGATCATGTAGCCGCTGATGCGCAGGCAGGCGTGCTCCTCACCGGCGAACTCTATGGTTCCCGCTTCGATGGTGACATCGCTCAAACCCATCTGCTCCAGGGCGGTGGGCAGCTGCTCCATCGAGAGCTCCACGTAGGTCTCTTCATCGATCATCAGGGAGTTGGCCAGGCTCAGGCGCTCCAGATTGATGTTAACATTGTCGCCGGTTTCCATATTCATGGCCATCATGTCCATCATCTGGCCGGATTCCCGCACGGCCTCGGCCAGATCGTCTTTCAGCAGGTCAGCGGCGGCACCGTTGACCTCCAGGATCTCTTCGTCGGTATAGAAGTACCAGTCATCGTCCAGGGTGCAGCCCAGGCGCAGAGATTCGTTCCAGTAGGAGTTCTCATCGATGGAACCGGCGGCAAAGGAATCATCCTCGGCGAATGCCGCCATGGGCATTGCCAGCAGCAGAAGCATTGCCAGCAAGAGGGAAATCGTTTTTTTCATCATCTATCTCTCCTTATTCGTATTGCGGCATCCCGCTGCTTTGATTATAACAGGAATTGGGGGAAAGCGCAATTGGGAAGCGGGGGATTTTTGAATATAAAATTACTGAATCACGCTGTTGGCAATGAGGATATCGCCGTAGTTAACGTTCAGGGGGCTACGACCGGCGATCTCGTCGGCGATTTCGTTGGCCTTTTCGCTGATATAGTCGCTGCGGACGTATGCTTCCCAGATGGGGGTGCTGCCGGAGAAATACATGATGTGGTAGCCGTAGTTGGTCTTGACGATGCCGGTATCGCCCATCTGGCGAATGTCGTCAAAGCACCAGTCGTTGAATGCTTCCACCATCTGACCCTCGGTGACGTTCTCGTACAGGCCGCCGGTGGTGTTGGAGCCGGGGTCTTCGGAGTTGGCATTTGCCAATTCTGCGAAGAGCTCCTCCGTGGCTTCCCCGGCCAGGAACTCGTCCAGCAGTGCCTGTGCCTTTTCCTCGGCGGCGCTCCAGGATTCTTCATTGGTTTCGTCGGTATCCTCCGGGCAGATCAGGATGTGGCGCACGTCCACATATTTGCCGTCCTTGGTGATGCCGTTGGTGGTGTAGCCGTCGGCGTGCTCGGCGTAGTATGCTTCCATCTGCTCGTCCGTGGGCTCCAGACCCAGGGCAACTTCGGAATAGTACCCGTTGGCCTTGTAGTACAGCTCCATGAAGTAGACATAATCTTCCAGACTTGCGGCGGCGCCCAAACTGGAATGGAGCATATCGTCACCGGATTCATAGCCGTATTCCAGGGCGGTTGCTTCCACTTCGGCGGCGGCATTGGCCAGGATATCTTTCTGCTCCTCGGTCAGTTCGTAGCCCTGGGCATCGGCCTCACCGGCGATGGTCTGGTACTGGAGCCAGGAGTTCAGAGCGCTTTGCAGGAAGAACTGCTGCCAGGTCATCTCGGGCTCGGACAGGGTGTACATCTGAGTGTCCAGGCTCTGGCTCACGTCCAGGCCGAAATAGGCGGCGTAAGCGCCATACTGGGACATGAAATTCCGGAAGCCCATCCAGTAGTAAACCTGGAGCTGTCCCTGGGTCAGCTCGTAGTCGCCTGCGGTGGCAACGATGGTATCCCGGGCTGCCACAACGGCCTCGTCATCGGCGGTATAGGTACCCTTGCAGGTCACGTCGTCCGGATTGCCGTCTGCGGGGACGGTGGGGGCTTCGGTGGGAGCCTCGGTGGCTTCCTCAGTGACCTCTTCGGTGGCATCGGTCAGGGTTTCGCTCATGGTGGTGGTTTGAGCATCGGCGATGGAGGCATCCTGACGGACGGCGAACAGCGCACCAAGGCACAGTACCAGCACGGCAACGGCGGCGGTAATCGCCATCACGGTGGCGCTCAGGTGCCCCCGGGCATTTTCTTTGCCGCAGGAGGGGCATACGCTGCTGCCCTCGGGCAGGTCTGCGTTGCAGAATTTACATTGTTTCATGGTAACAAGTCCTTTCGGGTGAATTTGAAATTAGTTTACCACACCGGATGTTTAAAAACAAGCCTTTTCCTCCCAGGGTTTCGGCGGTATAAAGATTTTTAACGGAAAATTCACAAAAAATGCCTTGAAACGGCACTTTTTTGGTAAAATCCGGCACTTGAGCAAAAATGTTATCCTTTTCCTCACCATGCCGCCAACCGAGAGGAAGCAAGGAATGATCAGTTTTATTATATTCTGTAGGGACACCCCTCCCGGGGTGTCCGCTGACCAGGAACGATTATTACAAATTATGTTGGATAGGAACGGAAGAAGATTTTTCTTGAAAACGGCCAGGAAAAATGATATTATTTTATATTGAGAAGTTAGCCAAAAAAGCCGGGAGAATTGCCATGAATACAAAGACGACCCTCATCACCCCTGAGCAGCTGGACAGCCAGTTTGCCTATTGCGATCAAATTGCCGCCCTCTGGGCGCAGCGGGGCATTGCCCCCACCGCCTATGTGGAGACCTACGGCTGCCAGCAGAACGAAGCGGACTCCGAAAAGCTCCGGGGTTATCTCGTCCAGAGCGGCTACGCCATCACCGCCCAGGCGGAGGGAGCGGACGTGGTGATTATGAATACCTGCGCCATCCGGGAGCACGCAGAGCAGCGGGTTTTCGGCAATCTGGGCGCCCTGACCCATACCAAGCGCCGCCACCCGGGGCAGAAGATCTTCCTCTGCGGCTGCATGGCCGGGGAGGAAAAAGTATCCAGCCGCATCAAAACCAGCTACCCCCATGTGGATGGGGTATTCTCCACCCATCATCTGTGGCAGTTCCCGGAGATTTTGTACGCCGTCCTTACGGCGGGAAAGCGGGTATTCTATATTCAGGATGAGCCCGGCTCCATCGCCGAGGGCATCCCCCAGGTGCGGGACTCCGGGCTGAAAGCCTGGGTATCCATCATGTATGGGTGCAATAATTTCTGTACCTATTGCATCGTCCCCTATGTCCGGGGGCGGGAGCGCAGCCGCAGACCCGAATGCATTCTGGAAGAATGCCGCAATCTGATTGAAAATGGGGCGAAGGAGATCACCCTCCTGGGACAGAATGTGAATTCCTATGGAAAAGATTTGGATAACGGAATGGACTTTGCGGATTTGCTTGGGGAAATCGCCAAAATCCCCGGGGATTTTCTCATCCGCTTCATGACCAGCCACCCCCGGGATGCTTCCCGGAAATTGTTCGATACCATGGCCGCCAATCCCAAGATCGCAAAGCAGCTTCACTTGCCCTTCCAGTCCGGCTCCAGCCGGGTGCTGAAAGCCATGAACCGGCACTATGACCGGGAAACCTATCTGGAAAAGGTGAACTATGCCAAGTCGGTCATGCCGGGGCTTGTGCTCACCAGTGACGTGATCGTGGGCTTCCCCGGGGAGACGGAGGAAGAATTCGAGGAAACGGTATCCCTCATTCAGCAGGTGCACTATGACAGCCTGTTCACGTTCATTTTCTCCCCCCGCACCGGAACCCCCGCCGCCAAGATGGACGATCCCACCCCCAAGGAGGAAAAGAGCCGCCGGTTCGACCGGCTCTGCACCGTGCAGAATTCCATCTCCGAAGAAATTCACCGGGGCTATATTGGCTCCGTCCAGCGCTGCCTGGTGGATGGCCGGGACGGCGAACTGCTCACTGCCCGGACGGAGGGAGGCCGACTGGTTCGCTTCCCCGGGGACGATGGCCTCATTGGCCGTTTCCTCCCCATCCGCATCACCGGTGCCACCACCTGGAGTTTAACCGGAGAACGGGTGTGACCCCATCCCCCGAAAGGCACACTCAATTTTAGGCTCGTAGGGGACGGGTTCCCCGTCCCTCTTGATGGACATTCGCATCGCAGAAAGCGGGAGGCGAAACGCCTCCCCTACGATTGCAATTTAGACGTATTGATTTATATTTCCTGATTATAACATAGAAAGGAACCATTATGGCCGCAAAAGATACAGAACTGACCCCCATGCAGCAGCAGTATCGGGCGCTGAAAGAGAAGAATAAGGACAGCGTGCTGTTCTTCCGCCTGGGCGACTTCTACGAGATGTTCAATGAAGATGCCACCCTGGCCGCCCGGGAACTGGATCTGACCCTGACCACCCGTGACCGGGGCAAGCCCAAAGAGGAGCAGACCCCCATGTGCGGCGTGCCGTACCATAGTGTGGATGCCTATATCGCCCGCATGGTGCAAAAGGGATACAAGGTCGCCGTATGCGAACAGATGCAGGATCCGGCGCTGGCAAAGGGACTGGTGGAGCGGGACATCACCCGCATCGTCACCCCCGGCACCGTGACGGAAAGCTGTATGCTGGACGAGAACAAGAACAATTACATGGGCTGCATCTACGGCCTGAACCATCGCTATGGCCTGGCGTTCTGCGATGTGTCCACCGGCGCATTCTATTCCACCACCTGTGACGATGCCGTGTCCGTGGCATCGGAGCTGGGGCGGTTCTCCCCCAGTGAGGTGATGCGCTACGGCGAATTTGTGGACGTGGACGTGATCCGGGATGCTCTGTTCCATCGGCTGAATTGCTGCGTGGACGAGGGGAAAGAGGAGCTGTTCCGCCGGGCGGAATGCGAAGAACTCCTGACCACCCATTTCAAGCGAAAATTGGAGAGTCTGAAGCTGGCCGACCATCCCCTGGCGGCGGTGGCCAGTGGGGCGCTTCTGCAAACCCTGATGGATTTGCAGAAGAATGAATTGCCCCATATTCGGCGGCTGCATTATTATACCGGCGGCAAATTCATGGAGCTGGATATGGATGCCCGCCGGAATCTGGAACTGACGGAGACCATGCGCTCCAAAGAGAAGCGGGGCTCCCTGCTGTGGGTGCTGGACCGAACCCATACCCCCATGGGCGGGCGGCTGCTGCGGGGCTGGCTGGAAAAGCCCCTGCTGGATGCCGGGGAGATCACCCGCCGCCAGGCAGCCATAGAGGAATTGGTGAATAACCCCATCCTCCGGGGAGAATTGGAAGAAGCCCTCAAGCAGATCACCGATATGGAGCGGGTCATCACCCGGGCGGTCACCGGCACCGTCAATTGCCGTGACCTGCTGGGGCTCGCCCGGGGATTCCGGGGATTGCCCCTGGTGAAAGAGCAGCTGGATAAGCTGAGCTCCTCCATGATGGTGCAGCTGAATAAGGGCATCGACCCCATGAAAGACTATGTCCGTCTGATCGAAAAGACCATTGTGGACGATCCCCCCCTCACCGTCCGGGAGGGCGGCATCATCCGCCGGGGAGCGGATGCAGAGGCCGACAAACTCCGGGACATCATGGAGGGCGGCTCCGGTACCATCGCCGCCATCGAGGCCAGCGAACGGGAGAAGACCGGCATCCGCACCCTGAAAGTGGGATTCAACCGGGTATTCGGCTATTATATCGAGGTTTCCAAATCTTTTATCGATCAGGTGCCCGACCACTATATCCGCAAGCAGACCCTGGCCAATTGTGAGCGCTACATCACCCAGGAGCTGAAAGAGCTGGAGAATCAGGTTCTCACCGCCAAGGATCGGCTTACCGCCCTGGAATATGAGCTCTTTACCCGCATTCGCAATCACCTTGCCCAGGGGGCGGAACGGGTGCAGCTGACGGCCACTGCCGTTGCGGCGGTGGATGCCCTGTGCTCCCTGGCCAGCGTGGCCGCCGAGCGGGGCTATTGCCGTCCGGAGATCACCTTGGGGCAGGAAATTTCCATTGTGGATGGCCGCCATCCGGTGGTGGAGGCCATGCTGAAAGATACCCTCTTCGTGCCCAACAGCACGGAACTGGGGGGCGAAGATAATCAGGTCGCCATCATCACCGGCCCCAATATGGCAGGTAAATCCACCTATATGCGCCAGGTTGCCCTGATCGTCCTCATGGCGCAGATGGGCTCTTTCGTCCCGGCACGCAGCGCCCGCATCGGACTGGTTGACCGGGTATTCACCCGCATCGGCGCCAGTGACGATCTGGCCTCCGGCCAGTCCACTTTCATGGTGGAGATGGCGGAGGTTGCATCCATCCTGAAATACGCCACCAGCCAGAGTTTGCTGATTCTGGACGAGATTGGCCGTGGCACCTCCACTTATGACGGCATGGCCATTGCCCGGGCGGTGCTGGAATATGCGGCCGATCCCAAGCGCCTGGGAGCAAAGACTCTCTTCGCCACCCATTACCATGAGCTGTCCTCCATGGAGGAGCGGCTGCCCAATGTAAGGAATTATAATATCGCCGTGAAGAAACGGGGGGATCAAATGATCTTCCTCCGGCGCATCGTCCCCGGTGCCACGGACGATAGCTATGGCATCGAGGTCGCCAAACTGGCGGGGCTCCCGGCGGCGGTGGTGACCCGGGCGAGGGAGATCCTGGCGGAGCTGGAGGCGGGGGTGACCCCTGTGAGTCTGCCCGCTCCGGCGGCGGATGACCAGGTGAGCATGGAGGAGCTGGCACGGCAGAATATCGCCTCCGCCCTGCGCTCCATCAATGTGGAGACCCTCACCCCCATCGAGGCCATGAACGAGCTATACAAGCTCCGCAAAATGCTGGGGTGAACCCATGACCCAATTATCCGCAACCGAACGCCGGTGGGGATGGTGCTTCTTCGCCGTGCAGATGCTGATTCTGCCCAGCTTGGTCAATCAAATCGCCCTGTGGCTCCCCTGGAGCTTTGGCAGTGCGGAAGTGAATTTCTCCTATCATTTGGTTAGCTTCCTGGCAATCAGCTTGATTTTTCGCCGCTTCCTGTCCAAGAATCTCCATAGTGCCGCTGCGCATCCGGTGAAGCTGCTGCTCACCGTTGCCCTTTCCCTGGGGGCGTACTATGCCGCCCAGGAGGGGATGACCGCCCTGATTCGCTGCATCGACCCGGGATTCTTCAATGTCAATGACGAAACCATCGTCGCCATGCGTCGGGGAAATGTGGTGCTGACTGCCCTGGCCACGGTGCTGCTGGCACCGGTGACGGAGGAATGCATCTACCGTGGCCTTGTTTTCGGCACCGCCCGGCGCCACGGGAACAAATTTGCCTATGCCCTGTCCGCCGCCGTGTTTGCTTCTGTGCACGTGGTTGGGTATGTGGGGCAGTATTCCGCCGGGCAGCTGGGGCTGTGTTTTGTCCAGTATCTGCCCGCCGGGCTGATTCTGGCCGCCGGATTCCAGTTCAGTGGCACCCTCACCGCCCCCATCTTGACCCACATGATCATCAATACCATTTCTATGGTGAATATTTTGTAGCGCCTTTTTCCTCCCCTGAAAGGGGAGGTGGCACGACCGAAGGTCGTGACGGAGGGGTTTGCGGTAGAAAATCACGGTTTATCGAAAGCGAATGCGAAAACGCTCTGCACAAAACCCCTCAGTCAAAATCGGTTCCGAAGAGCCGATTTTGACAGCTCCCCTTTCAGGGGAGCCAAGGACTCAATCCTATTCCCCCTGCACCATTCATCCAACATTGTGCATTTTCTGCCTGTGCGGCGGGAGGCGGAACGCCTCCCCTACGGGCATTGTTATTTCTAAGACGAGGTGATCTCATGCCCGCAATTATTCAACTGCCCACCCATATTGCCAATTTGATTGCCGCCGGTGAGGTGGTGGAGCGCCCGGCCAGCGTTGTGAAAGAACTGCTGGAAAACGCAGTGGATGCCGGTGCCACCAAGGTGACCATCGAGATCCGTGACGGGGGCATGACTTTCCTGCGGGTGACGGATAACGGCTGCGGCATGGAGCCGGAGGATGCAAGAACAGCTTTCCTCCGCCACGCTACCTCCAAATTGCGCAGGGCGGAAGACCTGGGGGAGATCTCTACCATGGGTTTCCGGGGGGAGGCACTGGCGGCCATTGCCTCCGTCAGCCGCATCGACCTGATGACCAAAACCGCCGGGGCGCTGGCCGGAACTAGTCTCCATCTGGATGCCGGGCAGATCACGGAGCAGAGCGAGGCCGGTTGCCCGGAGGGTACCACCATCATCATCCGTGATTTGTTTTACAATACCCCCGCCCGGATGAAATTTATGAAATCCGATTCCGTGGAGGGGAGCAGGGTGCTGGCAGCGGTGCAGCTGCAAGCCCTGGCTCATCCGGATGTGGCCATCCAGATGGTGCGGGACGGCAAGAATGTCCTCACCACCCCCGGGGACGGATCGCTCCAGACGGCAGTGTACTGCGTTTATGGCCGGGATTTCGCCGTCATGACCCAGGTGGACAGCAAATGGGACGATCATCGCCTCACGGGCTATGTGTCCAAGCCCTCTGCCTCCCGCCCCAGCCGCAATTTCCAGACTTTCTTCGTCAATGGCCGCCCGGTGAAATCCCGGCTGCTGGTAACGGCGCTGGAGGAAGCTTACCGCAATCAGCTGATGGTGGGCAAATTCCCCGCCTGCGTGCTGCATCTGCATCTTCCGGCCAATGCGGTGGACGTGAATGTCCATCCGGCCAAGACGGAGGTAAAATTCCTGAACGAAAAGACCGTATTCGACTGCGTGCACTACGGAGTTCTGGCGGCGCTGAACAAAACCGCCGACCGCCCCCAGGTGCAGTTCTCCCACAAGCAGGAGGCACCGAATCCCGTCACCCCCCCTGCGCCCACCCAACCCAGGAGCACGGCTGCGCCGAAGCAGGATTTCTACCGCACCATGACGGCGGAGCAATACAAGCAGTTTGCCTCCGCCCTGGCGGATGTCCCCCAGCCGGAGAAGAGCGCCGCTGCCGCCGCATCGGCTATGATCCCCAAGCTGCCCAGGCAGCCCCCCGTTCCCAGCCAGGTGATCCTGCGTTCTCCGGAACCGGTAGCCCCGGGGGAGATCCCCCCGCCGCCTCCCAGACCCGTTCCAAAGCACCCAAAACCGGTAGAGGAGGAACCGGATGCTCTGCCGGATTTCCTGCCGGAATTGCCTCCGGTGGAACCGGTGGCGGAGCCGGAACCGGAGATGGAGCAGCAGGAAATTGCGCTGCCCCAAGTGCCGGATTGGCGCATGGTTGGGGAATTGTACCGAACCTATATTCTGGTGGAGCAGGGGGAGGAGGCTTTCCTCATCGACAAGCACGCTGCCCACGAGCGGATCTTATTTGACAAATTGAAAGCGAATCAGGAGGGGATTTCTTCCCAGTTGCTCCTTTCCCCCATTGCCGTGCGGCTGATGCCTGCCGCAGCGGCGGAATTACTGGAGAATCTGGCAATGCTGGAGGAACTGGGCTTCCAGATGGAGGAATTCGGGGACAATACCCTCCTCCTGCGGCAAATTCCCATGGACTTGAACCCGGAGGATGCCGCCGAAGCGGTGGAGAGTTTGGCTGCTGACCTGCTGTCCGGCCGCCGGGAGCGAAAGGATACCGTCCGGGACGAACTGCTCCATACTGTCGCCTGCAAAGCCGCCATCAAGGCCGGATGGGTCACCGATGAGCGGGAGCTGCTGGCCATCGCCAGAGCCGTGATGGAGCGGGAAGACCTGAAATACTGCCCCCATGGCCGCCCCATCTGCATTACCCTGAGCAAGAAGCAGGTGGAGAAACAATTCAAACGAACCTGAGGAATATGATGAATCAACTCATTTGCATTGCTGGCCCCACTGCCTCCGGCAAAACTGCGCTTGCTGTGGAGCTGGCCGGGGAACTAAACGGGGAGGTGGTCTCCTGCGATTCCATGCAGGTTTACCGCCGCATGGATATCGGCACCGCCAAGCCCACCCCCGAAGAGCGCCGGGGGATCCCCCACCATATGATCGACGTGGCGGAGCCGGAGGAGAATTACTCCGTCAGCCGCTACTGCGCCGAGGCCACCCCCATTGTGGAGGATATCCTTGCCCGGGGCAAAACCGCCATCATCGCCGGAGGCACGGGACTGTATATGGACAGCTTGATCCGGGGCAATGATTTCGCCCCCTTCCCCTCCACCGGCGTTCGGGAGGCGCTGGAAGCCCAGGCGGACGAACTGGGGCTGGAAGCCATGGTGCGCAAGCTCCGTGCCATCGACCCGGAAGCAGCGCAGCGGGCATTTGACCGCAAGCGGATCTTGCGGGCGCTGGAAGTGTACTACGAAACCGGCGAAACCATCACCGCCCACAATCTGCGCACCCAGGCCATCCCGCCCAAATTCCATCCGGTTTGGCTGGGGCTGGATTTTGAGTGCCGCCAGACCCTCTATGACCGCATCGATTCCCGGGTGGGGGTCATGCTGGAAATGGGGCTGATGGAAGAAATTGAGAATTTGCTTGCCTCCGGGGTACCGGGCAGCGCCACCGCCATGCAGGCCATCGGCTACAAGGAATTCGTGGATGCCATCCATGGGCGAATCACGGTGGATTTGGCCGCCGACCAGGTGCGCCAGTCCTCCCGCCGCTATGCCAAGCGCCAGCTGACCTGGTTCCGGCGCAATGACAAGATGCACTGGCTCCTTCGCCGGGAGGGGGAATCCACGGAAGAAATTCTTCACCGGGCACGACGGGTTTTGCAGGAAAACGACAGCTGAATTATGATAGCATATGCATACCATTTTGGAGAAAGAAGGTATACATATGACCGAACAAATCAATTTACAGGATGCCATTTTGAAGGAGGTGCGCCGGGATAAAGTCCCGGTGACCCTGTTCCTGATGAACGGTTTTCAGCTCCGGGGAACCATCACGGGCTTTGACAGCTTCGTGGTGGTGCTGGTGACGGACGGGCGGCAGCAGATGATCTACAAGCACGCCATCTCCACCCTTGCCCCCATTCGGCCGCTAAAGGCCGCTGCTGCAACCGTGTAATCACCCCCACCAAAAGCGGCGGACTTTCCGCCGCTTTTTTGGCGCAGCGGGGCAGACCATCGGGGGAATGTGCCCAATACCCGAACATATGTATCAAAGTACCGGCGGAAATCCCGCCACTTTCCCAAAAAAAGGGAGATATTGTAAAATTTTTTCTAAAAATGTCCGATTTATGTGTTGACATACGGAGGAAAAAATACGATAATGTTAAGGTAGACTGTTTATCCATGGGATCGTCCGATGATTTCGGGATGCTGTCCGTTTGCGGGCACCATGGTTCGAGCAGGTGCCGCCATCTTCGGCGCCCGCCGGGATACGCAATGATACATCCAGCGTGATGTGAACATATCAGGAGGAGAAAAAGAAAATGAGTTTTTGGGATAACGTAAAGAAGCTTACCCAATCCTATGCCGATGACGATTACGATGATTACGACGAGGACGAGGACGAATCCCTCGACCAGTATGAGGAACCCGAAGAGCGCCCCGCCCGCCGTGCACCCCGCCGGTCTGCCCCGGCTCCCGTGGCACCCCCTGCGGATATCGAGCTGCCCGAAGAAGAGGATGACTTCGGCTTCTCCGCTCCCGTGATTCCCAGTTCCTCCGGTTCCGGGTCTTCCTCCGGTTTCAGCGGCCAGGTGCTGAGCATGAACTCCGCTTCCTCCGCCAGGAACAAGCAGGAGGTGGTGCTCTTCCGCCCCAACCATTTCAACGACACCTCCAAGGCCGCCGATGACCTGCGCAGCAGCAAGGCCGTGATCGTCAATATGGAGAATGTGGACAAGGCCATGGCTCGCCGGGTGGTGGATTTCCTGTCCGGGTGTGTCTATGCGCTGGACGGCGACGTGAAGAAGATCGCCCAGTCCGCCTACCTCTTCTGCCCCCACAATATGGATATCGTGGGTGACCTGGAGGCGCTCCAGGCCGAGGTGGAGAGCTATATCTGATTCTTCGCCCATTTCATTCATAAAATCCCGAAAGGAGAAATAGATCATGATCACTCCGCAGCAAATTGACCAGATTTCCTTCAGCCAGACCCGCCATGGCTATGACATGGAGCAGGTGGACAAGATCCTGGAGCCCCTGACCGAGGATTACGTCACGCTGTACAAGGAAAACGCCCTGCTCAAGAGCAAGATGCGTGTCCTGGTCGGCAAGCTGGAAGAATACCGCAAGAACGAGGCCGCCGCAAAGGATGCGGTTGAAAATGCCCGCCGCTCCGCCGAGAAGCTGCTCCAGGATGCCCAGGCAAAGGCCAACCAGATGCTCCGCCAGGCGCAGTCCGCTGCCGCCACGGCTCCCGCCGCTGCACCCGCCCAGAAAGGCCCCAGCGCCGATGCCCTGGTGGCCGTTGAGAAAGCTCGTGTTGCCGAAGCCCGCAAGGCTGCCGCCACCCGCATTACCGAAATTCAGTCCCAGATGCAGCAGTGCATCCAGGCGCTGGATCGCATCAAGAACGCCAACGTCACCCCCGCAGCAACCCCCGCTACCCATGGGGCGCCTGCTGCTCCGGTAGCCCCCGCCGCCCCCGCAGCGGCTCCCGCTGCCAAGAGCGCTGACGTATATGACGGCGATGCCGTTGTGGGCGAAATCTCCCAGAGTTTGGAAGCCATCGTGGGTACCACCCAGGATGCCGCCCCCGCCGCCGCCCCCAAGCACCCCACCCACGACAGCACCACCAGCCGCTTTTCCAACCTGAATCTCCAGTTCGGCCGGAATTACGACCCCACTCAGAAATAATTCTTCTCCCCATACCCCCATTGCTATGACGAGGACACGGGCGTTGCCATTTCCCCTCCAGAGAGCTGCCGGCCGGTGCAAGGCAGCAGGCGGACGGTTTCGCTTATCCCCTCCAAGCAGCGCAAAGAACACCTTTTTGACAATGTTATCCGCTCACCCTTGGCTCCCTCTCAGAGGTGAGCGAAGCCATGCCTTTAGGCTGAGCTGTCAAAATCGGCTCTTCGGAACCGATTTTGACTGAGGGAGTGTACTGAAATCGGTGGTTCGCACCATTCGACCAACGACACTCCCCCTGTCAGCCTGATCGGCTGACATCCCCCTCAGAGAGGGGGACGAGATTGCGATGAGATTGCTTCCAGGTAAGTAGACTGCGCCGGGTTTGCGCCCGTTACAGCGCAATTTGAGTGTCGGCTCTGTGCCGGAACGAGAGTGGTACCGCAGAGGTTTATGTGCCCCTGTCTCTTTGGATTTGAAGAGACGGGGCATTTTTATTTTAAGAAAGGATTGATCAATCATGGATTATAAAAATACCATCATCACCCCCAAAACCGACTTCCCCATGAAGGCGGGGCTCCCCGCCCGGGAGCCGGGAATGCTGAAAGCC
>CAZTYB010000019.1:0-28825 GCA_964617595.1 uncultured Oscillospiraceae bacterium | reverse complement strand
CCCGTATCGACCGTCTGGCTCAGCTGCGCAAGATGGAAGAGGACGGCACTTTCGCAATGCTGCCCAAGAAAGAAGTTATCAAGCACCAGGCCGAGATCGAAAAGCTGGAAAAATACCTGGGCGGCGTGAAAGAGATGAAGAAGCTGCCCGCTGCTCTGTTCATTGTTGACCCCCGCAAGGAGCGCAATGCCATCGCCGAAGCCCGCAAGCTGAATATCCCCATCGTCGCCATCGTGGATACCAACTGCGACCCCGACGAGATCGACTACGTGATCCCCGGCAACGATGATGCCATCCGTGCCATCCGCCTGATCGCCTCCGCCATGGCCAACGCCGCCATCGAGGGCCGCCAGGGTGAGGACGTCGTCGCCGAAGAGGCTGCTCCCGCTACCGAAGAAGCGGAATAATCCGCAAACCTTAAGGAGGATACCAAAATGGCTTTTACTGCTCAGGACGTTAAGAAACTGCGTGAAATGACCAATGTCGGCATGATGGACTGCAAGAAAGCGCTCCAGGCTACCGACGGCGATATGGAAAAGGCCGTTGACTGGCTGCGTGAAAAGGGTCTGGCCAAGGCCGCCAAGAAAGCCGGCCGTGTGGCTGCCGAGGGCATGGCTTACGCCACCGTATGCCCCGAGTGCGGCGTGGCCGCCGTTGTGGAAGTCAACTGCGAAACCGACTTCTGCGCCAACTCCGCTCCTTTCCAGGCATTCGTAAAGGATCTGGCTACCGTTGTCATCAAGGACAACCCCGCCGACCTGGATGCCTTGATGAACTGCACCTACCCCGGCTCCGCTCTGACCGTTTCCGGCATCCTGCCCGAGAAGGTCATGGCCATCGGTGAGAACCTGCAAATTCGCCGCTTCGCTCGCTTCGCCGACAACAAGAGCGTTGCTTATGTCCACGCCGGCGGCTCCCACGGCGTTCTGGTGAACCTGGCTGTGGAGGGTGATGCAGACGTCACCGAAATCGGCAAGAACGTTGCCATGCAGATCGCTGCTATGAACCCCAAGTACTGGGACAAGACCAACGTGCCCCAGGCCGATGTTGACCACGAGATGGAAGTGCAGATCGCTCTGATGGAGAATGACCCGAAGATGGCCAGCAAGCCCGCTCAGGTCAAGGAGAAGATCGCTGCCGGTAAGATCGCCAACTTCTACAAAGAGAACTGCCTGTTGCAGATGGACTTCGTCCGCAGCGACCTGTTCAGCGGCTCCGTGGAGGGCTATATCGCTGATGCCGCCAAGAAGCTGGGCGCTACCGTGAAGTTCGTGGATGCCGTCCACTTCGTCAAGGGTGAGGGCATCGAGAAGAAGGTTGACGACTTCGCCGCAGAAGTTGCCGCCCAGATTGCCAACGCAGGCAAATAAAAATCGTTTCCCCAAAAGTGGTGCTGCCTGCGCAGCGCCACTTTTTTCATAAGGAGGTTATCCACCATGCATCAAAATCAAACCCATTCCGGTTCAGCGCCCCAAGCCCTGAACCATGGCGAAAAGGCGGCGGCGCTCTTTATGCAGGGGTACAACTGCGCCCAGTCCGTTGTGGTGGCCTACTGTGACCGCACCGGCTTCACGCCGGATCAGGCCGCCCGGCTATCCAGTTCCTTCGGCGGAGGCATGGGACGGATGCGGGAGGTATGCGGTGCCGTCAGCGGGATGCTGCTGGTGGCAGGGCTGCTGTATGGCTACGATACCCCCGGGGATGACGAAGCCAAGCGGAAGCACTACGCCCTGGTGCAGCAGCTGGCCGGAGCATTCCGGGAGCGGGAGCAGAGCATCATCTGCCGTGAAATCCTGAAAAATCCCCCCTCCGACCCCAATCCCACCCCCAGAACGGAGGATTTTTATGCTTCCCGTCCCTGCGCCCGGCTGGTGGCGCTGGCCGGAGAGATCCTGGACGAATACATCCGCCAGCATCCCATTCCCTGACCGAAATTCAAAAAAGCCAACTGCCGTGGATTGCAGTTGGCTTTTTCTCATTTGGCTCTGTGGGTGGTCTGCGACTGGATCACCGGGGGTTTGGGGTCGGCCATCTCCCAGTTCGTGTTTCTTTTTTCGTCCTGTTTCATCCTCTTTCACCTCTGAGCTAGTATTTGCCCAGGGGTGAAAATGATACGCTCAGGCAGCGGCGGCAGTATCTTCCAGAATCCGGGTGAACGTTTCCGCCATCTGGGTCATATGGCCGGGGGCAAAGGGGCTGTCCAGTCCGGCGCCGTCCAAAAAGGCCAGGAAAAGATATTCCGGATTATACAGATTCTCTTCGAAGCAGTGCAGACCTGCTCCCGATTCCTCCAATTCCATTTGGTAAATCTGCATCGCCGCATCGTTGGAGACGATATAGCTGCAAATATACATCGGATCGGTATAGAAATGGGTGACATAGACAAAGTCATCCTCCGGGATATCCTCTGCGCCATATTCTGCGCAGATTTCCCCATACAGCGCTTTCAGCCCCGCCACCGTCCGCTCCTCCTCCGGCAGGCGATACATCTCCCGCTCGAATTGGGCATAACGTGCCTGATCCACATAGGTGCACAGGCTGTCCGCCAGCTTCACCCCGGTCAGCAGTTCCCCATCGGCGGCATAGAGCAGTGACAGATACTCCATCGCCTGGGAGAAAACCTCCCCCGTATCCACGCTGGAATTCTGATAGCCCAGAGCATAGTCATTGCAGAAATGGCCAAATTCATGGGCAAAGGTCAGATTATCATATTCGCTGCCATCCGGGCAGACAAACACATAGGGAACCCCATAACTGAGCAGGAACGTTTCGAAAGAAGAATTGTATTTCTTCCGGCTCTGCTTGATGTCATATAGTTCCCGGCGCTCCATCAGGTCGAATGCATCCTGAACCGTCCCGCCCATGGCGCTCGCCGCAGTGCGCAGATAATCCAGCATTCCCTCCTGGGTGGAGGGTTCCTCGGTGTAGGCTTCCTGCCAATGGCGAATGTACAGCGGAACCAGTTCCCGGCGGATCTCCTCCAGCAGGGTCGCCATCTGCTCCGGGGTATAGTCCCGGAGATAGAGGTAATCATAGGCATAGCTTTCATAACTGTCGTAGCCCAGTTCCCCGGCGATGTCGTTCCGCACGGAAATCAGGTCAACCAGGATTTGCGCCATCTGATTTTCCCTTTGCAGGATGCTGCCCAGAATGGTGCTACCCTTGGCAGACTCCGTATAATACTCCAAAATCAGCTCCGATTCCCGGCTATACAGTGAAGACAGTCTTTCATCCGCCTCTTCATCCGTTTCATCGTCATAATACAGGAAGAAGCCCTCCCCGAAGTACATCTTCTCCAGCTTGTTCCTCACCGGGGAGGCCGCCAAGGCGGTATAGAGCTCCGTCAGCATCTGATCCACCTGGCCGGAAGCGGAGACACAGAAATCATTCTCCTCCCGCCAGTATGTATCCGTCAAATCCATGCTGTAGTGGATATCCGCCAGGGAATAGCAGGTATAGAACCAGTCATAGGCATCGTAAAAATCTCCCACGCCATTCAAGATGGAGATGGCGCCTTTCCCCTGCGCCAGTGTGCAGACATGATCCAGGATGGAACGCATTTCCTCCAGATCCGGCCGGGTATACTCCATTTGGGAGAAAGTGAGTTCCGTTCCAGCGTTCCATTCGGCGCTTCCGGGAACGGGCACACCGGCAAAAAGCAGCGCTGCGCACAGCGCAAAGGACAGGAATCGAATCAGATATCTCTTCATAGGCGCTTATTTATTGCAGCATCGGTTTGATTTTATTCCGGTACAGCCGACGGAACAGGGTCAGGGTGACGATTGCGCTGGCCACCTCCGCAATGGGGAAGCTCCACCACACATTGTCCACATTCCCCGTCAGGCTCAGCAGATACGCTACGGGCAGCAGCACCACCAGCTGGCGGCAGAGGGAGGTAATGGTGGAATAGATGCCGTTGCCCAGCGCCTGGAAACTGGCACCCAGAATGATGCAGAAAGCGGCAACGGGGAAATGGATGCTGACGATGCGCAGGGCTTTCACGCCCATGCTCAGGAATTCCTCCGAGGGGTTGAACAATCCCAGCAGCACCTCCGGCACCAGCTGGAACACGGCCAGACCCAGCAGCATAAAGCAGAACGCCACCACGCAGGCAAGTTTCAGGGTCTTCGTCATCCGCTTGGGCTTCCGGGCGCCGTAGTTATAGGCGATGATGGAAATGGTCGCATTGTTGATGCCGAACAGGGGCATGAAGAAGAAGCTCTGCAATTTATAATAGATGCCGAATACGCCGGTTGCCGTCTCCTGGAAGCTCTGGAAAATCTGGTTCATGCCGAAATTCATCACGGAGCTGATGCTGTTCATCACCAATGTGGGGATGCCAACTGCCAGCACGGGCTTCATGGTTTCGGCTCTGGGCTTCACGTATTTCAGCGCCAGTTGCACATCCGGATTGAATTTCAGATTAAAGATCACAACCACAACGGCGGAGATCCACTGGCCGATCACCGTGGCCACCGCTGCACCGGCCACACCCATGGCGGGCACGCCCCAGTAGCCATGGATGAACACCGGGTCGAGGATAATATTGATAATGGCGCCGATGGACTGGCTGATCATGGAGTAAACCGTCCGGCCGGAAGCCTGGAGCAGTCGCTCCCCCAACATCTGGGTGAAGCACCCCAGGGAGAATATGCAGCAGATGCTGGTATAAGCCGCACCGCCCTCCACCGTCTCCGCCACATCGGACTGCATGGCAAAGAAAGGCTTCGCCCCGAAAATGCCGAACAGAATAAACAGCACCACGGAAATCAGCAGCAGGAAAATGCCGTTACCGGCGGCGTAGTTGGCGGCCTCCTGATTCTTCTCTCCCAGGCTCTTGGACAGCAGGGAATTCACGCCCACGGCGATGCCCATGCCGAAGCCGATGAGCAGATTCTGCACCGGGAACGCCAGGGACAGGGCAGTGACTGCACTCTCGGATACCTGGGATACGTAAATACTGTCCACCACATTGTACATCGCCTGGACGATCATGGAGATGATCATGGGCAGCGCCATATTGAACAGGAGCTTCCCCACGGGCATAACGCCCATCTTATTCTCCTGCACCTGGGTGGATACGGGGGTTGAGGTCTTGGTTTCCATTTTTGTTTTCTCTCTCCTAAAAATCATATTCATACTCGTTTAGTATATCGGCTTATCCTGCATTTTGCAATAGGGAAATAGGAAAAACGTGCTGCACTCCGTAAAATGCCGGATGCGGCACGTTCTTTTATGGATTCTTCAGCTCCCATTGCTTGATTTGGGAGGCTTTTTCATACAGCCGCAGGTAGCTATCGTAGCGGCTGGGCACCAGTTGCCCCTGAGCCAGGGCATTGCGAACGGCGCATCCCGGCTCCGCCCGGTGGGCGCAGTCGGCGAACTGGCATTTGCCCACGTAGGGCGCAAAATCCGGAAAAGCATACTGTAGATTCTCCTTGAGGATCACATCCATCTGATCCGTATCAAAGGAGGAAAATCCCGGCGTATCCATTACGAAAGTATCCTCCCCCAGGGAATACAGCTCCACATGGCGGGTGGTATGCCGCCCACGCCCCAATTTCTCGGATACCTCTCCCGTCGGGAGCGCCAGCGCCGGGCACAGGGCATTGAGCATGCTGGATTTGCCGATTCCGGAGTTGCCGGTAAAGGCCGTGAGCTTGCCCCGGAGGAAAGAACGCAACGATTCGATCCCCTCGCCGGTGACGGCGCTGGTGGTGATCACGGGGAATCCAGCCTTTTCATAGATGGTGCGCAAATTCTCCCCGGAATCCAGGTCGCTTTTGTTGATGCAGATGATGCAGGGCACATTCTGGTTCCCCGCAATGGCCGTCACCCGGTCGATGAGGAACGGCTCCGTCACCGGGTTGACACTGGCTGCGAAAATCACCAGTGCATCCACATTGGCCACCGCCGGGCGGACAAAGCTGTTGCGTCGGGGGAGCACCGATTCCACCATTCCCTTGCCCCGCTCCAGGGTGATCTGAACCAGGTCGCCGGTGAGGGGGGTGATATGCTGCTTGCGCAGGATGCCCCGCCCCCGGCAGGAAATCACTTCCTCCGGCAGCTGCACATCATAGAATCCGCTGAGGGAGCGGATGATCCGCCCCGTTTGTTGCTCACTCATTGCCAAACGCCACTTTCATAGACTGGTAAAATTCTCCATCGATATACAGGTCGTATTCCTGCTCTCCGTAGCCCACCAGGGACACGGTATAGTAACTGACTCCCGGCTGGATAACGGCGGTAGCCACCGGCTCCCCCACCTGTCCCTTGGGGCAGATGATCAGGTCGTAAGCTTCCTCCCGCTGGGGGATATTGAACATCACGGACTGGGGCTCCGGCCCATCGGAAATCCGCAGCACGATGGGGGTCGTCACATCCAGCGTTACGTCGGCATCCACCGACTGGGTCACCACATTACCCGGGGAGACCGTGGCGCTGTAGACACTGTCCGTGGATACATTCTTGAATCCCAACTGCTCCAGCACCTGCAAGGCCATATTCTTCTCCACATTCATCACATTGGGCATCTTGGCTTCCTGTTTGCTGGGGCCGGTGCTGATATAGAGCTTGACCGTCTGGTCATCGCTGAGCTCCGCCCCGGCGGCGGGCTCCGTGCGCACCACGCATCCGGCGGGATATTCGTCGCTGGCTTCCTCCCGGACGAGGGTTTTCAGGCCCTGGCCGATGAGGAAAGAAGTGGCTCGATCCTGGGTCACGCCCACCAGATCCTCCATCAGCTTCACCTTGGGCTCTTCCCCCATGCTGATGGTCAGGAAAATTTCCGTCCCCTTGGCAACCAGGGAGCCGCCCGCCGGTTCCTGGTGCATGATCTGCCCCGATACGTAGAAATCGTCATATTGCTGGGGCAGGAGGCGAATGGTGAAATTGGGATAGCGGATGCTGAAATCCTCCGCATACATACTCCCCGTCAGGTAGGGAACCTCCACCCGTCCCTTGTCCTGGTTCAGGAGAAAGCCGTTGAAAATGGCGGCCAGGAACACCACAATGGCAATGATCGCCACCACGCTGCATGTCACCACCGCAATGGTAGCCGTGCGGCTGCGCTGGGCATCCCGGCGGGCTTCCTCCTCCCGGCGTTTCCTGGCACGTGCCAGTGCCTCCTGGCTTCGGCCGGAGGGAACCGCCGGGGTCACGGGCTCATTCACCCGCCCGGTACCGCTGCGGGCTGGGGCGGGATTCAGCTCCGTTCGGCTGGTGCCGCCCTTTGCCTGGGCGATTTTTTCCGCCGTGGTTTTCGGCTTGGGATTTCCGGTGGAAACGGCGGGGATCTTCCTGGTTGCGGAATCGATCAGCGTTTGATAATCGAATGTGAGGGCGGGATTCTTCCGGAATTCCTCCAAATCGTTCAGCAGCTCCGTGGCGCTGGAATAGCGATCCTTCGGCTCCAGCGCCATGGCCTTCATAATGATCTGCTCCATTCCCGCGGGGATATTGGGATTCAGACTGGTGGGCAGGGGTGCGCCACCATTGATATGCTGAATGGCCACGGATACCGGCGAATCGCCGTCATAGGGGGGGCGGCCGGTCATCATCTCGAACATCACAACGCCCAGGGAATAGATATCCGACCGGCTGTCGGTGAAACTGCCCTTGGCCTGCTCCGGGGAGATGTAATGGACGGAACCCAGAGCCTCCTTGGTGAGGGTATTGCTCTTGTTCATCACCTGGGCAATGCCGAAATCCATCACCTTGACCGAACCGTTTTTCAGCACCATCACATTATGGGGCTTGATGTCCCGGTGGACGATGCCACGGCTATGGGCGTGCTCCAATCCCTTGGCGATCTGGGTGGCGAAATGGAGGGTCTCTTTCCAGTTGAGGATCCCTTTCACTTCCATATACCGTTTCAGGGAGATCCCGTCGATCAATTCCATCACGATATAGTATGCGCTGTCCGATGCGGAAACGTCGAACACCTGCACAATATTGGGGTGGCTGAGCATGGCGACTGCCTCTCCCTCCGCCCGAAAGCGGCGGCGGAACTCCTCATCCCCCAGGAATTCGTCTTTCAGAACTTTCACCGCAACCAGCCGGTTCAGCCGGTGGCAGCGGGCTTTGTATACAACGGCCATTCCGCCGGTGCCGATGACCTCCAGGAGTTCATAGCGGTCATCCAGCAGCTGTCCAATATATTGATTCATATTCAAATAGCTCCTTCCTGACCGCCGGTCATACTCGCACCAGCACACTGGTCACATTATCCGGGCATCCCCGGGAAATGGCGATGTCCAGCAGGCGCTTGCAGCAGCGCTCCTTGTTCACGCCATGGACAACCTCGAAGAGGATCTCCTGATCGTCCATCATATTGCTCAGCCCATCGCTGCACAGCAGGAGGAAATCCCCCTTTGACAGCTCCTGGCGGAAAATATCGCAGCTGACGGTCATCTCCGTCCCCACCGCCCGGGTGATCAGATTCTTCCCGGGGTAGTGCTTGGCCATCTCCGCCGTCAGCTCCCCCCGATCCACCATCATCTGCACCACGCTATGGTCACGGGTGATCTGGCGGATGCCCTTTTGATTGATCACGTAGGCACGGCTGTCGCCCACATTGACGATGGATGCCTTGCCCCCCCGGAGGAATGCGGCCACCAGAGTAGTACCCATGCCGGAGAATTCCTCGAACTGCATTGCCTGGTCATAAACGGTGAAATTGGCCAATTTTACGGCGTTTTTCATGATCTGGTCAGCTCTGTCCCATTCCATATTGGCCGTCCAGGTGCGCTGGATCTCCTGGGAGAATACGTCCACTGCCAGGGTACTGGCCACATTGCCGGATTTGGCGCCGCCCATACCGTCGCACACGGCGCACAGGAGGGTGTTCTTATCCAGCTGGCGAATCTCGTAGGCATCCTGATTCATTCTGCGCACGCTGCCCTTGTCTGTCAAGCCCCAGCACTGCATGGGCATTCACCTCGTCTCTTTTTACCCGTCACATTGTTCACGGGTGTATTTTCTGCGCAACTGCCCGCAGGAGGCATCGATATCTCCGCCCAGGGTGCGGCGGACGGTGGCGGTGATGCCCCCCTCTTCCAGGGTTTTCTGGAATGCTGCCACGGCAGCCTTGCTGCTGGGCTTCAGGGGACTCTCCTCCACATGGTTCAAGGGGATCAAATTGAAATGGGCGCTCAAGCCCTTCAACCGGCGGATCAGCTCTTTCGCATCCTCCACCGAATCATTCACCCCATCGATCATGGCATATTCAAAGGAAATGCGCCGGGAAGTCTCCCGGTAGTACCGGCGGCAGGCATCCAGCAATTCCTGGCTGGGGTAAGCCCGGTTCACCGGCATGATTTTGTCCCGCACCGCATCATTGGGGGCATGGAGGGAAACGGAAAGGGTCAATTGCAATTTCCGTTTGGCCAGCTCGTCGATTTTGGGCACCAGGCCGCAGGTGGACAGGCTGATATGGCGCATGGATATATTCATCCCCTCGGGACTGTTCACCAGTTCCAGAAAACGCATCACATTGTCAAAATTATCCAGAGGCTCCCCAATTCCCATCAGAACAATATGGGAAATGGGCAATCCGGAATCCACCTGGGTAAACAGCACCTCGTCCAGCATCTCGAAAGGTTCCAGCCGCCGCACCAGGCCGCCAATGGTGGAGGCGCAGAAAGCGCACCCCATCCGGCACCCCACCTCCGTGGAAATGCAGACAGTATTGCCATAATGGTAGCGCATGAGCACCGTCTCCACACAGTTGCCATCGGACAGCTCCCAGAGATATTTGATGGTGCCGTCCCTGGCCGATTCCTGGCGGCGCAGGACTTGCGGCGGGGAAATAGGGTAGCTTTCTGCCAATTTTGCCCGCAGGGAAGCGGGGAGATTGGTCATCTCGTCATAGCTTCTTGCCCCCCGGTGGAGCCAGGTATACAGCTGCTTTGCCCGGAATGGGGGCTGCCCCAGCTCCTTGAGCAGAGCGGACAGCTCCGGCAGGGTCATGGATTTCAGATTCATTGCTTCCTCCGCAGACGGCAGATGAAGAAACCGTCGCTGTCAAATTCCCCGGGAATGAGGGTGAGCATCCCGGATTCATTTTTCGGGAAATTGGGTGGCAGGGGCAGGGGCTCCCTCTGGAATTCCGGATGATTCTCCAGAAATGCCGCAACTACCTCCTCATTCTCCCTAGGGAGCACGGTGCAGGTGGAATACATCAGCACGCCCCCCGGGCGGACAAACTCCGCCTGGCGCTCCAAAATGGTGCTTTGCAATGCAGGAAGGTCTTTCAACTCTTCCAGATTCTTATATCGAATATCCGGCTTCTTACGGATGATCCCCAACCCTGAGCAGGGCACATCGACGATCACTCCATGGAAGCCCGATTTCCATTCCTCTTTTTCTTCGGATGCATCCCGGCACTGGGGGTGGATAATGGAAATCCCCAGGCGTTTTGCTCCGGATTCGATCAGCTCCGCCTTATGGGGATAGATGTCACAGGAAACGATCTCTCCCTCCCCCGCCATGGCAATGGCGGCGGCAAAGCTCTTGCCCCCGGGGGCAGCGCAGCAATCCAGCACCCGCTGACCCGGTTTCAATTCGGCGCACAGCACACTGAGCCGAGATGCCACATCCTGGACATAGAACAGTCCCTGGCGGAATTCTTCCAGCTGCTCCAGATTCCCCACACCCGTCAATATCAGGGCATCCTCCATCCAACTGTGCCGCTGGCAGCCGATGCCCTTTTGCATCAAGGAAGCTTCCAGCGCCTCCACCGTGGTTTTCAGCAGATTTACCTGAACCGTTGTGGGGGGCGCCTGGTTGTCCGCAATGAGCATGGGCTCCAGTTTCCCCTTGGGCAGGCTCTTTTTCAGCAGCGTGATCAGTTCATCCGGGTGGCTATAGCGCTGGGCATAGGAGGTCGGCTCCTGCCAGGTGCCCAGGGTGCGCACCCCATTGCGCAGTACGCCATTGACCAGTGACGGGGCACCGGACTGCCTGGGGCAGTATTTTTTCGCCAGCTCCACCGATTCATTCACCGCAGCGCTGGCAGGGATCTTGTCCAGAAAGCGCAGTTGATACAGCCCCAGATGGAGAATATCCCGCACCGCCGGGTGAAGTCTGGATCGTTTGCCGGTGAGCAGCTGATCCAAATAAAAATCCAGCAGCGCCCGGTTCTGCACCACCCCATAGCACAGCCGGGTGGCCAGCGCCGCATCCCGGCTATCCAATCGGTCACGGGCGATCAACTGCTTCAGCACCCCATTGGACCACGCCCCGTCCTTGCGGCAGGCGATCAGCGCATTCAGCGCCGTTTCCCGGGCGCCCATCAGGCATCCAGGGGATGCCCCCGGAAATAATCCGGTGCGGCCATCCGTTTTCCGCCCTCTGCCTGCAAAATGCGGATCTCCACCGCACCCTCGCCGCAGGCGATCACCAGTCCCGTTTTATTCAGCCCCAGAACTTCGCCGGGTTTTCCGTTGCCGGGTACGACCCGGGTCTCGTGCACTTTAAACTGTTTTCCATTCAGCTCCATGGTGGCAACCGGCCAGGGGTGGAGCCCACGCACCCGGTTATGCACCTGCTGCGCCGTCATGTTCCAGTCGATGGGGCACATGGTTTTGTCCAGCATGGGGGCATAGCTGACCTGCTGGGGATCCTGCGCTCTGTGGGGTAAGGTTTCCCCCGCAGATAGGCGGCCAAGGGTCTTGCTCAGCAGCGCCGCACCAAGAACTGCCAGACGATCCAGCAATTGTCCCGCCGTCTCGTTGCCGTCAATGGGTGTTGTACTCACATCGATGATGTCACCGGCATCCATCTCCCGCACCAGATACATGGCGGTCACGCCGGTTTGTTCCTGCCCATCCAGCACCGCCCACTGGTAGGGGGCGGAACCACGATATTGGGGCAGAATACTGGCATGGATATTGATGCAGCCGAATCGGGGGACATCCAGTACCCCTTGGGGCAGAATGCGCCCATAGGCCACCACGGCGCACACATCGGGCTTCAGCTCCCGCAGCTGCTGCACCGTCTCTTCCTCCCGGAAATGCTCCGGCTGGAAAACGGGGATGCCCGCTGCCAGAGCGATCTGCTTCACGGGAGATTGAACCAATTTCATTCCCCGCCCCTTGGGGCGATCGGGCTGGGTATAAACCCCCACCACCTGGAACCCATCGTCCAGGATCCGCTGTAAACAGGTCGCCGCTATATCCGGCGTACCCATAAAGACTACTCGCAAGCTCATTCCTCCGCTTCCGCTTCCAGTTCCTCTTCCGTCAGGAAGCGCTCCATCACTTCGGTATAGACGATTCCGTCCAAGTGATCCAGCTCATGGCAGAAGCAGCGGGCGGTGAGTTCCTCCCCCTCGGTTTCGAACCATTCGCCGAAGCGATTCTGCGCCCGGACCTTGGCATAGTAAGGGCGCTTCACCAGGCCGTATTTCCCCGGCACACTCAGGCAGCCCTCCGCTCCCTCCTGCTCGCCATCGGTTTCCAGCAACTCCGGGTTGATCAGTTCCAGGACTTCTTCCCCATTGTCCACCAGCACCACCCGGCGCAATATCCCCACCTGGGGTGCCGCAAGGCCAACGCCCTCGGCCTGCGCCAGGGTTTCACGCATATCGTCCAGCAAATGGTGCAGTCGGCGGTCAAATTTCTCAACGGGTCTGCAAACTTTGTGCAGCGCCGGTTCTTCCGTGGTCAATATTTTACGAAGTCCCATAATTCTATCTCCTGTTTCTCATTCAAATCCATTCAAATCCGCAAAGGCGGAGGTTCCCCGGCTGTCCTTGTCTTTTCCGAATTCCCGGAGAAGCCAGGCGATCAGCCCCCGCAGCTGCCGGTTCATCGACCCGTTCACCGTCAGGCGGTAACGGTAATGATAATTGATCTTCGGCACCGGGCAGGGAGCCGGACCCAATACCTCCATTTGATATTGGGCAAATTCATTCTGCCTCAGGCACTGGAGCAAACTGTCCCGGAATTTGATCGCCCCACGCAGCACCGCCGTCTCTTCCTCCCCCTGAAAGGTCACCATCAGCCGGTCAGAAAAGGGGGGCGCTTTCTGCACCCGGCGCAATTCGATTTCCATACTGTAGAAACCATCGTAATTCTGCTCCGCCGCCAGGCGGATCACCTGATGCTGGGGCACCATGGTCTGGATCACGGCACGGCCGCTGTCCTCCCCCCGTCCGGCTCGCCCCACCACCTGGGTCAGCAGGTTGAAAGTGGTCTCCGCCGCCCGGTATCCCCCGGTATACAGGGAGAGATCCGCATCCAGCACCCCCACCAGCGTTACCTTGGGCAGATTCAGCCCCTTGGCCACCATCTGGGTGCCCAGGAGCACGTCCATCTCCTCCCGCTGGAAGCGTTCCAGGATGACCTCATGGGTATTGACGGCACTGACGGTATCGGCATCCATCCGCTGAATTTGCAGCTCCGGGATGAGTTCCAGCAGCTCCTGCTGCACCTTTTGGGTGCCGGTGCCCATGGGCTTGAGTGCGTTGCCGCATTTGGGGCAGCGCCGGGGCGCCGCCTGGGAAAAGCCGCAGTAATGGCACATCAGCCGCCCGTTGGCGCTGTGGTAGGTCATGGCCACGGAGCAGCGGGGGCACTCCGGCACCTCCCGGCAGTCCACGCACACCAGGGCACGGCTATTGCCCCGGCGATTCAGCAGGAGCACCGTCTGCGCCCGGCGCTGGTGATTCTCAAATATCCCGGTGCGCAAATGGTCACTGATGGACAGGTCGTTGCCCATCTTCACTTCCTCCCGCATATCCACGATCTCCACCTCCGGCAGGGGGCGGCCATTGTAGCGATTGCGCAGGGTATAGAGGGAATAGTCCCCGTTTTTCGCACGGTACATACTCTCGATACTGGGGGTCGCAGAACCCAACAGCACCAATGTATTCTCTTTCACACCCCGCCAGATGGCCACTTCCCGGGCACAGTAGCGGGGAGAATTTTCCGATTTATAGGAGTGCTCCTGTTCCTCGTCCAGGATGATCACCCCCAACTCCATAGTGGGGGCAAAAATAGCCGAACGGGTACCAACGATCACCCGGGCATCCCCGGAGCGCACCCGTTTCCACTGGTCGTAGCGTTCGCCCATTCCCAAACTGCTGTGGAGCACCGCCACCCGGTCACCGAACCAGGCAGCCATCAAACCAAGCAGCTGGGGGGTCAAGGAAATTTCCGGCACCAGGAGCAGCGCCGTCTTGTTCCGCTCCAAACAGTACTGGATCAGGCGGATGTAGACCGATGTCTTCCCGGAACCGGTCACGCCATACAGCAGCGCCACCCCGGGCTTCTCCCGCTCCATTTGCTGGGACAATCCCCGGAAGCAGTCCTCCTGCTCCTCGTTCAGAATCAGCTCCGTGGGGATCTGTGCCGGTTTGATCTCCCGGCAGCGGAGTACCGGCCGCTGGGACAGGGTAACATAACCCAGTGCCTCCAACCGGCGCAGGGTAGCCGGAGTCGCCCCGGTATAATAGCAGATATCTTTCACTGCGCCGCTGCCCATCCCCGCCAGCAGCTCCAATACGCTGCGCTGCAAGGTGGCTGTTTTTCCCCGGGATGCGGCGAATTCCATGGCCTGCTCCCCGGGCACCGCAAGGGTGGCCACCTGCTCCGTTTTGTCGGAGATTTTGGGACGGTATTCCTGGGCGGTGAAGATCCATTTCTTTTTCAGCAGATATTCCAGTGCCCCGGACAGAACTTCGTCGGACTCGCAGGCCGGGCGCAGATCCGTCTCCTCCCCTTCGCCCCCCAGCGCTTCCAACCGGGTCAGGACGGCCAGCGCCCCGGTCTTGCGGATGGTTGCCGTTTTCCAGGAGCGGTCATCCGTCAGGGAGAATTTTACCTTGGTATGGAACCATACCCCCGCCGGGAGCATGGCACGCACCGCATCGAAAAAGGTGCAAAAATATCGCTCCCGCAGGAACGCCGCCAGCTGTAGCTGGTGGGACGACAGCAGCGGGGCATCATCCAGGGGGCAGACGACTGATTTCAGTCCAGTCCCGTCCCCTTTTTCAACGCTGAGGACGATTCCCTCCGTCATGCGGTTCCCACGGCCAAAGGGAAGCTGAACCCGCTGGCCGGGCTGCAACTCCATTCCCTCCGGGATCCGATAGGAATAGGGCTTGTCAATGGCAAAGACGGCTGCACGCACCGCAATTTTCCCAATCATAAGCCCTCCATTTTCCGGCGGTCAGGCGGCTACGCCGCCACGCCATCGTCTTACTTTTTGTACTCTTCTTTCACGAATCCGCTGAGTTCGCCGTCGGCCACTTCCTGAATGGCCATGGTAACGGGCTTCTCGGGCAGATCCTCGTGGAAAGTCTCCGCTTCGGCTGCAATCTGGCGGGCACGGTGGGCCACCACATTCACCAGCAAATAACGGCTCTCCACATTCTTCAGCAAATCTGCAACAGGGGGATACAACATATTCCAAAACCTCCAAAAATCAATGATCTTGTATATTTTTATTTTAACCGGTTTATCCCGGAGGGAGTCACCGGATCTATCGCTACCTTAATATTTCGAAACAATATCCAAAATTTCTTTCGCACACTGCTCCGGGTCGTTATTCACCACCACGTAATCGTACCAGCTACTCTGCTCCATCTCCCAAGCGGAGCGGCCAAGGCGAATGACGATCTGCTCCTCCGAGGTATCGCCCCGGTTGCGCAGGCGGCGCTCCAGCTCCTGGGCAGAGGGGGGCATGATGAAAATCAGCACCGCATCCGGCGCCGCCGCTTTCACCCGCTTTGCGCCCATGGGATCGATATCCAGCAGAACGGGGCCCCGTGCACGCTTCTCGTTCAGCTGAGCCAGGGGGGTTCCGTAATAGGTCTCGTTATGTTCGTCATATTCCAGGAACTCCTGCCGGTCGATCATCTGCCGGAACTGCTCCACGGTGATGTAAGTGTAGCTCTCTCCCGGAATCTCTCCCGGACGGGGCTGGCGGGTGGTAGCGGAGACGGAAAAGGAAAGATCCTCCCGATTCTGCAATGCGATTTTCATCGCAGTTCCCTTGCCCACACCGGACGGGCCGGAGATGACAAACAGCTTACCCTCGTTCATTTTGCTCTTCCTCCTGTGTTTCCTCAGTCAATTTCCCCTGCCAGCGCTCCCCAACCGCCTGGGTGGTCAGCGCAGAGAGGATCACATGGTCAGTATCCATCAGCAGCACCGCCCGGGTCTTGCGGCCATAGGAGGCATCGATGAGCATTCCTCTCTCCCTGGCCTCCTGGACGATTCGCTTGATGGGTGCCGAATCCGGATCCACCACCGTCAGGATTCTTCCGGCATTGACCAAACTTCCGAAACCGATGTTTACAAGTTTCATCCCTTTTGCCCCCTGACTGTTTCCGAATTATTCGATATTCTGGGTTTGCTCCCGGATTTTTTCCAGTTCCGCTTTGATCTCCACCACCACTCTGGCCAGCGCCAAGTCCGTGCACTTGGAGCCGATGGTGTTGGCCTCCCGGTTCATCTCCTGCAAGAGGAAATCCAGTTTGCGGCCAATGGCGCCGCCGGAAGCAAGCATGGAATCCATCTGCTCCAGATGGCTACGCAGGCGGACGGTCTCCTCGTCCACCGCCACCTTGTCCGCAAAAATGGCGGCCTCCGTCAGGATGCGGCTCTCGTCGATGGCGGTATTGGCCAGCACCTCCTGGAGCTTCTGGTACAGCCGGGTGCGGTAGTCCGCCACCGTTTGGGCATTGCCCGCCTCCACCTGGGTGACCAGATTCCGGATGGTCTGCCCCCGGGTCATCAGATCCGTTTTCAGTGCCATTCCCTCTTTGGCACGCATGGCATCATAGCCGGCAAGGGCGGCATTGACCACCTGCATCAGGTCATCCAGCAGCTGCTGCTCGTCCACCTGGGGTTTCTCCACGGTGAACACATCATTCATCCGGGACAGCAGCGACACACTGATGTCCTCCTGAATGCCGAATTCCTGCGCCATCTGGCGCATGGCCTGGATATAACCGGAGACCATTTCCCGGTTCAGTGTCACCGATGCCTCCGGTGCGCCCTCGGAGCGCAGCGAGACGCATACGTCCACTTTACCCCGAGAGACGTGGGTTTTCACTGCCTGCTTTACGGCATCCTCCCCAAAGGACAGCGCCCGGGGCAATTTGACATTGCAATCCAGGTAGCGGTTATTCACGCTTCGAATTTCTACGGTGAATTCTCTACCGTTCACCGTCTCGACCGCACGGCCATAGCCGGTCATGCTTTTCACCATGGCGATTATCCCCTTTTATCAAATCATTTTGGGCGGGCGGTCAGCCCACCGCCTCCGAAATTGTTTCCTCGGTGGCAGCGGCCATCGTCCCCTCCGCCATTACGCTGGCGGATACGCTTTCGACCTTGAACATTCCCACATCCTTGAATCCCTCGGGGAACACTGCCCGCACCGGGAATGTGGCCGTGCCAATTTCTGCACCGGTGAAGTCCACCACGAGCATGATGTCCTCCTCCTGCAATTTGGATACCTGGTCAATGGGGCCACGGACACGCATGGTCAGCTCCTGGGTGATCAGCTCCACCTCCAACCCCTCCGGCACATTCACCTCACTGATTTTGCGAATCAGGAAGTCCCTGGTGCTTAAGCCCCGCAGGGTGATGGTTGCCGTCACTTCGGAGATGCCGGTCAAGTTGGTGATGCCCTCTTCCAGGGGGATGGTGAATGTCTTGGTGGTGTCCGCTTCGATTTCAGACAGGTCGATGGTGCCCACCACCAACTGATCTCCCATCAGCTCCAGCGCAGCCTCGCTGCCGGAAACACGGATCTTTTCGGTGCTCAGAGTGATCTGCGCATTTTCGGCGGTAGCGCCGCCGCCCTCCACCAGATGATAGGTCAGGGCAATGTCCTTGACCCGCTGGATGCGCACTTCCAGATGGATCTGATCCACATTGGTGGTGATCAGGCTGGCATCCACCGGCTCATCCTCCGCAGTGCACAGAGTATACTGGCAGTCCCAGCTGATGGATTCCCGCAAATCAGTCAAATCCACTTCGATGACCGCCTTTTCGATCTGATCCGTCACGGACTGGGGGCCGGTGATCTGAACCGTGGGATATTCCAGCAGCTTATTCTCCCGGTCGGCGATGAAGCCATCCGGTACGGAACCGATCCATTTGATCTCCACCGGGATGGCTTTGGACACCCGGCGCTCCACATTCAGGTAAATTCTGCCGGGGCTCTTGGATTCGATGACGAAAGCATTGCTGGCCACGTTCCCCGGGAAAGAGACGGAGTAGCTCACGGAGATCATATTCCCCGGCTCGTAGATATTGGACAATTCGGATTTCACCGTAATGTTGGCGGAGGTGACCTTGGACAGGTCGGTACGGGTGCCGGAGAGCTCCAGGGTAACGGAATTGGCGGACTGATAAGTGATCATCAGCCCCCGCTCCGCCAGAACGGCTTCGTTCCCCAGTGTCAGCGGGACATTGTAATAGGTCTGCTTGGAGCCGGGACTGACGGTTGTGATCACGTAGAGCCACAGCAGCACAGCGATCACCACGGAGAGCGCCGCAGAGGCGAATTTATTTTTCATTGCGTTCCTCCCCTTCCCGTCTGCGCAATTTGCTCCGCAGCCAGGCGGCCAGGTTATTCTCTTCCTCGGCGGTATTGTCGGCGCACAGCTCGCTTTGCAGCAGGCGCTCCAATGTCTGGGGAGCCAGATGGCGCTTGAGCATCCCGTCCACCGCCACGGAGATGGTGCCCGTTTCCTCGGAAACGATGACCACCACCGCATCGCTGGCTTCGCTCATGCCAACCCCCGCCCGGTGCCGGGTACCCAGATCCAGGCTCAGATGATTGCTGCCGGACAGGGGCAGCACGCATCCCGCCGCAGTGATCTTGCCGCCACGGATGATCATGGCACCATCGTGCAGCGAAGCTTTGGGGAAGAAGATATTACGGATGAGCTGCTCGGAGACGATTCCGTCGATGCGGCTCCCGGTTTTCACATATTCATCCAGGCTGGCATCCCGGGCGAAGACGATCAGCGCCCCCACCCGCTCCCGGCTCATGATTTCGCAGGCCATCACCGTTTGGGAGATGATGGCATCCATCTCCGCCACCGGTTTCCCGCCTCCCAGGAATCCCCGCAGTCGCACGCTGCCGCTCAGCCGCTCCAGCATCCGCCTCAGCTCCGGCTGGAACAGGATCACCAGCGCCAGGAATCCCACGGACATGACCTGATTCAACAGAAAATTGATGGTATATAGCTGCAACAGCCCGGTAATTCCGGACAGCAATATCACAAACGTCACCACACCGGCAATGCGCACCGTGCTGGAGGAGCGAACCAGGGGCAGGAGCTTGTAAATCAGGAAAGCGACCAGCGCAATGTCCAGATAGTCGGACCAGCGCATCCGTGCCAGCTGCTGGATCAACGATTCAATGGTTTCCATGGAAAATTCATCCTTTATATTGCCACAAATATGCGCCCCCGGCATCCCCGGCGCCGAGCAGCGTATACTTGCCTAGTATCTTTCTTATTATAGCGGAAAATATCTTTTATAGCAATAGAAATTCTGCATAAAATTTAAAGGGAAAGCTTCCCATTCCCAGTAAATAATGAATTCACTCCGTCCCCCTGGCCAGTGCAGCAACCAGCGCATCGGTCTGAAAATCCGCCGCATCGAAGCCGAAACTGACCCGCACCGTGCCGGTTTCCAGCGTACCGGCGCTTTCATGAGCCAGCGGCGCACAGTGCAGCCCCGCTCGCAGGGCGATGCCCCGCCGGGCAAGGATCTGCGCCGCCTCCTCGCAATCCCCCCGGGGCAGGAACGATACCGTCCCCCCTTGGTGGTCACCATGGAATACCCGCAGCCCCATTTCCGACAATTTTTCTGCGCAGCGCTTCGCCTGGCGGTGCTCCTCCCGGGCAATGCGCTCCATATGCTCCATCACATAATGCATTCCCGCTTCCAGTCCCGCAGCGCCGGGCACATTCTGCGTTCCCGCCTCCAATCGCTCCGGCAGCAGATCCGGCATATCCCGGCGGATGGATTCGCTCCCCGTTCCCCCCAGGAGCAGGGGTTCCCCTCCCTGGGCGCAGAGCAGCAGTCCCGTTCCCTGGGGTCCCAGCAGCCCCTTGTGCCCGGGCATAGCAATGAAGCTAGCGCCCAATTCCTCCAGCTTCACCGGCAGGCTCCCCGCCGACTGCGCCGCATCCAAAATAAAGGGCACCCCCCTGTCCCGGCACATGGATGCCAGTTGCTCCACCGGGAGAATATAGCCGAACACATTGGATACATGGGTGAATACCGCCACCTGCGCCCCGGCATCCAGGGCTTTTTCGAATTCTTCCAGCGTATCGTCCCAATCAAATAATTTTCGCCCACAAATCCGGATCTGCGCATCCAGGGCATACAGCGGGCGCATCACCGCATTGTGCTCGAATCCGGATACGGCCACCCTGGTGCCCGGGGAAACGAGGGAGCGGATGGCGATATTCAGCCCATGGGTGCAATTCATGGTGAAAACCACCTGCTCCGGTCGGCAACCGAAGAGCTTCGCCGCCGTCTCCCGGCAGGAATAGACCCGTTTCGCCGCCTCCTGGGCAGCAGCATAACCGCCCCGGCCGGGATTGGCACAGCAGCGCATCGCCCCCAGCACCGCCCGGGGCACCCCGGGGGGCTTGCGCCAGGAAGTGGCACCATAATCCAGATAGATCATAGCTCCGTCTCCTCCAGGATCCCCTCCGCCTGCTGGCGGTAGACTTTCCCAATGGGCAGCTGCTGACCACGCAGGAGGGCAACCGCCTGGTCGATCCGCTGGGTTTGCAGGCGCAGGCTGTAGCCGCACCCTTTCTCCTCCATCCACCGTTGGGAGCGCTGGATGGAGCAGCGGAATCCGCTGCGCTTTAGCAGCCGTTCTGCCCGCTGGGCATAGGTCACGGAGCGTAGCGTAATAAAATAGACACTGTCAACTCTCATACGACAAAACCTCCCGGAACATTCTATGGCACGCCCCGGAAGAAAGTGCGCTCCCCCGTACCCCAATGCCATCAACTTAAGTTATTGACCAGGAACGCCCTTGTCCCCCTCGCTGAGGGGGATGTCGGCCGAGCAGGCCGACAGGGGGAGTGTCGTTGGTTATTTTGAACTGTTGCTATTCAACGAACGTCACTCCCTCAGTCAAAATCGGTTCCGAAGAGCCGATTTTGACAGCTCCCTCTGAGAGGGAGCCAAGGGGGGGCGCTCTTAAGTTGACGACATTGCCCCGTGCCCCCATCGGGCACCCATTCCTTTGGTATTTATTAAATGTTGCATTTCAAAGCGTGCTTCCCTTGAAATTCCGGAGAATCTATGGTAACATATCCCAAAATAAAGTCAAAAGTAGGCGAAACGAATGAAATCAAGAAATCGCATCCTGCTGCTGGTATTCTGCCTGGTCGTCGTATCCATCCTGGCAGCGCTGGGCGGCCTGTGGTACTATACCTCCCATCTGGACAGAAGCGGCTGGGTGCAGCAGAACGGATACTATTACTATCTAAACGAAAAAGGTGACCCCATCTCCGGCTGGATGGAGGATGGGGAGAACACCTATTATTTTGGCCAGAGCTGCGCCATGGTCACCGGTTGGCAGCAAATCGACGGGAATTACTACTATTTCGGTGCCAGCGGCACCCTTTACACCGGCTGGCTGGAAGAAAACGGCCAGCGCCGCTACCTCACCGCCTCCGGTGTGCCCGCCAGCGGGTGGATGGATGTGGATGGGTTGCGGCGGTACTTCCTGGAAGAGGGATTGCTCGCCACCGGATGGCAGAAAATCGATGGCGTTCGCTGCTACCTGACCCAGGAGGGCACCCTCGCTTCCGGCTGGCTGGAGCAGCCGGAGGGCAGCTACTATCTCAGCGCCCAGGGCACCCCCGCCACCGGCCTGACCACTCTGGACGGCAGCACCTATTATTTCTACGAAACCAGTGGGTTGATGGCTCAGGGGATGCTGGATCTATACGGGGATCGCTATTATTTCGGTGACGACGGCAAGATGTGCACTGGATGGCAGACCATTGACGATGAGACCTATTATTTCGAAGATACGGGCATCATGCACACCGGTTGGCTACAAGAGGATGAATACCGTTACTATTTCCTGGAAGACGGAACCATGAACACCAGTCCCCTGGAAATCGACGGCGAAACCTGCTATTTCACCCCCACGGGCATCTATGTGCTACTGGTGAACTACCGCAATCCCATGCCGGATAGCTACCAGCGTGACCTGGTCTACTACAACAGCTGGGCACGGGTGGAATCCGTTGCGGAGGAGCACCTGCGGCAGATGATCCTGGACTGCCGGGCGACCGGCATCGAATGCTGGCTCAATTGCGGCTACCGCACCCGGGACGAGCAGAACACCATCCTGAACGAGCGCACCGCCGAATATCAGCAGAAAGGGCTGAGCTACCAGGAAGCCTATAACAAGGCGCTGGAAACCGTTGCCCTGCCCGGCTACAGTGAGCACGAGACGGGGCTCGCCATGGACATCGTCTGCTCCGTGGAACCCACCTGGCTCCATGAGCACTGCTGGGAGTACGGTTTCATCCTCCGCTATCCGGAGAACAAAGCCGACATCACCAATATCGTCTATGAGCATTGGCACTACCGCTACGTGGGTACCAAAGTATCCATGGCCATGAAAGATACCGGACTGTGCCTGGAAGAATATATCGGCGCAGCATAAACACAGCCGCAACCGACATTGGGAGCCAATTATGAAGAAAGCATATCAAAATTATCTGTTCGACCTGTACGGCACCCTGGTGGATATCCACACCAATGAGGATTCCCTGCCTTTCTGGCGCAATGTCAGCCGATATCTGGGGATGCAGGGAATCGACCGAGAACCGGCGGAGCTGAAAGAAAGCTATCGCCGGGAAATTGCCCGTCAGGAGGCGCTTCTGTCCCATCGGCTCCCCCAGGGAGCCCAGGGGGAGATCAACATTGGGAATGTGCTGCGCAGTTTCTACGAAAATGTGGGATTCACCCCGGATGACCGGGAAATCGCCCATTTTGCCCGAGTCTTCCGTCTGCTGTCCATCCGGCGGCTGAAGCTCTATCCCGGGGTGCTGTCCATGCTGGAAACGCTCCACGTCAAGGGGAAAAATGTATATCTGCTATCCAACGCCCAGGCGCTGTTCACCCGGCCGGAACTGACATTGCTGGGGCTGGACACCCGGCTGGACGGGATCCTGCTGTCCTCCGAAGCCGGGCGCAAAAAGCCGGATGGAGAATTCTATCAGATGATCCTGGAGCGATATAATCTTGACTCCGCCGAAACCGTAATGGTGGGGAACGACGATATCTGCGATTGCCACGGCGCCGCCAAGGCCGGGCTGGACAGCTACTATATCTTCACCGCTCAGTCCCCCATCCGCACTGCGCCGCTGCCCGAAAACTGCAAAGAGCTGGACAAAATCACCGATTTGCTAAAATTTCTCTAAAAAGGAGCCTTAACATGATGGATCCCATTTCCAGACTGGTTCGCAATTTAAATGCGCAGCATATCCACGCCGCCCTGATCAGCGACCCCAACGCCATCTTCTACTTTACGGGCTACCGGTTCCATCCCGGTGAGCGGCTGCTGGCACTGATCGTCAAGTGGGACGGTTCCGCTACCCTGGTCATCAACAAACTCTTCCCCTATCAGGGGGAAGTCAGCCCAATATGGTATTCCGATGCCCAGGATGGCGTTGGCTGCATCGCCGGGCTGCTGGAGGGAACCGTCGCCGTGGACAAGAATTTCCCCGCCCGGTTCCTGCTGCATTTGCAGGAAATCGCCCCCGATCTGAAACTGACTCCTGGCACCGTGATCGACGAGATCAAGGCCGTAAAAACCCCGGAAGAACAGGAGAAAATGTACCTTGCCTCCCGGGTGAACGATTCCGTTATGGAGAAAGTTGCCTCCCTCATTCAGCCGGGCAAATCCGAAGCCGCCCTCCGGGACGAAATCGACGAAATCTTCCGTCAGGTTTCCCAGGGAAATTCTTTCGAAACCATCGTGGCCTACGGTGACCACGCCGCTGACCCCCACGGTATTCCCGGCGAACGGGTACTCAAGGCCGGCGAAGCAGTGGTCGTGGATATGGGATGCATCGTGGACGGCTATTGCAGCGACATGACCCGCACTTTCTTCCTCGGGGAAAACACGGAAAAAGAGCTGTATGACCTGGTATTGCAAGCGAATCTGGCGGGCATCGCCGCCGTCAAGCCCGGGATTCCCTTCCGGGAGATCGACCTGGCCGCCCGGAAGGTCATTGAGGATGCCGGTTACGGGGAATACTTCATCCACCGCCTGGGACACGGCATCGGCATGGAAGTTCACGAGCCATTCGATGTCAGCACCACCAACGAGACCATCGTCCGGGAGGGGATGTGTTTCTCCATCGAGCCGGGCATCTATATCCCCGGCCGGGTGGGCATCCGGATCGAGGATCTGGTATGTGTCACGGCGGACGGCTGCCGGGTGCTCAATGCCTATCCCAAAGATCAAGAGGTTTTGTAAAAATAGCAAATTCTTTGGGGCACTTCAGATCGTGATATAGTACCCTTTTGGTTAAATCATCCTGTTGACAAAAAGGAACCATCGTAGTACAATATACTACAAGAAAGGGATGAGGAATATGAGTTTTTCCATTAGACTGACATCGGAGGAGAAAGCACTAGCCGAAAGCTACGCAAAAATCCACGCCATCTCCGTGGGAGAAGCATTCAAGCGTGCCCTGTTCGAACGAATCGAAGATGAATATGATATTGCTGTAGCCAGAGATGCCTACGAGGAATATATCAAAAACGGCAGCAAGAGTCGTCCCATTTCCGAATTATGGGGAGAACTGGATCTATGAGGTACAGTGTGGAAACCACGACGAGATTCGACAAGGAATTTCGGAAACTGGACCGCTACACCCAACGGATGATCAAAGGGTGGATCGACAAAAATCTGATCAACACAGAAAATCCCCGCAGCCACGGGAAAGGCTTGACAGCCAACCGCAGTGGTCAGTGGCGATACCGAATCGGAGACTACCGCCTGATTTGCCAGATTGACGATGGAAAACTGGTGATTTTGGCGCTTTCCGTTGGACATCGCAGTGAGGTATATACGAACTAAAGAATAACAGGCAATAAATGCATTACAAAATCCCCGCAAAAGTCAGGAAGTTTTACTTGACTTTTGCGGGGATTGCTTATTCCGTTTTTTATTACCGTAGCCCACGGAAGATGGCATTCTCTACCCCCGGAGAAAAACTTTTTCTCCGCCTATCTTTTTGTCCCGCTCCTGCGTTATACTAAGTGAAAGGCCTTTTAAACAGACACGAGGGGAGGGAAAACATGGATGCAGACTTCTTGCTGATCCGGCGGATGAAAGCCGGGGATGATGGGGCAATCGAAACCTTTGTCCGCAAATTCTATCCCACCATTTTGCGCTACTGCTATCTGCACCTGCATGACAAGAACGATGCCGAAGATGCCACGCAGGAGGTTTTCGCCCGGTTTTTCCGCACCCTTGACCAGTACCGGCATTATGGCAAAGCCGCAAATTATCTGTATGTCATTGCCGCCAACATCTGCCGGGATATCTATCGGAAGCCCAGGGAAAGCTCCCTTGAGGAATTGCCGGAGGAGCCGGTTTGGGAAATGCCACCGCTGGACACCCGGATGGATGTGCACGCAGCCTTTGCGAAACTGCCGCCGGAGCTGCGAGAAGTGAGTATCCTGTTCTTCTTCCAGCAAATTCGGCAAGCAGAAATTGCCAAAATTCTGGGCATCGGCTTGCCCCTGGTGAAGTATCGCATCAAACGTGCCAGGATGCTTCTGGCCGATTACTTAGGGAGGGAGGGTGCATGATGAAATACGATCTGAATATCCCCTGTGACGAATCGAAAATCCAGGAAACCATTGCCATTTCCAAAGAAGCATTTCTGGCCGGACAGGTAGCCCAGTCCCTATCCTATGGAGAATTCCTGTATCAGCAGAGCCGGTATATCAAAAAGTACTGGTGGCTGCTCCAGGGAGCGCTGCTGTTTCTGGTTTGTCTGCTGCTTCACAAGACGGAAAGCAGTATGGAGATGCGCCGCAGTCTGGGGGTTGCCGCTCCGCTGTTTGTGATCCTCCTCCTGCCGGAGCTGTGGAAGAACCGTGGAAACAATGCCACAGAAATCGAGGGCACCACTTTCTATACCCTCCGCCAAGTCTACGCCGCCCGGTTTGTCTTGTTTGCGGGGGTGGATCTGCTGCTGTTGACGATCTTCTTCTGCGGGGCAGCCTATTTCGTACAGATTTCCTTTTGGGATATGCTCATCCAGTTCCTGCTGCCGTGCAACGTGGCCTGCTGCATCTGCCTGAGGAGCTTCTATGGCGGGCGGATTCACTCCGAACCCCTGTGTATCCTCCTGTGCAGCCTGTGGTGTGGACTGTGGATGGCAATCGTTTCCAACGAGCGGATTTACGGCTCCATTTCTCTTCCCCTTTGGGGCGGGATGCTGGCAATGTCCTTTGCCTGTCTTGTTTACTGCGTTGGCAGGGGGCAGACGACAATTTTTATGAATTGGGAGGCAAATGCTTCATGGAATTGACCATTCAAAATTTGGCAAAAACATTCGGCGATCTGCGGGCAGTGGAGGGGGTAAACTTCACCATGACCAGCGGAGTGTATGGCCTGCTGGGGGTCAACGGTGCAGGAAAAACCACCCTCATGCGGATGCTCACCACACTCATTCGCCCTACCTCCGGGGATATTCTCTGGGATGGGCGGGATATCTTCGCCCTGGAGGGTGAATATCGGAAAATTCTGGGATATCTGCCCCAGGATTTTGGGTATTATCCGGATTTTTCCGTCTGCGATTATCTGCTGTATATCGCATCCATCAAAGGGCTTCGCCCGGCGGTAGCAAGGGAGCGGGTGAAGCTGCTTTTGAAGCAAGTGGGACTGTTCGGAGCCAGGAATCAAAAAATGAAGACCCTCTCCGGCGGTATGAAGCGCCGGGCGGGCATTGCTCAGGCCATGCTCAATGACCCCAGGATCCTCATTCTGGATGAACCCACCGCCGGTCTCGACCCCAGTGAACGGATCCGCTTCCGCAATCTCATCAGCGAACTTTCCGAAGACCGGATCGTGCTGCTCAGTACCCATATCGTTTCGGACATTGAATATATTGCCAACGAAATTCTGCTGATGCGGGACGGAGCCATTACCCTGTCCGGCACGGCGGAGGAGATCGTCGCATCCATGCCGGAAAAGGTTTGGACATTCACCGTGCCCAGAGCCGATATTGATGGCTACTTGAAAAACTACAAGGTGGCAAACGTGAAGACCTCTCCCGGCGGCGGCGAACTGCGGGCGCTGTCCCTCCGGCAACCCACCGCCGATGCGGTGGAGGTAGCACCAAATCTGGAAGATGCATTCCTGTATTATTTCGGAGAAAGCGGAGGAGAAGATGATGATACGGTATGAATTAAAGAAAGTGTTGGGCAGACCCGGTGGGAAGATCGCCCTCCTGTTATATCTGTGCGTGCTGATCTATTCCTGCTGCACGACTGCCATCGGCAACGAATATGGGAGCATCGTCTGGGTCAATGAGGGCGGAGAGAAAGAATACGGCTATGCCGCCTACCAGAAGCTCCGCTCTGCCCAAAAGGAATGGGCAGGAGAGCTGGACGAAGAACACCTGGAAGAAGTCATCCGGGAGCTGAACCGCATTGCCGCCACCCCAGAAGCCCAGTCCGAGGATTACCGCCAGAATGATATCGCTTTTCACTGGAAAATGGGCATCAAACCGGTGTGGGAACTGCTGACTTTCTGCTTTTCCCCGGGAATACGAGCCATTGACTATGATGTCACCGATACCCTGACCCCTTCGGATGCCGGAAGAGTCTATTCCCGGCGGGTAGAGCTGTTGCGGTCTTACCTCTATGACGAAAATAACCGGGATGCTGCCCGTCTGACAGAGCGGTCGAAAGAATATCTGCTGAACCAGTATAAAAATCTGGAGGGTCATGTCTATTACGACTACCACAGGGGCTGGGCTCAGGCTCTGGACACCCTGGCTTACATCATGCTCATGGGCACATTGGTTCTGGGCTATCTGGTGTCGGGCATCTTCTCAAACGAGTTTCGCTGGAAAGCCGATGCGGTCTATTTCTCCGCCCGCTATGGCCGGGATAAGGCAACAAAGGCGAAATTGATCGCAGGGTTTTCCCTGGTGTCCATCCTTTACTGGGGGGCGGTACTGGGGTGTACCCTGTTCAATCTGTGCTTCTGCGGCTTCGATGGCGGCAACTGCTCCATCCAGCTGCTGGATTTTTATCGATCTTACTACAATCTGAACTGCTGGCAGACTTGGCTCGTCTATGTCCTTGGTAGCTACATCGCCACGGTTTTCATCATGTTCCTGTGTATGTGGATCTCTGCCAAGACGAAAAGCGCCGTTTTCGCCACAACCATTCCTTTTATCCTCATTTTTGTACCCAACTTTTTCAGCAACGACAGCGCCATCGGGGCATTTCTTGCCCTGCTGCCGGACAAATTGTTCTCCCTTACGGATCAGCTGCGGTATTTTAACGTGTATGACCTTGGCTTCACAGTGATCGGCTCCTGGCCACTGCTGATCGTGGGCTACTCCATTCTGGCAGTTCTCCTGGTTATTGGGCTGTACCGGGAATATCGCAAAAAGCAGATTGAATAAACGGAAACCTATCCACCTCCGCTCCTGCGGTGATGGGTAGGTTTCCGTTTTTTGACTATTGGGGCTGGGCAATTTTTGACTGAGCAGGTTCCAGAATCACAAGGTTAGCCACGCTGATAGATCGCCTCCAACCGCTTTCTG
>CAZTYB010000018.1:0-30696 GCA_964617595.1 uncultured Oscillospiraceae bacterium | reverse complement strand
TATCCCTTACGGAACGAGGGTATTATACCAGCATCTCCGAAAAAAATCAAGCTATTTCCCGCAATCCGGTTCCTTTTTTGCCAAATCAATTACCTCATGGAGCTTTGCAAGAATCTCCGGGTATTTTTCCCGGCAATGGGGGCGTAGGCAGAGGGTGCAGTCCTTGATTCCCTTGGCATTGTAGCGGAAATTTCCCCCGCACTGATCTCCCAGCGCATAGAGCGGGCAATAGCAAAAAAGGCAACTGAAGCATTCCGGATCTGCATCAGGGTGACAGGGGAAGTATTCACATTCCCGGTTCTGGTAAAAATCATAATGAGGCATCTTGCTCCCCTACCGTTTCTATAAAAGTCTTTTTGGAAAATGAATTCCATGGGAATTCATCGGGCGGATTCTTTGTGAACTCCATCCACTGCCCTGTTTGCGGGTGATAAAAACCAATTTCGTGGGAAAAAAGGGCAATTTCGCAGGGGTCGTCCCCGGTGAAATATTTCCGTTCCCCCCACAGCGGGTACCCCCGGCTGGCGAACTGGACACGGATCTGATGGGTTCGCCCGGTGTGCAACCGGATTTTGACCAGGGCATTTTGATCGTCCCGGGCAAGAACGGTATAGCTCAAACTGGCGGGCTGAATGCCCTTGCCCATCTCCCGGGTCACATAGGTCATGCGGCGTGCCTTGTCCCGCCCCAGCAAATCGCAGAGGGTATCCTCCATCCTTTCCGGGACTCCGTGAAGCGCCGCAAGATACGTCTTCTTGAATTCCCCCTCCCGCACCTGGCGGGATAGCTCCGATGCGGCGGATGCATTCCGTGCCAAAACCATCAGCCCACTGACCACCCGATCCAACCGGTGCACCGTGCGGATATCTCCATGGGGCTGCCCGATTTGCTCACGAAGCAATTCCGGAAGCCCGCCGGGCTCATCTGTGGACAGTACCCGGGGTGGCTTGATGCACACCAGAATATGCGCATCATGATAACAGATTTCGGCCAAATTACATCCCTCCCGTTAGATTGTAGCAGATTTCAGGGAAGTGTGCAAGCATCTAGCGCTTATTCTTTTTATCAAACAATAGTCCAATCCCCAATCCACCGGAAATGAGGAGCATCGCCGATGCCAGAGGGGTCGTACTGTGCAGCGCATTCCGCTTGGACAGGTGCACGGATGGTGCCCGGGCAAGATGCGGCGGATCAAAACTCTCTGCCTGGGCCCGAATTCCAAACAGCGCCATCATCAGCACCACCGCCGCACAAATCAGACACAAGACTTTGATCCCCATTTTCTGAATCCTCCCCTTGACTGGTGATGGATTCAGTATACACATCCGGCCCTTTGAAAAAAGTCAAACGAGCAATGGCGAAAAAGGAATCGCCCGCCTTTCTGCGCCCCCATACCGCTCAATCTGCGCCTCGGCGTTGCGAAAGATTGCCATGGCTCCCGAAGCGCATCTTTTTGAAGGAAATAATTTGTTTGCTTCCGATTTTTTCGGTAAAGTCCATGGATAATCAGCAAGGATGTTTGATTATCGTATAACGCAAAGAATTCCCCTGGCCATCCGGTGGACGGTCAGGGGAATCCATTTTACTTTTCCACTGCGGATAGGATGAGTTTCACCAGTGCATCTCTCCCGTCCCCTTTCTCCGCAGAAAAGGGGATGACCGGGCAGCTATCGGGCAGCTCCAAGTCCTGACGGATGAGCTGCAAATTGGGCTCCAATTCACTTTTCTTCAACTTGTCCATTTTGTTGGCCACCACTGCAAAGGGGCACCCGCTATCCAGGAACCACCGTGCCATGGTGATATCGTTATTCGTGGGCGGGTGACGATAGTCAACGATCAGGATGCCCAAAGTGATCCGGTTGGCGGCAAAATAATCCTCCATAAGCTTGCCCCAGCGTGCTTTTTCGCTCTGGGAAACTTTTGCGAAACCATAGCCGGGCAAATCCACCAGATAGCATTTCTTATCCAAGGTGAAATAATTCACATGGATGGTCTTGCCGGGCTTATCCCCCACCCGGGCAAAATTCTTCCGTTGCAGCAGCCGATTGATCACGGAGGATTTGCCCACATTGGATTTACCGGCGAAAGCAATCTCCGGGAGCCGATTGGCCGGGAAATCCTTGGGCGCAGCAGCGGAAATCAGGAATTCCACATTTTGAAAATTCATAATTCTTCACCTCACTGCTGGATACCGGGGCGATGGAGCCGGGCGGCATCCTCCGGCAAGGTACCCAGCATGGTGGGGGGCGCATCCTGGGGGCGAACCAAAGCCGCATCCAGGACGGTATCCACCGTGCTCGCGCTGATGAAATTCAAGCGGGAGCGAACCATCTGATCAATTTCCTCCAGGTCACGCTGGTTCTCCGCAGGGATGATCACGGTACGAATTCCGTGGCGCAGCGCAGCCATGGTCTTCTCTTTCAGGCCACCAATGCGCAGGACACGGCCACGCAGGGTCACTTCCCCAGTCATGGCCACATCCCGGCGCACCGGCAAACCGGTCAGGGCGGATACGATGGCGGTAGTAACCGTCACACCGGCGGAGGGACCATCCTTGGGCACAGCTCCCTCCGGGAAATGAACATGGATATCCTTGGTTTTATAGAAATCCTGAGGCACGTGGAGCTTCTCAGCGTTTGCACGGATGTAACTGACGGCGGCATGGACGGATTCTTTCATCACGTTGCCCAAATTGCCGGTAAGTTCCAGCTTGCCGGATCCGTCCATCACGTTGACTTCCACTTCCAGGGTTTCGCCGCCCACGGATGTCCATGCAAGCCCCGTTACCAGGCCAACGGAATCCACTCCGGGCAGCCGGTCGGGCAGGAATTTTCGAACGCCAAGGAACTGCTCCACATTTCCGCTGTTGACGGTGATGCGCTTCGGCTCCTCCTGCTGCAACAGCTGCATATCCGTCTTGCGGCAGATATCACCGATGGCACGTTCCAGATTCCGCACACCGGATTCCCGGGTATAGCACTCGATGATCTCCCGGATGGCATCGTCGGTAATGCGGAGCTGGGATTTTTTCAGTCCATGTTTGGAAATCTGTTTGGGAATCAGATGATTCTTGGCGATCATCAATTTCTCTTCATCGGTATAGGAGCTGAGCTCGATCACCTCCATGCGGTCAAGCAGCGGGCGGGGAACGGTATCCAGCGTGTTCGCCGTCGTGATGAACATGACATCGGACAGGTCAAAGGGGATCTCCAGATAGTGATCCCGGTAGGCATGGTTCTGCTCCGCATCCAGCACTTCCAGCAGTGCGGCGCTGGGGTCGCCCCGGTAATCGGAACCCATCTTGTCGATCTCATCCAGCAAGAGAACAGGATTGCTGGTACCGGCCTGGGTCATGGCAGCCATAATTCGGCCGGGCATCGCGCCAACGTAGGTTTTTCGGTGGCCACGGATATCCGCCTCATCATGAACGCCGCCCAGGGAGATGCGAACCATCTTCCGGTTCAGGCTACGGGCGATGGAATAGGAGATAGAAGTTTTACCAACCCCCGGAGGGCCAACCAGGCAGAGGATCTGGGGAGGCATCTGGGGTGCCAGCTGGCAGACGGCAATGGTCTCCAGAATGCGCTCTTTCACTTTCTGCAAACCGAAATGGTCATGCTCCAGGATTTTGGATGCTGCCTGGATATCGATACGCTCCTTGGAGTATTTCCCCCAGGGCAGATCATAAACCGCATCCAGATATCCCCGGAGGACGGATGCCTCGGAGGAGCCGAAAGGCTGTTTCTTCAATTTCTGGGCATCTTTCAGCAGCTTCTTTTTGAATTCCTCTTTCAGGGGCAGGGCATTGATCCTGGCGAAATCCTCGTCGAATTCTTCCTCCTCGTCCCCCTCGCCCAATTCCTCCCGGATGGTACGCATCTGCTCACGCAGGTAGTAGTCCCGCTGGTTCTGGTCGATTGCGGAGCGGGTCTTATCCTGGATCTCCGATTCCAGGCGGAGCACTTCCAGTTCCTTGGTCAGGTAATTCACAGCCATTTCCAGCCGCCGGGTGGGATTAAGCTGGAGCAGGAGTTTGGTCTTCTCACTGTAATCCAAACCAGAATTCTGGGCAATACAGTCCGCAATGAAGCCGCACTTGTCGCTGGCGATCATCCGCAACTGCACCATCTGGGCGGGATGGTCGGTGAGTTCCAAATAGGCATTGTATAATGTACAAGCCTCCCGCCGGAGTGCTTTGGCCTTGGAGCTGTCCTGCTCCTCCGGGCAGGGGATGGATTCCACCATAGCGGTGAGGTAGGGTTCCGTCTGCTGCATTTGGGTAATGCGGCCACGGGTCAGCCCGGTGACGAGAACACGCAAATTCTCGTCCGGTGCATTGAGCAGCTGCTTCACTTTTACAACGGTACCCACGGCGCACAGGTCAGAGAGCTTCGGGTCATCAACCAGAATGTCTTTCTGAGGCACCAGGAGAAGAATTTGATCTTTCTTCATGGCCGCTTCCAGTGCCAATGCGGATTTCGTCCGGCCAACATCAAAATGGACAGTTTGCTCCGGGTAAACGGCCAAACCACGGAGCGCAAGAACGGGCATCACGCCCGCATAAGTGATTTCAGTCAAGGGATTCATCCCTCCTTACTTAGGTATTGAAAAAGGGGATAGATACCTCTACCCCCTTAAAAATCATGATTATTTGCCAGCCAGTTTCTCCCTGGGATGTGCTGCATCCCGGACAATCTCTGCTGGGGCACCATCCACGCATTCCGGCGTGATGACCACCTTTTGGATGGACAGGTCGGAGGGAATCTGGTACATGATATTGGTCATGAGCTTCTCCATAATGGCTCGCAGACCACGTGCACCGATCTCACGCTCCAGCGCCCGCTGAGCGATGCGCTGCAATGCTTCGTCCGTGATCTCCAGACTGACCCCATCCATATCCAGCAGCGCACGATACTGCTTGCTCAGGGCGTTCCGGGGCTCCACCAGAATGCGAACCAGATCCTCTTTCGTCAGGCTCTGCAAATTGGTGATGACGGGCATACGCCCCACAAGCTCCGGAATGATACCGAATTTCAGCAGATCGTGGGGCTCCACCTGAGCCAGGATCTTGCCCACATCCCGCTTCTTGCGGCTCTCCACCGGGGCATCAAAGCCAATGGCAGAGCGCTCGGTGCGGGATTCGATGATCTTATCCAGGCCATCGAAAGCACCGCCGCAAATAAACAGGATATTGGAAGTATCCACCTGGATCATCTCCTGCTGGGGGTGCTTGCGGCCTCCCTGGGGCGGGACAGTGGCAACGGTGCCCTCCAGGATCTTCAGCAGAGCCTGCTGCACGCCCTCACCGGAGACATCCCGGGTGATGGAGGTATTTTCGCTTTTGCGGGCGATCTTATCCATTTCATCGATATAGATGATGCCGGTTTCCGCCCGATCCACGTCGAAGTCAGCCGCTTGCAGCAGACGAAGCAGGATATTCTCCACATCGTCGCCCACGTAACCGGCCTCGGTCAAGGTGGTGGCATCGGCGATTGCGAAAGGAACATTCAAGATTTTTGCCAGGGTCTGGGCAAAGAGGGTCTTGCCCGAACCCGTTGGACCGATGAGCAGGATATTGCTCTTTTGAAGCTCCACTTCGGAATCTCCGCCAAAATAGATGCGCTTATAATGATTGTACACCGCCACGGAGAGGGCGATCTTCGCCTCATCCTGGCCGATGATATAGTGATCCATGAATGTTTTGATCTCCATGGGGGTGGGCAGCTTCTTCATATTGGTGGAGCTGCTCTTTTCCATGCTGGCTGATTCCCGCAGCAAATCATTGCATGCACGAATACAGTCACTACAGATATACACTCCTGGGCCGGCAATCATCTTGGGAGTTTGGTTCTCCCGCTTTCCGCAGAAGCTGCAACGAGCCTGCGGCTCTGAATTTCTTGCCATGAAACCCCTTTACCTCATTTCCCAAAAATCAATGATGCTCCAGCACCCGGTCGATCAGTCCGAAGTCCCTGGCCTCTTCAGCGGTCATGAAATTGTCCCGCTCACAGGCCTTGGTAACAACCTCAACATCCTTGCCGCAGTTTTCTGCCAGGATGCGGTTCATTCTGTCCTTGATGGTCTGGAAGCGCTTCAGGTGGATGGCCATATCCGTCACCTGTCCCTGGGTACCGGCGGAGGGCTGATGGATCATGATCTCCGCATTGGGCAGCGCCATGCGCTTCCCCTTGGTTCCGGCACTGAGCAGGAATGCGCCCATGGATGCGGCCATGCCAACGGCGATGGTGGCCACGTCGCACTTGATATACTGCATGGTATCGTAAATCGCCATACCGGCGGTAATGCTGCCACCGGGGCTGTTGATATAGAACTGGATATCCTTGTCGGGATCCTGGGCTTCCAGATACAGCAGCTGCGCTACAACGAGGCTGGCGGTGGTATCATTGACTTCTTCGGACAGGAAAATAATGCGGTCATTGAGCAAGCGGGAAAAAATATCGTAGCTGCGTTCGCCCCGGCTGGTCTGCTCAACAACATAGGGTACCAAACTCATGGTAAAATCTCCTTTCATAGAGGGAAAAGCGCAAAGAACACCACCGGAAGCGGGTTTGCTCCCGGCGGGAGCGCAGGGGAAATCTGCGCTCACACTGTGCGCTGCCTTTGAAACATTCTAACCACCGAAGAGGAAGCTTATTCCTCGGTCTTCTCCTCGGCCTTGGGAGCCACGGCAACTGCGCTGTCCACAATGATCTGAACAGCCTTGCGGGTCTTCAGGCTCTCGGTCAGCTCCTCGGCGGGAACCATCTCCTTGACCTTGTCGGCGGTCAGCTCGTACTGCTTGGCCAGGGACTCGATCTCGGCGGCGATCTCCTCTTCGGAGACGGTGATGTTCTCAACTTCGGCGATCTTCTCCAGGGTGACGGAAATCTTCGCCTGCTTCTCAGCACCGGGACGGAACGCATTGCGCATGGTGTTCACGTCACCGCCCATCATCTTGGCATACTGATCCATGGAGTAGCCGCTCATCTGCAACTGGTAAGCGAAGCGCTCCATCTGGGTATCCAGCTCCCGCTCCACCAGGGCATTGGGCAGGTCAACAACGGTGGTCTCCGCAGCCTTGTCCACGCAGGCGGTCTCGAAATTGGTCTGAGCGGTCTTTTCGGCACGCTCCAGCGCCTTGGCACGGATGTCGGCTTTCAGCTCATCCAGGGTATCGAACTCGGAAACGTCCTTGGCAAATTCATCGTCCATTTCGGGCACGATGGTGGTAGTGACCTTGTTCACTTTCACATGGAACACAACTGCCTTACCGGCCAGCTCCTTGTGATAATCCTCGGGGAAAGTGATGTCGATGTCCTTCTCCTCACCGGCGGACATACCAACAACCTGCTCTTCAAAACCGGGAACGAAAGAACCGCTGCCCAGCTTCAGGTCAAAATTGTCGCCCTTACCGCCGTCGAAAGGAACCCCATTGTCAAATCCCTCAAAATCGATATTGGCGGTATCGCCCATCTTTGCAGCGCCGTCCACAGTCTCGGTGGAGGCGACGTTCTGAGCCATGCGATCCAGCTCGGCGTTCACCTGCTCATCGGAAACGGTAACCTCCGCTTTCTCCACTTCCAGTCCCTTGTACTGACCCAGGGTGACTTCGGGGTACACCTCAGTGGTCAGGGTCAGGGTAACGATATCGTCCTCGCTGATCTGCATATCGGTCAGGTTGGGGCGGCCAATGGCCTTGAACTCAGTCTGAGCGGCAATGGCAAAATCATAGATTTCGGGGAAGATCTCTTCCAAGCCGTCTTCATAGAAGACATGAGCGCCATACATCTTCTCGATCATCTTCCGGGGAGCCTTGCCCTTACGGAAGCCGGGAACCATGATATTCTTGCGGGACTTCTGGTAAGCGGTGTTGATGCCCTTCTCCATCAGTTCCTTATCGATCTCCACCACGACGGTGGCCTTGTTACCGCTTCTTTCTACGCTATTGACTTTCATTTAAATATTTCCTCCCAGTAGGGCTGCTGTGGCAGCGCCTTTCTTTTTTCTTTATAATTCAGCCGATATATTCTACCAAAATAAATCGGGGTTGTCCACTGATTTCTGAAAAATTTTCGAATATTTCACAATATTTCTAAGGAAGTATCTTTTGCGGAACAAAATTTATGAAATCTGCTGCCAGGAGGCGATATTCCACACCATCCCAGGTTCCCTCCATTGCCAATTTGTGGCTCGGTCCATGCAAATGGCCGTAAAAGCAGCGGCGGACATCATAGCGCCGGAACAACTCCAGAATTTCGGCGCATTCATATCCCTTGCTTTTTGGGGGGTAATGGAGGAAAACCAGCTTCGGCTTCTCCCCCGCCGCTTTCAGGGATGCCTCCAGGCGCAGCAGCTCCCGCTTGAAGATTTTTTCATCATGGGCGGTGCCACGCTTTTCCTCATAGTTCCAGCCACGGGTGCCGCATATGGCGTAGCCATCGTATTCATAGCAATTATTATTCAATATCCACATATCGGAAAATTCATTTTCCCCGCAGAATTGATAGAATTTAGATGCCGTGCTCCACCAGTAGTCATGGTTCCCTTTCAGGATGATCTTGCGCCCGGGGATCCGGCTGATCCAGGCAAAATCCGCTTTTGCGGACTGGATATCCAGCGCCCAGCTCAGGTCACCCAGGAGCACCGTTGTATCCTCCGGCCGGATCACGTCAAAACCGCTGCGCATTTTCTCCATGTAGCCGACCCAGGCGCCGCCGAAGATATCCATGGGTTTGGGTGCACCCAGGCACAAATGCAAATCGCCGATGGCGTAAAGCGCCATGCGTTAATCCCCCTTATCCCCTGCTCTGCACACTGCGCAGCAAGGAAACTGCGTTATTCCAGAAGATATTCCGGATCATTTCTTCCGTCATCCCCCGTTCCAGCAGCCGATCCGCCAGGACGGGATAGCTCTGGATCCCCAGGAATCCATCCGCCAGTTCCTCGCATCCGTCCAGATCGCCTCCCAGAGCAATGTGTGTTCCCGTGGGATCCAGCTCCAGGAAATGGAAAATATGGTCACAGATGGTATCGAGGTCAGGCTTCTCTCCCAGGAAATCCGCATACTGATTGATTCCGGCCACGCCGCCGGTCTGGCAAATGGCACGGAACATATCGTCGGTCAGGTTGCGGGAGCTACCCCAAACGCTGCGGCTATTGGAATGGCTGGCGATGATGGGCGCCTGGGTGATGTCCATCAGGTTCCAGAATCCCTCATCGCTGATATGGCTGACATCCACAAGGATCCCCAGCCGCTGCGCCTCTTTCACGTATTCTCTGCCCCGGTCAGTCAATCCGCCGCCGGTCATATGGGAGCCGGTGAGGGGATTGCTTTCATTCCACCCAAGGGTAGAAATCCGGAAGCCGATCTGGTGGAGATTTTCCAGCAGTTCCGGGTCAAAGCCGAATCCGGCGGGGCCCTCGATGGTCAAAACAGCGGACATTTTCCCTGCTTCCCGGTTCGCCTCGATCTCATCGGCGGAGTAAGCGAAGCGGATGAGGCGCTTATTCTTGTCCACCTCCCGCTGGATGGTGGCAAGTTCCCGTTCGAACATCACCACGGGAGAAACATGGTTCCATTCCTCCATCCCCGGCGTGGTGAAACAGGCAAAGCACTGGCAGTAGCCATCCAGCTGCGATGCACGCTCCAGATCAATGTGGAGCTCATTTTTCTTCAGGCTGCCCGCTTCGTTCCCGCTTTCACCCAGAAGCGCCAGCGCCGTATCACAATGGAAATCAAAAACAGGTACGTTCATTGGAATGCATCCTCCAAATGTATGATTTGCGGTTTTTTCGTTTCCGCCCCCATGGGGGCATAAATTTCGACCACGTCGAACCGGGGCTGTAAATCCGTCGGGTTCCAGCTGAGATACAGCTGCGCCGTGGTGCGGATCCTGCTCTGCTTGCGCCGATCTACAAACTCCCGTGCCTGGGCGAAGTCCGCATTCTTGCGCAGCTTCACCTCCACGAATACCAGGTAATTCCGGTCTGCGGCGATGAGATCGATCTCACCCAATTTGCAGCGGAAATTGGCACAGAGAATCTTATATTTCTTTTTCCTGAGGTATTCCGCTGCCACCGATTCCCCCCAGGCACCCAGGAGATTACTTCTCCCCATAGAATTTCTTCAGGAAAGAATTCCGGTGAATGGGGCAAGCACCGAACTGCTCCAGGGCGGCATAATGGGCACGGGTACCATAACCCTTGTGGATCTGGAATCCATAGGCCGGGTACTTTTCCGCCTGGCGGATCATGAAGTCATCCCGGCTCACTTTCGCCAGGACGGAGGCCGCCGCAATATTGGCGCTGAGGGAATCCCCCTTGATCACGGTCTTCACCGGCAGGCCAAAGTCCTTCTCCCGGTTGCCATCGATCAGTGCCAAATCCGGGCGAATGCTCAGCTGCGCCAAAGCCCGCTCCATTGCCAGGAAAGTCGCTTGCAGGATATTCATTTCGTCAATTTCCTGTTCCGTTGCAAAGGCGATCCCATAGGCTAACGCCTCCTGGCAGATCAGGGGGAACAGTTCCCGGCGGCGCTTGTCGGACAATTTCTTGCTGTCCGTCAGGCCGGGGATCACCGTATGTTTGGGCAGGATCACCGCCGCTGCGTACACAGGCCCCGCCAGGGGGCCACGCCCCGCTTCGTCGATGCCGCAGATGGTTCCGAATCCGGATGCGCCGCATTCGTCCTCAATTTCCCACATGGTCAGTTCCTGCATAGCAGCTCCTCCGGCATCTCCAAAGTGAATTTCCCCAATTTTCCGCTGCGGAATTCATCCATCAGCACTTTCGCCATCCGCTCCGTATGGACTTCCCCGCCCCGCAGGAGCAGCCCCCGTTTCCTGCCCGCCAGTTCCAGCAGCTCGTAGCCGGGCGTATCGGGCTCCGCCTCAACTTTATAGCGCTCCAGCAGGACGTGGGGATAATATTTCAGCAGCAGTTCCATCAGGCGGCAGGATAGCTCCTCGATATCGATCACGCCCTCTTTCACTGCGCCGGTATAGGCCAGCATCATGCCCACATTGGGGTCATCGAATTTTGGCCAGAGGATGCCCGGGGTATCCAGCAGCTGCAAAGAGGCATCCACCGTCACCCACTGTTTGCCACGGGTGACACCGGGGCGATTCTCTGCCTTGGCGCCCTTGCGGCCGGAAATCTGGTTGATCAAAGTGGATTTACCCACATTGGGGATGCCAACCACCATCACCCGCAGGGGGCGGTTCATCCCCCGGGCGGCATCCCGGGCGAGCTTCTCGGCGCAGGCGACCCGGGCAGCGGGAGCAAAATCCGAGATGCCCTGGCGGCTCTTGCAATCGGTTGCCAGCACCGCCATGCCAAGGCTCTTGAAATAATCCCGCCATTTTTTTGTGGCGGCAGGGTCGGCCAAATCCATCCGGTTCAATACGATCATTCTGGGCTTTTTTCCGCAGATGGCATCGATATCCGGATTCCGACTGGAGATGGGGATCCTGGCATCCACGATTTCGCACACCGCATCCACCTGCTTCAGATCCGCTTCGATCTGGCGGCGGGTTTTGGTCATGTGGCCGGGGTACCACTGGATATTCATATTATCGGTCATTTCACCGCTCCGATCCGGCCAAAGTCCCTGGGCTGGTCACCTTTCACCCCGGTACCGGGGAAAAGGAGGTAGACCACTTTGCCCAACACTTCCCGCTTGTCCACCTGGCCGATCTGAGTAGAGCGGGAATCCTTGGAATTATTCCGGTTATCACCCATGACGAATACGCAGCCATCGGCAACGGTCTGGGGGAAAACCTGCCCCTCTTTCAGATTGGTTGCGGTCTTGGTATAGGGCTCGTCCAAAGCAACACCGTCCACGTAGACGATGCCCTCTTCAAAATCAATGTCGACGGTCTGTCCCTCGGTGGCGATGATGCGCTTGACGATGGGCTTGCCATTGGAATAGGCCTGCTTGCTCACCACAACCACATCACCGGCGGCCGGCTCCTTGTAGAATAAATTGCTTACAAGCAGCATATAGTCCCCGTTCAGTAGCGTATTTTCCATGGATGCGCCGTCCACCATGATCAGCCGAAATGCCAGCAGCAACAGCCCCATTACGATCACCAGTGCAAACACAATATCCTTAAGATACAGCGCCACATTCTGCTGCCAGGTGAGCTTGGGTGCCTCCGTCCCGTCATCCTTTGGCATCTGTTTGAAATGAAATTTCATGTCCATCACATTCCTTTCTGCCGCACGTACAAATGCGGCGCATGATAAAACCCACGAAAGCGTATGTAGTCCGGGATCCTCCGAACCGGCCAGTGGTTTATTTCCCCCGGTTGGATGCCGCCTTTCCGGCAGCGAAAGCGGTTGACCAGGCGATTTGCAAATTAAATCCGCCGGTATAGGCATCGCAATCCATGACCTCACCGGCAAAGTACAGCCCAAGAACGATCTTCGATTCCATGGTCTTGGGATCGATTTCCGAAACCTTGATACCGCCGGAAGTGATGATTGCCTCGGATACCGGGCGTTTGCCGGAAATGGAGATGGGGAATGCCTTTAACAGTTGAACCAATGCCCGGCGCTTTTGTTTCGTCAGGGAATTGGCCTGCATATTGGGGTCGATCTCCAATCGGTGCAGAACCACCGGGATCATCGACCGGGGCAGCAGATCCGTCAGCGCATTCTCCATAGAGCGGTTCTGGTACATTTCCAGATCCCGCAGGATGCGGCTGTCCAGCTTGCTTTCGTCCAGCGCCGGTTTCAGATCCAGAACCAGGCTGCACCCCTCCCCTTTCAGGTGGCAGCTGGCGCTGAGCACCGTGGGTCCGGATACCCCGAAATGGGTGAAGAGTAATTCGCCGAAATCCTGGTAGAGCACCTTGTTCCTGGCATTCAGGAGCTTCACACCCACATTGCGCAGGGACAGTCCCTGCATTTGGGCGCAGTCCGTCTGATCGGATTCCAGAGGAACCAGGCTCCCCTCCGGCGGGACAATGGTATGCCCCAGTTGCTCCGCCATGGCGTAGCCGTCACCGGTGGAACCGGTTGCGGGATAGGATACGCCACCGGTAGCCAGGATGATCCACTCCCCCTGGAATGTCCCCCGGTCGGTTCTCACGCCGGTAACGCAACCGCCGGAGGAAAGGATCTCTTTCACATCCGCCTCCTGCACGGTAACCCGGGTGCGGCGAAGCTCCCGCTGCAAGCAGTCCAGAACGGACTGGGCACGGTCACTCTGGGGGAATACCCGGTTGCCCCGCTCCGTTTTCAGGGGGCAGCCGTGATTTTCGAAGAAAGCGATGGTCTGCTCCGGTGGGAATGCCGCCAATGCGCTGTATAGGAATCGCCCGTTCCTGGGGGTGTTGTTCAGAACCTCCTGAGCAGTGCAGCAGTTGGTCACATTACAGCGCCCCTTGCCGGTGATCAGGAGTTTCTTCCCAAGGCGGCCATTCTTTTCCAGCAGCAGAACCCGGCAACCGGCCTCGGCAGCGGCAATGGCGGCGAACATCCCGGCGGGGCCGCCGCCGATGATGATTCCGTCAAACTTCATTTTCCTTTACCTGCTTTTCATATACATCGTATTCGTCCCAAATTCGCTCCAGATTCTCGAATGTACGGGACAATTCTTTCTCCCGCCGGGCGGCAATGGCAACGATCAGGGCATTGACCAGACTCAGCGGCGCAACCAGACTATCCACCAGGGATACCATATCGCTCTTGGCAATCAGCACATGGTCGCAGCACTGCCCCAGGGGGGAGAGTTTGCTGTCCGTAAAGCCGATTACCGTTGCGCCCGCAGCGCAGCAGTACCGGGCTCCCTTGGTGGTGGAGGCGGAATAGCGGGGGAAGCTGAAAGCGATGACCACATCCTCCTCATTCACACCAACGATCTTCTCGAACATTTCTCCGGTGCTCATACCGGAGATCACATGAACATTGTTGAACATATAGTTCAGATAATACCCCAGGAAATTGGCCAGGGGAGCAACGGAACGGACACCGAGAATATAAACCCGTTTTGCTTTCAGAATCGCATTCACGGTATGGTTGAATTCCTCCCGATCCACCGTTTCGTCCGTCTGGCGCAATTTTTCGATATCCGAACGCACCACCGTGGAGATCACATCCTGATCACCCAGGCGGTCATTGGCCACCTCGATACGCTGGACGGAGGTAAGACGGTTGAGCACCATTTCCTGCATGGCTTTTTGCATGGTAGGATAGCCATCGAAGCCCAGATCCACGGCGAAACGAACCACAGTGGATTCCGATACCCCAACCGTCTTACCCAGGCGGCTGGCGGTCATAAAAGCGGCCTTGTCATAGGCTTCGGTAATATACTGGGCAATTCTGCGCTGCCCTTTGGAAAAATCAGGAGCTTTCTGCTGGAGAAGTGTCAAAAAATCATGACTCATAAAAATGCCTCGATTTCGTAAAAATTATGGAAGCACAACATCATACTAGCAAAATCAGTCGGGTTTTGCAAGGGGGATTTCCCCTTCAGCGGGGGATATTTTTTGGATTTCCTCCGGTGTTAAATAACGCCACTGTCCCAGGGGCAGCTCCCCCAGTTCCAGTGCTCCCTCCCGAATCCGTTTCAGGCGCAGTACATCCATTCCCGCCATGCTGCACATCCGGCGAATCTGGCGGTTGCGCCCCTCATGAATGGTTATTTCGAAAGTCGCCCGGTTCCCGCTCTGCCCCAGCAGATGCAACCGGGGCGGTTTGATGGTATAGCCATCCAGGGTAACCGTGTCATGCAGGCGGCGGAAATTCTCCTGAGAGAATCCGTCCACCATCACCCGATAGGTTTTGGCGACTTCGAAACTGGGGTGCATCTTCTCATTGGCAAATGCGCCGTCATTGGTAAACAGCAGCAGCCCCTCCGAATCCATGTCCAGCCGCCCCACGGGATAAACCCGCCGGCCGCAGGCGGATACCAACTGGGCAGCCGTCGGCCTCCCCCTCTCATCCGAGAGGGTGGTGACGTATCCCCGGGGCTTATTCAGCATCAGATATATGTACCCCGCCGGGGCGGGAATGGGCAGGCCGTCCACTTCGATCTTGTCCAAATCGCAGTCAGCACTGTCCCCCACCGAAGCGACATTGCCATTGACGGTCACTCTGCCCTGCTGGATCAGGAGCTCCGCTTTCCGCCGGGAGGCTACACCCCGGTCAGACAGAATTTTTTGCAATCGCTGCTTCATCTTTTTTCCTCCAGAAAAGGAAATGTCGTTCTTTTTTAGGTTCCGGCTGGCTGATTTCGGAGGTCTCTCCGTAAACCACTGGGATTTTCCCGATCGCCCTGCCGGACAGGAGCACATAAGCCACCCCGGCATCGCTCCCCTGCGCCACCGGCGCATAGACGAATCCGCTGCCCGGAAGCAAAAGCTGAGGTTGCTCCTGCGCCGATAGTGAGTAGGAGAAATTCTCCGCCGCCAACACGGCGACTTTGGATGCCGTACCGCCAACGATCTCCCGGTAGCCGACCACGTCTCCCGTGGTCACCACCCGCTCCACATGGAAAGCGGAGAACCCCTCGTCCAGCATCTTCGTGTGATCCGCCCAGTCATCCGGGGCATTGATGGTCACCGCAACCAACCGCCGGGCATCTTTCACCGCACTGGATACCAGGATGCGCCCCGCCGCCTTGGTGAAGCCCGTTTTCACTCCGTCCGCCCCGGGGTAGCGCCAGAGGAGTTTGTTATGATTGCGCAGAACCCGGTTGCCAATGGTAACGGTCTTGGTGGAGACGGTTTTTGCGAAAATAGGATTCTCCATGGCATAGGCAGCAAGGATCGCCAAATCATGGGCGGTGGAATAATGATTCTTGGCATCCAGGCCATTGGGATTCTCGAAATGGGTTCCGGTCATGCCAAGGGCTCTGGCCTTATCATTCATCAAATTTGCAAATTCCGGAATACTGCCGCAACAGTACAGCGCCAGCGCCACCGCCGCATCATTGCCGGAGGAGAGCATCAACCCATACAGCAATTCCTGCAAGGTCAGTCTCTCCCCCTCCCGCAGATACATGGACGAACCCTCGATGCCCACGGCCTGTTTGGGAATCTGCATCTGGTCAAGGACGTTGCACCGCTCGCAGATCACCAGTGCCGTCATGATTTTCGTGGTGCTGGCGATCAGGCTTTGGCGATCCATATCCCGCTGTGTCAGGAAGCGCCCACTGACACAGTCCATTGTGGCCGCCGACTTGGCCGACAGCGCCAGCGTATGCACCGGAGCAAGCAAAGCGGCGGCCAGCAACCCAGCCGCCGTTCCGGCAAATAATCTTCTCATTCTTTTCACCCGGGAATAGTTTCCCCGATAAAAAGGCGTTTATTCTCCCTTTTTCCCGGTTTTGGAATCAATAAAGGCAGAAATTTTATCCAGCGTATCCGGAATCATTTCAACGATGCGGTCGGCGGTGGTATTGGCGGGCTGGGCAACGGGAAGCATCCGGACATTGCCATCTTTGACCACCAGGAAGCAAATGGGGGTCACTTTCACCCCGGCACCGGCTCCCCCACCGAAAGGATCACCCCCGGAGGCAGTCTTCCCGCCGGCAAAATCCGAGCCACCGCCCCCGAATCCAACGCTCACCTTGGAGACCGGGATGATCGTCACCCCATCGCCGGTGGTGATGGGGTCACCGATGACGGAATTTACATCGATCATTTCTTTTATCTTTTGAATGGTTCCCTCCAGCATATTGGGAAGCTTTTGACTCATAATGCGCTACCGCCTTTCCGTTTTTTCCTGAATGACAGGAACTCCTTTAGAAATAGGAATCCATAAACGATTCCCATATACATGATCTGCCGCAGGTACAGTGTCAGCTTGACCTGGGCTTCGATGGTTGTCTTTGCAGCGGTGAAATCGCACTGCACTTGGCAGTTGCGTTTGCCGATGTGAAACGCCCGCTCCAACCGGGGCAGCAGATTCCCCAGTGCCTCCCAGGCACGCCCATAGTTCACCGCCAAATCGCAGGGGTCATCCCCGGCCAGGGTGATTTTCAGGTTCAGGTCATCCATCCGAAGCTTCCGGCGAAAATGGTTCAGAAAATCCAGCCCCAACCGAACCAGGGGAAAGAAATCCCGGATGCTACCCCCGGTTTGGGGCGGTTCCGCCGCCGGGGTGCCCGGCTGCTCCCTGGGGGGCGGCTGTTCGCTCTGCCCCTTGGGTTCATCGGGCGCTTCCTCCGGCATTTGGGACTTATCGGGGGAAGATTCCTTCTTTTTCTTTCTTTTCCTCTTGGGGAAAGGGAAAACCGTATAACGGAAGCCCCCCACAACGACCCTCACCACGCAGCCACCTGCATCATACCGGGCGAAAACGCCAACCGGGATGCACCCAATGGCCACCAAAACCACCAGGGCAATCAGCCAGCCCATCAGGCGTTGCCCTCCTGCGCCGGTTCGGGAGGTTCCTCAACCGGTTCGCCAAAGGTAATTTTCTCAATGGGGGGAAGTTCTTCCAGGGAAGATAGGCCAAATGTGCGCAGAAAATCCGGCGTGGTGCGATACTGAATGGGGCGCCCGGGAACGTTCAGGCGACCGGCTTCCTCGATGAGTTTCTTATTCAGCAGCGCCGCAATGGAATAAGCGCTGTCCACCCCACGGATCTGCTCCACCATGGCTTTCGTCGCCGGTTGGTAATAGGCGACGATGGTAAGTGCCTCCAATTGGGAGGAGGAGAGCTTCGGGGGTTTACGGGTTTCCAGGGCTCTGGTGACGTAATCCGCCATTTCGCCGGAGGAGACCATCTGATATCCCCGCTCCAGGCGGATGATGCGGATTCCCCGGCGGTCGAAAGCCAACCGGTCAGCCAGAGCATCCGCTGCTTTCTTCACTTCCTTTTCGCTTACATCCATCACCGCAGCAAGGCGGGAAATCTCCATCCGTTCCCCGGAGGCGAACAAAATGGCCTCTAATATTCGCTGAATTTGGGACTGCTCCATTTCGTCACTCCTCCTGTACAAAAGCATCTGTTTTCAGCAGACGAACATTGGGATTCTCACCGGAGTTGTCATCTTCCAAGGTGACGGAATTGGTTTTGCACAATTCCAGTATGGCCAAAAATGTGGCGACGATTTCCGAACGGCTCTTGTTCCCCCGGAAAAGATTCTTCAGCCGCTCCACCCCCCGCAGCACCAGCTGGCGCAGGACTTCCCCCGCTTTGCGGGTGACGGGGTAGGGCTCCTTGGCGACGATTCCCTTGAAATTCGCCGTGGGCGGGGGCAACTGCCGCTGATTCCGCTCTGCAATCAGATCCAGCGCCCGGAGCAAATCCACCACACTATGCTTATAGCGGTAGGTCTTGTCCTTGGGCAGCGGCTCCGGCTCCTTGGAGAAAATGCAGCGGCCGATCTCGTTGCGGGGCTCCAGCTGGGATACGGCAATGCGAATCTGCTCCATTGCCTCTTTCCGCCGCCGCTCAATCAGACTCTGGCGCAGCAGATCCAGTTCAGATTCCGCCTCCGCCTGCTCCGCCGCAGACAGGAGCATCTTCGTTTTGATCAGCATCAAATGGGAGGCCATGGTGATGAATTCGCTGGCGATCTGCATATCCAGCCGCTTCATCTCGTCCAGGTAGGCAAGATACTGCTCCAAAATCGCAGTAATGGACACATCCTGAATTTCTATTTTATTCTTGCTCAGCAGCAGGAAGATCACGTCCAGCGGCCCCTCGAAATCCTCTTTCAGTTCCGCCTGGGTATGGACGATCCCCTCCAGTTTATATTGCGGTTCAGCCAATTGCAGGCACCCTTTCTCCCATTTTCTCATATCATTCAGTTGAATTATAGCACCGAAAGCACCCAAGCGCAAGCATCCCGAAGAAAATATCTGATTTTTCGGAAAAGGATTGCAATTTTTTGTTGAACGTGATAAGATAATAAAAATTGATTCGTGGGGGGATGTCCTGTGGCAAGCCGCAATCGCAGCCGTAATCGTTACCGCAAAATGGAGGGCATGATGACCAAGGTTCTGATCGGGGATGGGTTGCTGTTTTTCCTTTATATGTATGCCGCAAGCCGTGTGGGTGCCTGGTCTTTTATAAAGGGGCTCTGCGCCGTTCTGGCCATTTTGATTTCTGTTCTGGGGATCGCATGGCTGTACATGACCAAGGAATTCTCCCGCCGCCGCAGCTTGTGGATGGTGACTGCCTGTGTATCCATCCTGGCGTGTATGTTGGTGTCCCTGTGTCTGGGCTATCCCTGCCCGCCGGTGGTTGCCGTATCCTGATCACTGATTCGAAAATGGCTGGTTTTCACCAGCCATTTTTTCATCGATAAAAACTGTTCCCGCCGATGAATTCCCGCACGATGCTCGTGGGGGGGATCTCATCATCCACATCCGCCTCACGGATATAGTTCAGGATACTCACGATGGAGCGAACCTGCTCATAGCAGCTGTCCTCGGGGGTGATTCTCGTTAAAAGGGGGAAGATATGCTTCTTCAGCACCGCAAGTTCGTACAGCGTTGAGCTGTTGAAAATCACGTCCGCATTCTCCTGATAGGGGAAAATCCAGCGTTTTTCCCCATTTTGCACCGACTCCCACATGGAGATGGTGCGCTCCACGGTGGCACCCCTGGTCTCATAATCCCGGACAATGCGCCGCAGGAGCCGCAGATAACTGGTTGGGATGCGGTTATGGTCATCCAGATTCAGGGGAAGCAGGGGGCTGACATAGAGCTTGAAGATTTCGTTTTCCCCCACTCCATCGGGCACCATTTGGGGATTCAATCCATGGATCCCCTCCACAATGATCACGGAGTTCTCCGCCAGGCGCAGGGTTGCGCCGTCCCATACCCGTTTGCCGGTGAGAAAATCGAATTTGGGCAACTCCGTTTCTTTCCCGGCAAGCAGATTCGCAATATGCTCCCGGAAGAGGGCGGTATCCAATGTGTTGATATGTTCCAAATCCAGTTTGCCATCCGGGCCGGGAGGGATCTTGTCCCGATCCAAGTAGTAATTGTCCAGGCTCATCAGGATGGGCTTCTTCCCATGCACTCTGAGCTGGGTGGCCAGACGATTGGCAGAGGTAGTCTTGCCGGAGGAACTGGGCCCCGCCAACATGACCACCCGGGCACAGCGCTGGCAGACCATATCCGCAATTTGGGAAATGCGCTTTTCGTGCAGCGCCTCGTTCACCCGAATCAGTTCCCGGATATTCCCGGAGACGGTCTTTTGATTCAGATCCGCCACTGTTTCGCATTCCATCAGGGTTCCCCACCGTTTCCCCTCGGCAAAAACGGAGAAGAAATTGGGGCTGTCCTTAAATTCCGCCGGTTTGTCCGGGGACAGGTCGTCCGGGTATTGCAGGATGATCCCGCCGGGAGCCTGCTGAATCCGCCACACGGTCACATAGCCGGAGGAGGGCAGCATCTCCCCAAAGAAATAATCGGAAAAATCTTTATACACATATTCGTCAAAAGTATCCGACGGATACCATTGCAGCAGATCGGATTTATCTTCCTGGCCATTTTCCCGATAGCGTTCAATCGCCTGTTCCCTGGGAACTCTGCGGCGGATGAGGGGGAAATCCTCGTCTATGTATTCCTGGATTCGGCGGCGCAACGCATCCACGGAGCACGCTTCGCAGTTTTCAACGGAGAGGTAGACACTGTTGCCCATGGTGCAGCTGATTTTCGCCACGGCATCCGGCCAAAGGGAGCCAATGGCCAAAAACACCAGAAAACAGGCAGTGCGGGTATAAACCTTTTTGCCCAGGGCATCCGAATAGTGCAACAGGTGAATCTCCCCGCCGGATGCGGCAATTGCCCGGCGAGTCCCCCTGGGCTCCTGCTCCATCAACGTTGGACGAACAGGGATATAGTTGAGGGTGAATACTTCCCCGGCGATTTTTGCGGCCAGGGGTCGCATCGCCAATTGGGCGCTGTCCATTCCCATTGCCCGAATCAGGTCACGCAGGGATTCCCCCGGTTTTGGGCTGACTACATTGCCGTCAATATTCAGCAGCATACTTCCACCTCCATGTTCAGATATCCAAAATAATAACACAGAGCGCCCCTTTTTTCAATCAATTTCCCCAATTTTTTTCAATTCCGTCCCGTCATAATAATAGGATAATATCCGGGGATACTCCGCCCCCTCCGCCGCCATTGCATCCGCCCCAAGCTGGCTCATGCCAACCCGGTGGCCATACCCTTTCGTCGTGAAGAAAACCACGTCATTGCGCACCTCCACCGAAAACGCCGTGGAGCGCAGCCCCAGTCGTTGCCGGATGGTCGTCCCGGCAAAAGTCTTACCGCCGATGGTTACATTCTCCACGCCTCCCCCCTGGGTCAGGCACCAATGGGAGAACCAGGTATCGGGCTCCCCCTCCGGCGCAATTCCCAGGAGCTCCCCCAAATAGGCGCTGGAGAACGCCACCGTTTCCTCCAAAACTTCCTCCGGGCTGGGCTTGGCCGTGAGGTAGGGGTAGCTGTTGCCCCAAACCGCAACCGCATCCTCCGTATAGCCGGAGGCGCTGGAAAAATAAGTCGCCTCGATCAGTTCCCCTGCATAGGTCAGCACCATGCCGGAGGTATCCATCACTGCGGCTCGTATTTTTTGCAGCTGGGCAGCGGTTCCGTAATCCTGGAGATATTGCGCCGGGGTCAAGTAACCCTGGCAGCAGGATGGCTGGGTGCAGATACTGCCATCGCCGTGCTTCCCGCCGGTGCAAACCGCTTTCCAGGCAAAGGTTCTGGCCACCACCGCCTGGGCTTTCAGTGCCTCAGCCTCGTAATCCGCCGGCATCTCCGCCAGGACGACCCCTACCACATATTCTTCCAGTTCCATCTCCCTGACCGCTCCGTTCAGAATGACGGAAATTTCCCATTCTTCCGGTGCCGGGGTAGCCAATGCGATCTCCCGCTCATTCGTGCGGAAGAATGGTCGCAGCGCCAACGGCAGGAAAAGGAGTAGCGCAAACAGCTGGGCAAAAAACGCTTTTGTGGATTTCATTTACCGTCCCCCCATTGCAGCAATAGGATACCACGGCGGGGTGGGCAAATCTTGTCAAAAAATGTTTGCAATTACCTTTCGTTTCTGCTACAATATGGACGTATTTTCTTCAAAACTGGAGGGGACACTATGCCCAAAAAGAAATTGGGGGATCGCCGGGATGCCATCTGGCTGAAAGACATCCCGTCTATGAACCGCATTATGCCCTGCATCATGCCGAATCGTGCCGATAACGAGGCATTCATCAGCTTCGACCTGGACTATCGTCCGCTGGAAGCATACTTGGCCAAAAAGAACGCAAACCGGACGGAGGACAAGTACACTTTCTTCCACGTGATCAGCTGCGCCGTTGGCAAGGCATTCGTACTGCGGCCGAAGATGAACCGATTCGTTTGCAATCGCCGGCTGTACCAGCGCAAGGAGATTTCCGTCGCTTTCACGGTAAAAAAGAAATTCAACGACAAATCCGAAGAAGCCCTGGCCAAATTCAATTTTGACCCCAAGGATACCATGGAAACCTACCATGAAAAAATCATGAAGATCATCCATGATACCAAGCGGGATGACCTGGCCGATACTTCCACCGGCGCAATGGACATCGTCTCCAAATTGCCCCAGTGGCTGATCAACCTGGTTGCCAGCACCGTCCTGTGGCTGGATAAGCGGGGCTGGGCACCGGAGAGCCTGATCGGCTCCGACCCGAACCATGCGGCCATCTTCCTGTCCAATCTGGGCTCCATCGGCCTGGAATGCGGATACCACCATCTGGTGAACTGGGGAACCAACTCCTGCTTCATCGTCATCGGCAAGAAGCACATGAAGATGGATTACCTGCCCGACGGAACGCCCGATTTCCACGAGGTGATCCCCATCGGCATCACGCTGGACGAGCGTATCGCCGACGGCTACTACTATTCCGGCACGGTGGCTCTGGTAAAAGAGCTGCTGGCTCATCCCGACCTGCTGGATATGCCCGCAGATACGCCGGTTGAATACGCAATCAAGCGATAATTTTTTAGGAGCGCTGCGAAAAGCAGCGCTCCATTTTTTACCCAACGATGTTCACATGGTACGCTTCCAGCCAGTAGACGATCTGCAAAAAATAGGCCATCGTCTGGGGGCGGCGCATCAGCTGGCCGTACCACGGCCACTGGGAATCCTGTTGGAGGAAAGATTGAAGCGCCTCCCGGTCGATGAGCTGGAATAATGGATGCTCCCGCTCATTCATGACCGCTGTCAGCTTCTGCTGAACCAGTTGCTCGTAGCGGGGGTCAAAAGTTTTGGGATAGGGGCTCTTTTTCCTCTGGGTGATTTCCGGCGGGAGCAGATCACGCACCGCATAGCGGAGCAGCCCTTTCTCCCTCCCGTGCAGATCTTTCATCTCCCAGGGAACGGTATACAGGTACTGTGCGATCCGGTAATCGCAGAATGGAACCCGAACCTCTAATCCTGAATACATACTCATGCGGTCTTTTCGATCCAGGAGCGTTTGCATGAACCAGCGGAAGTTCAGATTCACCATCTCTTTCATCCGGCGCTCCTGGGGGGAATTATCCGGCAGGATATCGCTCTCCCGGCAGGTTTGCCGGGAGGCATCCATGACGAATTCCTCCGGGTTCCCCCTGTGCCGGAGCGGGGGTGCCATGAGTCTGCTGCGCTGCGCCGTGGTCTGGGACCAGGGGAAGCCATCCTTCGCCCGCACCTGTGGATCACGGTACCAGGGGTAGCCGCCGAAAATCTCATCGGCGCATTCCCCGGACAGGGCAACTTTCACATTTTTTCGAATCTCCCGGCAAAAAACAAGGAGCGAAAAATCCACATCCGCCATGCCGGGCAGATCCCGTGCCAGGGTCGCCTCCTCCAGAGCCGCCACCAGTTGCTCGGGGGTCAGTACCGTCCAGTGGTGATCGGAGTCGATGGCCTTGCGCATAATGTCAATATAGGCATTGTCGGAATTGGGCTGGAATTTCTCCGGCTGGAAATAACGATCATTGTTCAGATAATCCACGGAGAATGTTGTGAGTCTCTCCCCCCGTGCACGCATCTGCTCGGCGCAGACGGCGCTGATAATACTGGAATCCAGTCCGCCGGACAGGAATGTACCGATGGGCACATCGGATACCATCTGTCGCCTGATGGCATCACATACCAGGAAGCGCACTTTCTCGCAGGTCTGCTCCAGGGTATCCAAATGGGGTGCATCGATCAATTTCCAATATTGCTTCAATCTGAGATGTCCGTCTTCATAGTAGCCCCAGTAGCCGGGTTCCAGCTCCCGGATGCCCCGGAACACTCCGCTGCCCGGGATCCGCCCGGGCCCCAGAAGCAGCAGCTGAAACGCTCCCGATGCATCCAGCTCCGGTTTCACACCGGGGCAACAGAGGATCGTCTTGATTTCGGAAGCAAAAATCAGGCCGCCATCATATTCCCCATAGAAAAGGGGCTTCACCCCGATCCTGTCCCGGGCAAGGAAGAGGCGACTCCTCTTGCGCTCCCATACGGCGAAAGCAAAAATGCCATTCAATTTGCTGACACATTCCGCCCCCCATTGGGCATAGGCGTGGAGGACAACCTCCGTATCGGAATGCCCCAGGAACCGGTGATGTAATTTTTCCAATTCCTGTCGTAATTCGTCCGTATTATACAGCTCTCCATTGTAAACGATGGTATAAACTTCATCCCCGAAAGCACAGGTCATGGGTTGTTTCCCGCCCTGCGGGTCGATGATCGCCAATCGGGAGTGGAGGAGCACGCATTCCCCATCCCGGAAGATCCCCTGACCATCCGGCCCCCGGTGGGACATGGTTGACCGCATTTTCGCTGCGCAATTATCGTCTATCAGAATCCGAATGCTGCCGGCAATGGCACACATGGAACGATCACATCCTTTCCGTCCCGGTTAGTATATGCCGCTGGCCGGTGCCCAGTGCGGGAATATTCCGTTCTTTTCAGGGCACACTGTCAGGGGTGAGATAAATGAAAGACAGTAAGGAAGTTTTGTCCTCCATTCTGAAAACCACGCAGATGGGGCAGGTCGGCATCCGCAGTGTGCTGGACAGTCGGATGAACCCACAGCTTCGCAAGGCGATGGAATCCCAGCTGCGGGAATACGATGCCATTGAGAGCCAAGCCCACCGCATTGCCCGGGAACGGAAATGGAAGCTGCCGGAGCTGAATCCCTCCATCCGCTTCATGACGGACAGGATGACGAAAATGAAGCTCTCTTTTGGGGAGGTGGACAGCAAAATCGCCGCCATGATGATCCGTGGGAATACCAGCGGAGTCATCAAAAGCGCCAAGAATTTGCACCGCATGGATGCAACCGATATTCCCGTCCTCTCCCTGGGGGAAAAGCTGCTGGAAACCGAAAGCAACAATGTAAAGCAAATGCAAACCTATTTATGACGGCAGGGGTAGATTTTTTCTACCCCTGCCTCACCATTTTGGTTATCTTCGCATAGGCTAAGGGAGAAAAGGAAAGGAAGGGATGACTTTGGCTTCCATTGGATGGATCCAGGCACGTGCCTATACCAGCAATGCCCAATTGCCCCTGAGCGATGTGGCGGTGGTGATCACCGCCACGGACGACACCGCCATCGCCCTGCGGCTGACGAACCGAAGCGGGCTGATCGACCCCATCGAGATTCCCGTCCCGCCACTGTCGGACAGCCAGCGGCCGGGGGCGCAGGAACTGCCCTTTGCCCAGGTGAATCTATACGCCTACCGGGATGGATTCGGCCCGTTTGAATCCCGGAATGTGCAGGTATTTGCGGATAATACCACTTTTCAGGATGTGGTGCTGATCCCCCTGTCCCAGCTGCCCGGGGGCGAGGAGGAGAGCTTGAACACATCCACCCCGCCGCAGAATTTGTAGGAGGGAAATTATGCCCACTGTAACACCCTATGTCCCACAGCGGATCACGGTTCACCTGGCCGGCCCCAGCACCCCCGCCGAGAATGTCACCGTGGATTTTGTGGATTACATCAAAAACGTCGCTTCCAGCGAAATCTACCCCACCTGGAACGAAAGCGCCCTGCGGGCAAATATTTTGGCGATCACTTCCTTTGCGCTGAACCGGATCTATACCGAGTTCTACCGCAGCAGAGGATATGATTTCGACATCACCAATAATACGGCATATGACCAGGCATTCGTCAATGGGCGCAGCTTTTTTACCAGCGTTTCCCGATTGGCGGATGAATTATTCAATGATTATCTGCGCCGCCCCGGTTTCGTGGAGCCCCTGGCTGCCAAGTACTGCAACGGAACCACCGTCACCTGTGAGGGGTTGAGCCAGTGGGGCAGCCAGGAGCTGGCCCTCCAGGGCTACAATTCCGTGGATATCCTGCGCAGTTATTACGGGAATATTGAAATCGTCAACAATGCCCCCATTCGCAATAATTCCAATTCCTATCCCGGCTATCCCATCCGTCGGGGAAATGTGGGGCCATATGTTGTGGTGATTCAAACGGAGCTGAACCGAATCTCCCAGAATTATCCGGCGATCCCGAAAGTGCCCCAAATTGACGGCATTTTCGGGGAGAAAACGGAAAATGCCCTGCGATCATTCCAGGAGATTTTCAATTTGGCCGTGGATGGCATCGTCGGGCAGGCAACCTGGTACGAACTGGTTCGGCTATATACCGCCGTGACGAATCTTGCCGAACTGCAAAGCCAGGGGCAGACCTATTACAGCATTGCCTGGTCCGGCCAGCGCCCCATTCAGCAGGGTGACCGGGGCATCCGGGTGGAGCAACTGCAATATATGCTGCGGGTGCTCTCCGCCTATATCCCGGAAATCCCAACCATCGCCGTGGACGGGATCTTCGGCTCGGCTACCCGTGCCGCCGTCCTTGCAGCGCAAATGCGCTTCGGACTGTCCCAAACCGGAACAGTGGACTACAATACCTGGGAGGCAATTTTCAACCAATTCATTGGCATTGAGGATACCAGTCTGCGGGATTTTGAGCATCTGCCCTATACATCCGCCATCATCAATCAGAATTCGTCCCGTGCCCGTTTCACCCGTTCGGCAGACATTGCCCAGTACCCGGGCAATCCCCTTTCCAGCGGAGATCGGGACGGCGCAAGGCAGGAGGGGAACCGATGAGGCAAGCACGGACTTTTTGGAATCAACCCATCCGGAGTTTGCAATGGATGCTGCGCACCATTGCCCAATACGAAGGGGATCTGGACGTTTTGGTACCCAGCGGGATTTATGAGCCACTGACACAAATTGCAGTGAGTAAATTCCAGCGCAGCCATGGCTTGCCGGTGACCGGCATCACGGACTACAACACATGGAACAAAGTGGTTCAGGCCTATGACGAAGCGATCATCATGGTCTCCCCGGCACAATCCATCGACCCGGAATATCAGGCCGTTTTTCCCCCGGCGGAGGGTCGGTACAGTCCCTACCTGCATCTGGCACAATGTATGCTGTTCTTCCTGGCGAATTTCTATCACGGGGTATTTCAGCCGGAGACAACCGGGTACATGAACGCAACCACCCGCCAGTCCCTGGGGGACTTCCAGCGATTATGTGCCCTGCCCATGACCGGGAAACTGGACAAACGAACATGGAAATACCTGGCCATTCATTTTGCAGCAGCCAGCGCATGGCATGACAAAAGCAGCACCGGCTCCAATTCAAAAAATGTACACAAAGAACTTGATAAATAATGGCAAACCGACTATAATATAGGACGTATTCCCATAAGCGACTTCCCTGCGCAGGTGCCCGCTTGTGTATTACCACTTCGGAGGCTCGTTCATGTTTCAACTGAACTGGAAAAAAGAAGTCTTTACCATCCCCAATATTCTGAGTCTATTTCGTCTTGTGCTGATTCCGGTCTATGTTTGTCTCTATCTCACGGCGCAGTGCACGGCGGACTATGTAGCCGCCGGTGGGGTGCTGGCGCTGTCGTGCCTGACGGATCTGGTGGACGGCAAAATCGCCCGGAAATTCAATATGATTTCAACCCTCGGCATCGTGCTGGATCCCATCGCCGACAAGGCCACCCAGGGAGCACTGCTGATTTGCCTGTCGCTGAAATATCCCGTGCTGTACCCGGTGCTGTGGCTGCTGGTGATCAAGGAAAGTTTCCAGCTGATTGCCGGAATTGTCGCCTATCTGAACGGGAAGATGCTCCCCGGGGCGCTGATGATCGGCAAGGTTTGCACCACGGTGCTGTTCGTCAGTTTGATCCTGATGGTGCTGTTCCCGGAGATCCCGGCTCATGTGGTGGACTGGATCGCCTTTATGGATGGATGCTTCCTGGCGGCCTCTTTCGTGTGCTACATTCGGGCATATTTCGGTAAAAATAAAAAAATCCAGGAGCTGAACCTGGAAACATGAGGGAAAGCCCCTGACGAAGCAAAATATTCCCCTGAATTTGAATGAGCCCGGCATCCCGCCGGGCTCATTTTTTAGCATCCACTCATTCTCTATTTCCCTGAATCTCCGCCCCATATTTGCAGAGCACCGATGCGATGATCAGCATCACGCCGAGCATTACGCTGTCAAAGCCGTCCAGGTTCAATTTCTCCACATTTTCCATAAACTGGTCGATCACGCCATGGGCAATCTGCGCCAGAACGGCCGTCACAATGGGGATCCAGATCACGGAAATGCCCAAATGCAGCAGCTCTTTCGCACCGTCCATGGTAAAGGGCGTACCGGCATTCAGTTCATTTTCAAAATAGCGGTAAGCCATGCGGGATACAAAGAATTCCCCGATACAAAGGATCATTCCTGCGGCGATGGCCGCCCAGACTGTCCCGGTGCTGACACCGGCTTCCGTCTCCAGAATGCCATGCAGTGTCACGCCCCCCAGCTTGAGCGTTTCTGCTCCGATGAGCAGAGCGACAATGCCCACCCCACAGCCGCACAGGCCGACAATGCAGCAGATGTATACGATTTTGCTGAGTACCTTTCCGGTTTTGGAAAGGGTTTGAATCGTGTCCAGTGTTTTCATTTTCTCTTCTATCCTTTCGATTTTAGCGATTATCTGCGCTTATATAGAATCAGCTCTGGATTTGTGCCGTTTTCATCGTAGGTACAAATGAGAATGAAATCCTCCCGTGCAATCACGCCGAAGCAGCTCCCTCCGCCGTCGTCCAGCAGGTTCCTGACTTGCGCACCCAGGTACACCTCGTCATCTTTCAAGAATTTCACCCTGCCGCCGGGTACGGGATACTCCAGATTGACATAGTTCCCCACCAGGGCATACAGCTCCGTAACCGGCTCCATACCAGCGATGTTCAAGCCGTTCACTTCATCGATCAGCCCTCTTTTGAATGATTGGTAATCCGCCATGCCATTGGTCAAAATATGCTTTGCAACATAGCATTGCTTACCGAACGGGCAGCCGTTGGTTTCGGCGCAGCCGGGACAAGTTTCCCTGGATGGACATTCGGCGCAGTTTGCGCCGCAAACAGACTCTTTCATCCCCATTTACCCTCTTTCTTCATTTGCGAATTTCAATTTCAGTGATATCGTGCTGCTCATTATTCAAATGTGCGTTGCGCAACGCTCATTCCGAACGTTGGTTTTATTATACTCTGCTTTTTTATAAAGTCAATATGTTTCCAAAAGAAATTGCAAATTCTATCAGGTTCTATAATGAATGTAGGGGTCAGGCATAAGCAAGAGCCTGACCCCATGACCAAAAATAATGATTGAGCATCGCGACAAAATCCAGTAGCATTAAGGCCGCAATCAAGTCACCGAATCGTGCCTATCTGCGCTTTCCACCCCGAGATAATTGGCGGCGAACCATCCCCAATAGCAGAATGCTTCCCTTTTTCAGCAGTGCGTGCAGTTGGTTGATAAGGAATGACAGAGAAAGAGAACAAACAAAAATCAGCGGCACAGCCACCACAAAATAAGGAAGCCGGTGTGGAACATCCGCAATGGCTGCATTCAATCTGCTGTAGAAAATATCATCGAAAATATATGCTTTTCTTCCAATAATGCACCGGTTATTCGCCCAGCAGCCAGTTGATCAGGTTCTTCGACTTGATTCCATCGTAGGAAGCATCAAGCCCCGTGTCCAGTGACAGCACGATTTTTTCGTAATTGTCCCGAATCTTCTGCAAGGGAGCAAGCTCTCTTTTCCGGGTCTCCTCACTTTGCATAGATTCCGTCACCTGGATATATATTTTGTCATCTGCGGAGGTGGCGATGAAGTCTACCTCCGTATTATCGATCTTGCCGATTGCCACATCGTAACCCCGGCGCAGCAGTTCGAAGTATACAACATTTTCGATGGCATGGCCGCTGTCCCGATTTCGGAATCCAAGCAGGTAATTCCGAAGTCCGATATCCACGATATAATACTTGCCGAGGGTACGAAGGTATTCCTTACCTTTGATATCGAACCGCTTGATCTCATAAAAAAAGTAGCTTTCCATCAAAGCATTCACATATGCCTGAACCGTGTGTGCGCTGGGGGCTCCTTTACGCTTGCCATCCTCCAGCAATCCCTCATTCACCAGTGTATTGCCAATGGAGGAGATGGAAATGCTGCTGCCGATATTATCGGCAAGAAACAGAATGACCTTGCGTAGGAGCACCGGATCCGTGATCTGCCGTTGCACACGTCGCTTTTCACGCTCCAGAATATCCCGTATTACCACTGTAGAATAAATACCATCCAGAAGAGCCAGTGCCTTTTCCTGGTCGAGGCCTACGTCAGCAATGCCGGGCATTCCGCCAAAACGCATATACGCATCAAAGACTTCACGCA
>CAZTYB010000017.1:0-31795 GCA_964617595.1 uncultured Oscillospiraceae bacterium | reverse complement strand
GTAAAGCCCGAAGATGTGCTGAAAGTCGGCGACGAGATCGAGGTTTTCGTCGTCCGTGTCAACGATCAGGAGGGCACTGTTCAGCTTTCCAAGAAGAAGCTGGATGGCCTGAAAGTGTGGGACGACATGGCTGGCTATGTTGAGAACAAGACCACTGTCGATGCCGTCATCACCGAAGAGAACAAGGGCGGTCTGGTTGCCAATATGAAGGGCATCCGGGTCTTCATCCCCGCTTCCCAGTCCGGCATCGCCAAGGGCGGCGACATGGCCGCTATGGTGGGCAAGCCCGTTCAGCTGAAGATCACCGAGGTCAACCGTGCCCGCCGCCGTGCCATCGGCTCCATCCGTGCCGTCACTTCCGAGCTGCGCAAGGCCGCTCAGGAGAAGATCTGGAGCGAGATCGAGGTTGGCAAGAAGTATCACGGCACTGTTAAGTCCCTGACCGCCTATGGCGCATTCGTGGACATCGGTGGCGTGGATGGCATGGTTCATGTTTCCGAACTGAGCTGGAACCGCATCAAGACTCCCGCCGATGTTGTCAAGGTGGGTGACGAAATCGACGTTTACGTCATCTCCTTTGACCCCGAGAAGCACAAGATTTCTCTGGGCTACAAGACCGACGAGATGAATCCTTGGAATCAGTTCATGAGCAAGTACAGCATCGGCGATGTTGTGGAAGCTAAGGTTGTGAAGCTGATGACTTTCGGCGCTTTCGCAGAGATCCTGCCCGGCGTGGATGGCCTGATTCACATTTCCCAGATTTCCGACCGCCGCATCGGCAAGCCCGAGGATGTTCTGACCGAGGGTCAGACCGTCCAGGTGAAGATCACCGACATTGCCGAGAACAAGCGTATTTCTCTGTCCATCCGTGCTCTGCTGGAGCAGAACCCCGAGGATGCTGAGTAATATTATTGGGTAACGAACCGGGGCAGGCTTTTCTGTCCCGGTTTTGCTATGCAAAAGCATAGCAAAGATAATTGTGTGCCATTTTCTCGCCCCTGCGGGGCAACCGAAAATGTTGCACAAAAATTTCATGCGGTGTGCTTTTGCCACATTTCGTGATGCGCCTTAACGCATGAAGTTTTGTATGAAATTTTGAAATATAGAAAGTAGGCATTCCTATGGTGAAACATATCGTGTTGTATACCCTGAAAGATGGTGTGGACAAAGCCCCCACCATCGAGATGATCCGCTCCGTCCTGGAGCCCCTGGTTGGGAAGATCCCCGGCTTGAACCACCTGGAGATTCGCCCGGCTTACAATGGGATGGACTATGCCCTCTACTCTGAGTTCGACAGCAAGCAGGCGCTATCCGACTATGCCGTGCATCCGCTGCATCTGGAGGCAAAGGAACATTTCTTCCATCTGCTGGATAGTCGTGTTGCTGCCGATTACGAAGCATAAGGGGGGACGGACATGAAAGCAATCGTTACCGTTGTTGGCCAGGATCGGGTGGGCATTATCGCCGCTGTTTGCACCCAGCTTGCCAATTATAATGTGAATGTTCTGGATATCAGCCAGACCGTTATGCAGGGCTATTTCACCATGATGATGGCTACGGACATTTCCGCCTGCAATGTGCCCGTGGCTGATTTGGCCAGAGAAATGGAGAAAGTCGGCCGGGATATGGGACTGTCCATCCATGTCCAGCGGGAAGATATTTTCAATGCCATGCATCGGGTGTGAGGGGAACTATGCTGAATCAAAAAGACATCCTGGCAACCCAGGAAATGATCGAAAAGCAGCATCTGGATATCCGCACTATCACTATGGGCATCAGTCTGCTGGACTGCTGCGACCCGGATCTCACGGTCTGCTGCGAAAAAATTTATCGTAAAATCACCCGCCTGGCCAAGAATCTCGTGGCCGTGGGCAACGAGATCGAGGCGGAATTCGGCATCCCCATTGTCAATAAGCGTATCTCCGTTACCCCCATTGCCCTGGTGGCCGGTTCCTGCGAAGCGGATTCCTATGTGGAGATTGCGAAAACCCTGGACGCCGCTGCGAAAGAGTGCGGCGTGAATTTCATCGGCGGATTCTCTGCCCTGGTGCAAAAGGGCGCTACCATCGGCGACTGGAAACTCATCCGCTCCATTCCGGAGGCGATGGCGGTTACCGAACGGGTTTGCGCCAGCGTGAATATTGGCTCCACAAAGGCCGGCATCAATATGGATGCCGTTGCGGAAATGGGACGAATCATCAAGCAGACCGCAGAGCGCACCGCCGATAACGGCTGCATGGGCTGCGCAAAGCTGGTCGTATTTGCCAATGCAGTGGAGGATAACCCCTTTATGGCCGGTGCTTTCCACGGCGTTGGGGAACCGGAGTGCGTTCTGAATGTGGGCGTATCCGGGCCGGGTGTGGTTTACCATGCATTGCAGCAGGTGAAAGGCCAGCCTTTCGACGTTGTTGCGGAAACCATCAAGAAGACCGCTTTCCAGGTTACCCGTATGGGGCAGCTGGTGGGCGTGGAGGCTTCCCGCCGTCTGGGCATACCTTTTGGGATTGTGGATTTGAGCCTGGCTCCCACCCCCGCCGTTGGGGACAGCGTTGCTCGGATCCTGGAGGAAATGGGACTGGAAGTGTGCGGAACCCACGGCACCACTGCCGCCCTCGCCATGCTGAATGATGCCGTCAAGAAGGGCGGCGTTATGGCATCCAATCATGTGGGCGGCCTCTCCGGTGCCTTTATTCCCGTGTCCGAGGACGAGGGGATGATTGCCGCCGCAGAGCGGGGAACACTGGCAATCGACAAGCTGGAGGCCATGACCTGCGTTTGCTCCGTTGGCCTGGATATGATCGCCGTCCCCGGGGATACCAGTGCGGCTACTATCTCCGCCATTATTGCGGACGAAGCGGCAATCGGCATGGTCAATACCAAAACCACTGCCGTGCGAATCATCCCTGCCCTGGGTAAAACGGTGGGGGACCGGGTGGAGATGGGCGGTTTGCTGGGTAGCGCCCCGGTTATGCCCGTTCATAGTGAAAGCAGTGAAGATTTCATCGCCCGGGGTGGCCGCATTCCGGCGCCGTTACAGAGCCTTAAAAATTAAGGAATCTCTGAATACACCGTCTACGGCTCAGTAGTTTCCCTTTTTCTCATCCGTGCATTTTTAGAAGAGGGAATACAGCTGCAATATCAGCAAAGCCCCATCCCTGCCAGAAATTGGCAGAGGTGGGGCTATTTTTGGTGTATTAATGCTGAAAACGCAGCCAGATATGCAGTTTCCCGCTTGAATAGCTTGCGCTGATTTTTCCGCCCAGGCGATTTACGAACAACTTCGCAATGGATAAGCCAAGTCCGGTAGAGTTTCGGCTGGTATCCACCGTGTAGAAGCGGTCAAACAATCTGCCAACCGTGACGGCGTTCAGATTCTTTGCATCGTTTGAAAAGGTGACGGTTCCATCCTCGGCCATCACCACCGAAAAATCACCATCGGTATACTTGATCGCATTGCTGATAATGTTGGAGAAAATACGGTTTACTGCACTTTTGTCCAGCTGCATCCATATCGGTTCTTCCGGCAGTTCGATTTGCGGCTCAATATTCTTTTCTTTCATTACGGCGTAAAAGGAAACCAAACTTTCCTCCAACGCTCGAACCAAATCCACGGGTTCATAGTTCAAACTTTGCGAGGAAGTCACGATACTGTATCGGAACAGCTCCTCGGTCAGATTGATCAAGACTTCCGTTCGGTTTTGAATTTGGGAAAGATACCGCCGAACATTTTCACTTTTTTCTTCCTGCTCCAGCAAACCGAGATACCCATTGATTGCCGTAAGTGGCGTTCTCAAATCGTGAGAAATATTCGTCACGGCTTCCTTTAATTCCAAATCGCCCTGCTGATAGCGGTGATGTTCCTTGCGGAGCAAACGCAACTGTTCGTTGATCTCCGCCGCCAGATTTCTCATATAAGGGTCACGAGTAGAAATATCAATGAGGGTGTTGGTATCTGCTGTCAACCGGTCACGGAATGCATCTGCGATTTCCTTTGCAGATTTACGCAGAAAATAAATCTTTGCGATCAGGGCAAGGATGATTGAAAGTAATATTCCGATGATAATCAACAGCAGATGTTCCATAAAATCCCCTTTATTTGATATCCCGCTTACGTAAGCCCCAATAACCAGCCATTGTGGACACGGTTAACATAATTGCGGATAGCATAGGCCAGAGGGAAATTTGCTCCAACTCAAGGTTATTCAGCTGAATCGCCTGACCTGTTGGGAGCGCATCATAGATGAATTGGTAAATGCTTCGTTGCATTCCCTCTACATAGGCAGGATTTTTGACTATGTCGCCAAATTCCAGACTGCCCTCCGCCGTAATGCGGACATACTCATAAGTCATCTCGGATTCGTTCAATGCATTTCCCACAAAAGATGCCAGGAAAAAAATGGCCAACAGAAAAATCACATTTGCTATCACGGCAGTCGCTTTGCTGTGAATATTCATGCTGATTCCGACAAATATAGCGGAAAACACTCCCGTCAAAAGCACACAACACCACACCATTTGACAAATCATCTGCCAGCCCAGAGCACATTCCCGAAATAGGATATATCCGGAAATGCCCGAAAACAGCAGCATAACCACCAGAAAACTCAGGGATGCCAGCAGGCAAACGCAGTATTCTGAAAAGAATACCGTTGTACGGGAATGCCCCACAATCAGCTTGTTGCGGATGGTATGATTGTCAAATTCCGTTCCGACACGTATGCTAACAAAAAACGCCACTGCGAAGCCAATCAATGGCAAAAGATTGAATAGAATGTCCTCTACATAATAGACTTCCACTGAGTTGGTAGCACCGCGAAAGGTCATCCATGGGAATACGACCGAGCCGATGGCCATAAATGCCATCAATCCCCAGTAGAACTTATCTTTCCAAAGCCGTGAAAGGTTGGCAGAAAACAATTTACGCATTTTTGCCACCTCCCACCAAAGAAATATAGTAGCTTTCCAAGCTTTCGTCCTTTTCCTGCATGGAAATAAGTTCGCAATTTTCTTTTGCCAAAGCGGTGGCAAGCTGTGTAACATTTATTTTTGCGAATATATCTGCCATGGTTGCGGAGATGATTTTATATTCAATGTGCATCGAATCGAGCACATATGTCAATGCGGCGGTATCACTGACTTCAACCTGAACGCATTTGCGGCAGGCGGCTTCCAGTTCCTCTGCGCTCAGCTCTTTTACCATTCGCCCGTTGTCAACAATTCCATAATGAGTGGCAAGACGGGCAAGCTCATCCAAAATATGACTGGAAATCAGAACCGTGATTTGTCTTTCGCGATTCAGCTTCAAAATCAGCTCACGAATTTCTACAATACCCTGCGGATCAAGGCCGTTTGTCGGCTCATCCAATACTATAAAATCGGGGTCGCCGGCAAGGGCAATAGCAATGCCCAGCCGCTGCTTCATACCGAGGGAAAAGTTCTTTGCTTTCTTCTTCCCAGTGTTCTCCAAGCCCACCAGTTCCAGCAATTCGGGGATACCGTCATAGGACGGCAGACCGAGAATGAGATACTGCTGCTTCAGATTTTCTTCAGCAGTCATATCCATGTAGATAGACGGTGTTTCCACAACTGCTCCCATACGGCGGCGGGATTTGATAATGTTCTTGCTGTCATTGGGGATACCATACAGGGTAAAGTCACCGGAAGTCGGCTCTTGTAATCCGCAGATCAGGCGAATCAGGGTTGTCTTACCGGCACCGTTCTTTCCCACAAAGCCATAGATAGAGCCTTTGGGAACATTCATGGATAGACCGTTCAATGCCTGAAAATGCTTGTATTTTTTCGTCAGGCTGTTTGTTTGTAAAACATAGTCCATGCTATATTACCTCCTTTGATGACCCCAGTTTACAAAACAAAAGTCAAGAAAGTGGTCAAGAGAAACGTCAAGATTGGGTCAAGATTTTTGCTGCGCCAGTTTGAATCCAATGCCCCAGACGGTTTCAACGTAGTCTGCGCCGCTGACATCCTGCATCTTTTTACGCAGGTTGCTTATATGTTGCTTCAATGAACGCTCGGTGCAATCTGGGGTATCCAAGCTGATACGGTCAAGCAGAGCGCTTTTGGCAATGACCTGTTTCGGGTTCTCCATCAGCAGTTTTAAGATGGCATACTCTGTTCTTGTTAACCTTACTGCTTGTCCCTGTACCGTTAGAGAAAGGGACATTGTGTCCAACACCAGATTGCCAACGGAAAGAGATTTGATTTCCTCATGCAGTTCTGCTTTGCGAAGCTGAACGGTGATACGGGCAAGCAATTCCTTGGTATCAAAAGGTTTGGTCATATAGTCAGCTGCGCCACTGAGCAAAAGATTTATTTTATCCTGCACATCCACTTTTGCACTGAGAACGATGACTGGGATGTTCTCGATATGCGGCAAAACTTCTTCGCCACTAAGACCAGGCAGCATTAAATCGAGCAGTACCAAATCCGGCTTGTTTTGTGAGAGGAGATATAGGGCTTCTGTGCCGGAATAGGCTCGCAGAACAGAATATCCCTCCCGTGTCAGCACTTCCGTCAGCATATCTCCGATATGAATATCATCATCAATAATTGCGATTATTTTCATCTTTTATATCTCATCTGTTGCACTTTCGGCGAAACCGGGGTAGCACCATACATCCTCCAGGTAGCTGGATGTATGGTCAAGCTTTCTGTAGATTTCTTCATCCGTCTCCCGGTCATACCGGCACCGGAATGCAGCGGCGTAGGAGGGGTGGTCATCTACCCGGTATTCCATTTTTACGTAATAGTCCCGCTGCTCAACGCCCATGATCTTTACTTTTACGAATCCGTCAGAAACCTCCGCAAGGATTTTCACAGGCAATTCATAATCGTTGCGCAGCTTCAGGTCAGTGGTTCCCCAGTTCACCGTGGCATCCAGACCCAGGGGAATGTAGTTCGCCGGGTATCCATGGTTCTTCCGCTCCACGACGGTCAATTCGGCGAAGAGGGAGCTGAGATACAGTGTGGAGGAGACTTGGCAAATTCCGCCGCCAACCTCGTCCACCAATTCGGTTCCGGAGTAAGCGGGGGCGGGCAAGTAACCCGCCTCCCGGGTTCGCTTCCCGAGGGTTTCGTTATAGGATAAGGTTTCGCCGGGTTGCAGAATAAGACCATTGAGCTTTTCACAGGCCAGAACCAGATTCTGTGTCCGGTTTTCGTTTTCGGCATCGTATTCCGTCTTATAATAGCCCAGTGTATCCTGGAACCAGGCATCCGCTTCCGTGCCCTCCGGCGCAATCGTGACCAGCTGGATTTGTGCTGCTTCGCCGGGTTTCGTCTGCCGCAGGAGTTGTGAAGCTTGCTCGATGTCGAAGGTCAGGCCGTTTTCACCGGGGATGATCTCCAGCGTTTGCGCATCCACCCGTGGATTCTTCGGCGCAAAGGCAACCTGCCCATAGATTTGCTCCAAATCAATGGGTTCGGGGGAACCCATCTCGCTGGGTGTGCTCAGGGTGACGGTGAATATTTGCTTTTCATAGGATTCCAGAACTTTTTCGCACTCCTCTTGCACATCCACCAGGAATCCGTCGCATCCGGCGTTCACCATCAGTTTTTTCTCGCCCGATTCATCGTCTACCCAGTAACTGGAGGGGACATAAACACCCCCCAGAGAATCATAGATTTTTTGAATCTTCTGATAGACCGCATCTTCGTCCAAACATACTTCCAGCTGAATTTTTGAGCCCGCCCCGTCCAGGGCGAGGGCAATTGCCTTTTGCGTGTCCCATTGGGCGTTGCTTTCCGCCGGGGAAATGGAGAATGTGCTGCTGTCAATGGTGATCACCATTGCTTGCTGCTGAAAAGTGGCTGGGACTTTCTCTTGCAGTGTCTTTTCTGCTTTTTCGGCATTTATTCCCCCTACATCGATGCCGGCAATGGTAACACCGGCGGGGATTGTTGCTTCCGGTGTAGTGGTGACCTGGGGCGTTTCCTGCTCCGGCGGTATGGTGACGGTTGCATCCTGGCTCTTTGGCAAGAACAGAACCGCTAATATTAACAGGAGCAATGCACCGATGATCGCCCCAATAAGGGCTGGGGTGCTTGTGCGATGTCGTTTTCTTGTTTGCTTGTAAATGGGAATCTCCTCCAATTAAGAAAGGCTGCCGCATCCGGGATGCAGCAGCCTGGAATTATTTTGCGGACAAATCCACGGGTCTGCGTAGAATGGAATCTGCGGGGACTGCTCTGGGAAGCTGTATGGAAAATTTCATCTGGGGGGTTCTGGGCTCCGGCAGGGGAGCACCGTCCGAATCCAGCATACCCTCCGCACGAATGGCGAAAGGACGTAAATCCGGGCCAACCACCTCCAGTTCATCCCCCTCATGGAACTTGTTGCGAAGGCTGCACACCGCCCTGCCATGTTCATCGCACTGCTCTACCATGGCGCAGATCTGCCACTGGCGGATATAGCGGGAATTATCAACATATTGCCCCGGCGCACCGTAATAGAAGCCGGTGGAGTAGATGCGGTGGGAGACGTGCTCCACCTCGTTCCGCCAGACCGGGTCGATTTGCCTCTCGGCACGGATATCATCAATGCAGTGGCGATATGCTCCGGTGACGATGGCTGCGTAGTAGGCGGATTTTGCCCGCCCCTCGATTTTGATGCAGTCGATTCCCGCATCCATCAGGTCTTTCAGGTGGTCGATGGTGCACATATCCTTGGAATTCAGGATATAGGTGCCCTTTTCATCTTCGAACACGGGGAAGTATTCACCCGGCCGCTTCTCCTCCATCAGGGCGTACTGATACCGGCACGGTTGAGCGCACTGCCCCCGGTTGGAGTCCCGCCCGGTCATATAATTGCTCAGCAGGCATCTCCCGGAATAACTCACGCACATGGCACCATGGCCGAATGTCTCGATTTCCAAATCTTTGGAAACTTTCCGGCGAATCTCGGCGATTTCGTTCAGGCTCAGTTCTCTGGCCAGAACCACTCGCTGTGCCCCAAGATCATGCCACGCCTGGGCGCATTCGTAATTTGCGATGGATTGCTGGGTGGAGATATGCCGCTGGCAGTGGGGCGCATATTTTCCCGCCAGGGTGAACGCCCCCAGGTCGGCCAGGATCAGCGCATCCACTCCGGCGCTGTCCAGTTGCTCTAAGTACGGGGGAAGTGCTGCCACTTCCTCGTTCCTTGGCATGGTGTTCACGGTGACGTGCACCTTTACCCCGTTTTCGTGGGCGAAAGCCACCGCTTTCGGCAGCTCCTCCGGGGAAAAATTCCCCGCAAAGGAGCGCATCCCGAAACTGGTGCCCGCCAGATAGACTGCATCCGCACCGTATTTTACCGACATTTTCAGCTGCTCGGCATCACCGGCGGGACAAAGGAGCTCTAATCCCGGCATTTATACACCCAACCTTTCCCGGTTGGCATCATGCTCCGCCTGGGTGGTGGAGAAGACGTGGGAACCGGCAGTGGGATCCAGCACATAGAAATAGTAATTGGTGTCGCTGGGCTCCAGGGCGGCCTGCAAACTGGACAGACCCGGATTGGAGATGGGGCCGGGGGTCAGGCCGATGTTGGTATAGGTGTTGTAGGGGCTGTCCACCCGCAGGTCTTCTGCGGTGAGATTGGTTTTGCCCTCCAGAGCGTAGACAATAGTGGCATCGATGTTCAGGTAAGCGGGATTGGTGCCCCAGCAGAACAGACGGTTATAGATGACGGAGGCGATGGTGTGCCCTTCCTGAGCGCTGGAGGTTTCTTTCTCGATCATGGATGCCACATTCACCACATCCCGCACGGTGAACAGGTGACTGTCGATATAGTCTTGGGTCTTGCCGTTGCGGCGCATCAGGTCGGTTAGATGGGTGTTCAGAGTCTGAATTTTGCCACGCATATCGTCATCGAACTGATTGTCGAACCGATTCAGCATCTTGGTCAGTACATTCTTGGGGGTATCGTTCTGGTAGAATTCATAGGTGTCCGGGAAAAGGAAGCCCTCTAGGCAGTATCGTTCGCCCCGGGCAACGCCGTCCAGGAACCAGTAATCGTTCAGTTCGCCGCTGGAGGCGTAGGATTCCATATCCTGAACGGTGCAGACCTTGTTCTCCTCTAAGAGCGCAAAAATTTGGCGGCAGGTGTAGCCCTCCGGGATCATCACTTTTACCACTTCTCTGGAAGAGGAGGGGGACATCATTTTTACCAGTGCGTGATAGTCATACTTGGTGTTCAAGTCCCAGATGCCTGGCTTGATGTCCCCGTCGTCAACGGCGAATTGGGCATACAGCTTGAATAGCCCGGGATATTGGATCAGATCGTTGCGCACCAGCTTCTTGGTAATGTCGTCAATGGTATCCGTCTCATAGATGGTGATGGTGACGGTTTTATCTTCCCGGCCGAAAGCCAGAATTTCCGATGCACATACCCAGGCGATCCTGCCCAGGGTCACGCTGATTAGCACCAACAGGGCTATCCATACGCCGGTGACCAGAATATTGGGGATGCCAAAGAATCCCTCGCCTTTTTTGCGGCGGGGACGGCCTTTCTTTACTGCCCGGGTTCGCCGAACGGGAGCAGGGGAGGGAGGAAATTCCTCCGGGATGGGTTCCGGGGACTGGAACGGGACAGCATCTTCGGGGGCATCCTCAATGGGCGGTTCCTGGTTGCCGGATTCCTCCTGGCTTTCCCAGGGGGCATCCATTTCGGGGGGAGCCGCTTCGTTGTCTTCATCCGCCCTTGCGGCGAATTTCCCGTGGTAAGCGGGTGCAATCTTTTCGTCTTCCTCTGGAATGTCCTGGGGCTCCTGGGCATCGGGGGCGGCGAAAGCGCCGACCGGGGTCTGCTCGGAAGGTTCCTGAGCGGGGAAAGGTTCTTCCGTGGGGAGCTCGGGCGCTTCCGGAATATCCTGGTAGGGGATTGGCATTTCCTCTTCTGGGAAGAGGGGCTGCTGATCCTGATTGGGATCCTGATTCATTGGATTATCCTCCATTTATCGAATAACGATTTGTTCTTTCACTTTTTCTGCTGCTTCCTTGCCCCGCAGTGCTTCGATCAGCGCCAGGGCAAAGGGAATGGCGCATCCAGCGGATGTGCCGGTGATCAGCTTGCCGTCGGTGATGACGGCGGCATTTTCAACCGTAATGGCGCTGCCCATGTTGGCTACCTGCCCGGGGTAGCAGGTGGTGCGGCGGTTATCGGTGATGCCCAAATCGGCAAGAACCGTCGGGCCTGCGCAGATAGCGGCCACATATTTGCCGTTCTCCCATCCGAATCTCAGGGCATCCAGTGCCCCTTGGCATTGGCGCAGACTGGCAACGCCCCCCAGTCCGCCGGGGATCACGATCATATCCATATCGGTCAAATCCATCTGGCTCAGGGTAATGTCCGCTTCAACGGTGATGCGGTGGCTCCCCTGAACCTGCTTTCCGGCGATTCCAACGGTGAGAACGTCAATTCCTGCTCTGCGCAGCAGGTCAATGGGGACGATCGCTTCGGCTTCCTCGAAGCCGGTACCCAGCAGCATATATACCATAATTATTTCCTCCGATAGTAAGAAGCGCCCCATGGGTTATTGTTCCATTGGGAAGCGGAAAATATGTCCCATTGCGCCCAATCTTTGGGTATCAATATACCATATTTTTACCCGTTTGTCCACTGTAAGCCGAAGCGTAAAGTTTAATTTTCTACAAATTTTGAAAAAATGCAAAGTTCGGTTGCAAATGCGCCGGGAAAATGATATGATATCCAATAGATTTTATAGAATTATTTAAGGAATTATAGAGATGGAAGAGAAAAATATAACATTTGAAAATCTTGGCTTGTCCGATTCCATGCTGAAAGCACTGGAGAAAAAGGGCTATGGCTACCCCACAACCATTCAGGCGGAGGCGATTCCTCCTTTCCTGCAATGGAAAGATGTGCTGGCCAAGGCTCCCACCGGGACGGGCAAAACATTTGCTTTCGGGATTCCCATGATCGAGCATATCGATGCCGATAGCACGGATGTGCAGGCATTGATCCTGGCACCGACCCGGGAGCTGGCCATCCAGATCGGTGACGAGTTGCGGGGATTGCTGACCTTTTTTACGGGGATCCGTGTTGCCGTGCTCTATGGGGGCGCCGGGATCGGCAGCCAGATCCGTCAGATGGAGAAGAAGCCCCAGATCGTCGTTGCCACCCCTGGACGGTTGATGGATCACTATAACCGCAAGACCATCCGACTGGACAAAATCCAGACCGTGGTGCTGGATGAGGCTGACCGGATGCTGGATATGGGATTCTTTAAGGATGTGACCCGCATCATTGACAAGGTGAAGAATCGCCGGAATTTGGGCCTCTTCTCCGCAACCATTTCTCAGGAAGTGATGACGGTCTCCTGGATGTATCAGCGCAACGAGGTGGAGATCACTGTAGAACCGAAGCAGGAAGATCGCCCGGACATCGACCAGTACTGCCTGACCTGCACCCCCTTGGAGAAGGCGGAGACCGTCCTTCGCTTGATGCGCAGCCAGGCATACGAGCGGGTGATGATCTTCTGCAATACCAAGCATATGTGCCAGCGCCTGTGTGACGAATACCAGCGGGCGGGGATGGACTGCGACTGCCTCCACGGGGACATTCGCCAGACCCAGCGGGAGAAAACCATGCAGCGCTATCGCTCCGGCAAGCTTCCTGTGCTCATTGCCACGGATGTTGCTTCCCGTGGCATTGATGTGGACGATGTGGATTGCGTGATCAATTATGATATCCCGGAGGAGAATGAGTATTACGTCCATCGCATTGGCCGCACCGGCAGAGCCAAACGAAAGGGCATCGCTTGGAGCATTGTGAGCAATTTCCCTGAGAAAGCGAAACTGGACGAAATTGCCAAATTCTCCAATTATGAAATCCAGCCCATGCTCCTTGCGCCGGATAATACTCTGGTAAAAGAGGAAGTGAAAGCACCCGCTCCCCCCAAGAGGCGCTTCCGATGAAGCCGGAGGGGAGAGGCTTCCTGCTCCTGTCCAGCAAATTGGGTGACCCGGAGCGAAGACCTTTGAGCACTGCCCAGCTTCGGCTCCTGGCGCAGAAAGCCCCCTATTTGCCCATGGACGATGCCGATGCTGATGCAGATATCACGTTGGAACATCTGCTCTCTGCGGGGGTCGAAAAATGGCTGGCGAATCGCACCCTTGCGCTGCTGGAGGATGAATTGCAGCTGGATGCATACCTGACCCGTGGGAAGCGTTCCGGATGTGCCCCATTGACCCGGTCGGATCCCGCCTATCCCCAGGTGCTTCGATTGCGCCTCGGGTTGGATGCCCCAGGGTGCCTGTGGGCGAAAGGGGATATGTCCCTGCTGCTGCGTCCGGCGGTTGCGCTGGTGGGCAGCCGGGAACTGAGGGAGGAGAACCGGAGATTTTCCCGTCAGGTGGGAATTCAAGCCGCCCGACAGGGATATGTCCTCATTTCCGGTAACGCCCGTGGGGCGGATTCCGTTGCCCAGGCCGCCTGCCTGGAGGAGGGCGGGAATGTGATCTGTGTTGTGGCGGATTCATTGGCCGACCATCCGGCAACACCCGGAACGCTGTATTTGAGTGAAGATGATTTTGGAGAACCTTTTTCGGTGCCCCGTGCCCTCCATCGCAATCGAATCATTCATGCCATGGGTTGTGCCACTTTCGTTGCTCAGTGCACGCTGGAACGGGGGGGAACCTGGGACGGCAGTACCCAGAATCTGCGGCACCAATGGAGCCCACTGTATGTTTTTTGGGATGGCTCTGCCGGGGCGAAAGCTCTGGAACAGATGGGCGCATTTTCAATTCGGGATGGTGAGATAGGGGATTTCTCTGAGCTCCCCAAGGGGCAGTTGTCGCTCTATGAATCATTTTCCGGGGTAGCTCCATGAAAGCTACCCCGGTTTTGACGTTTAGAATATTTTCATATTGTTAAGCAATGCTTTTTCCGGAACAATGCAACCGTTGTATGTACCCAGGGTATCGGCAAATTGAATAGAGCGCAGAACCTCGCTGGCAGCACCGGAAATGGAGATGCCGGTTACGGGAACGGTCTTTTCTCCGTCGCAATAATAGGCAAGACGAATCTCTCCGCCGATGTAGTCGCTGAAGAAGTCCACCTGAAGTCCGGACATGGAGATGATTTCCAGATATGCGCCCCGCTTTATTTCTTCCGTGGGCATTGTGCCCGCTTTCCCATGCAGGCAGGGCAGATTCCCCGTGGGCTTTTCTCCTAGGTATTGGCCGTAGCGGTTGCTGCCATAGTAATTCACGGCGATGCCGTCCTTTACGATCGTCTGATTGCTCAGCCGCATTCCGTCACTGTCAAATTTGGAGCTGCGTACGTTTCCTGGCATCTCACCCATCATGGTAATTTCGATCAGGTCGCCCGTAGGCTCCTTTTGGATGGGTTCACCTTTGCGGAATACCGTGGAGTGGCTGTATACTGCGGCATAATTCAGCATTCTTGCAATGTTGGAGAAAATTTCGCTCACTTCCTGGGTGTTCAGGAGTACATTGCACTGCAATTTTTGCTCCGGTTTATGCGCTTCGTAGCGCCCCTTTACTGCAAGCATCTTGTCTGCAATCTCTTTGCGAATGGTATCTTCGTCCCAGTTGCTGAAATTGTATTGCTCGTATAGTTCAACGCTCTGGTCATTTCCACTGTAAGTGGGGATCGCTTCCACCATCGCATCGTAGCGCACCTGGCTTTTGCGGATGCCACGGCTGTTGATGACCGTTTCGTGATGCCGGTTGATGAATACTTCCACAGAATTCAGGGAACCGCCATCCACATCGTTTGCACCGAAAACGGTATTGGCAACTTTCGCCGCTAGTTCATCCGGGCGGAATTCGACGAAATTGCTTTCAACTTCCTCGTCCCCCGTTTCGTTTTCGGGGAGAGTGTAGGGCTTGTTGTTGATGAGTAGCGCTTTCTCCACGGCTTCCTTTACGAGGTCAAGCAGTTGCTCGTCCGTTGTGGAGGGGTAGACGGTGAAATCTGCATTGCCCAGATATTCTCCATGGGCGACATAGACCGTGACGGAAGTATCCTTGGTATCGGTGCAGCGCACGGTTTCCAGCTTGCCCTTGACGAAAAACATCTCGTAGCTCTTTTTCTCGTGCAGATTGATTTTGTAGTCCGTAACCTGAGCGTTGGAGCGGAGCATTTCTTCAATTCTCTTCATCCCAGTTTCACCCTCACTTTCAGCGCCGGGCCGCCATCGCTAACACGAACCCACTCTTTGTATCCTTTTCCGCAGAATCCGGCTCCCGATATTTCAAAATCGTCCGAGATCATGCTAATGGATTTCAGCAGATCCGGCACATATCCGCTCATGACCACCGGGGAGACATAGTGATCGGTCAATTTCCCGTCCACGATCTCAATGCCGTATTGGGCAACGCACTGAATCGCCCAGTTCTTGGGGTCTTCCATGCCGTTGTCCGTCTCGAACAGCATATAGCCGTGCTTGATGGAGGCGATCATGTCCTCCAACTTGTCCGTCCCTTTTTCGAAGAAAGTATTGGTCATTCTGGAGTATGCTTTCCGGCGGTGGGACTCCCGGCGACCATTGCCGGTGGGGACGGTTCCCAGCTGGCAGGCGGAGGCCAAATCGGAGATGCCGGTTACCAGTATCCCATCCTTGATGATTTGGGTATCCCCGGCCAGCACCCCGTCATCATCAAAGAAGTACGAGGCGATGCTGTGCGTAGCTCCAGCACCGTCACGCATATTGCAGATGGGGGAGGCAACGTAGTTCCCAACGTACTGCTTTGCCAGCGCCCTGTCCTTGACGAATTGATCCATTTCCACGCCGTGGCCGAATGCCTCGTGGGCGATCAGACCGGTGATGGATGGGTCGGTGATCACGTCATAAACGCCTGGCTCAATGGGGGTAGCGAAAGCGAGATTGTGGGCTTTCTTTACCAGAGCATCCATCTTTTTGGGCATGGTATCCATAACCTGTGCCATCTGATCTGCGCCGATAAAGTCGAATGCCTGTACCATTTTCCCGTTTTCCTGATAGATCAGAACCATTTTGCCATTGATCCAGCAGTAGTTCTGATCCAGCTCCCGGTTGGGGGAGAGGAACAATTTGGAAACTTCCAGCATATCCATGCCGATATGGGCGTTGCGAATGAATTCGCTTTTGCCCTGCAGTTCCTGTTGGAGCTTTTCGCAGAATGCAAGGATTTCTCCGTCCTGAAACGTGTGCAAGTCCGATGCTCTGGCAAAAGAACGCACCATGGGGGTGTCTTCAAGATGAATGTCCTGGATTTGCTCCTGTTGCAGGGAACTGCTGATGACGAAAGCTTCTTCAATCTGCTTTGCGGTTCCGGCAACGTCATCAATGTCGTCCATGGAATATTCAAAGAAGCATCCGCCCTTGTTCAGCTTCACAACGAAGCCACATTCCGTGTCACCGCCGTCCCGGATATCACGGATATTTGCATCCGCTATGATCTGCTTTGATTTGGTGTCCACGCCAAGAATGCTGACATAGTCATATTGCCCACGCAATGTTTGAACCAGTGCCTTTGCATTACTTCTTCTGGAATCTAAGAATTCAGAAAAAGCCAAGAAAATCGCCCTCTTTCTTATATCATGATAGGGTGATGATATCACCATTTTTGTCGTATTGCAACTGAAAATTTAAATCTGTAAAATAAAAAAGAAAAAGCCCCATTCAACTGCCGATCCTCTCCGGCGGTCAAATGCGGCATCTGCAATGCGAACATATATATCCATTATAACATAGAAGAGGGGAAAGTCAATTTTCCTTCGAAAGAATTCTGGTTTTTCTGCGATATGAATGAAAATGGAACAATAAAATTGGGAAATATCCCAGCTTGCTTTTTGCTTCCTTGCGGGATAGAATATAGACAAAGGAAGAGATAATTCCTGCTTGGTCGATCAAACTGGGCAAATGGTATCGGTTGCTGGATGCAATCCTCCGATTAAATAATGAAACGAATCATACGAGTAATCAACCATATGAATTGAAAGCGGAGGCAATTCAAAGGAGCGAGCGGTACCGCAAAAATAAAGAAAGCGAGGTTTAGATGGTTACGCTAGATACGAAAACGGAACGGTAACCCCCGATGCGGTTGGTGCATCGGGGGTTACTTGTTTTCGTTTGCGTTTCATTCCTCCCCAAGGGAGAGGGAGGCGAGGACGGAAGAGCGGAATGTTTCCCAACTGCTTTGCAGCAGCTCCAACGTGATGGTGCTGTCATAGCTCTGCCATTCGAAATTGGCGGAGAAAGGTTGCTGCTCGTTCTGGTAATTGGATATCACGGAATCGTATTGGGAAGCGCTGATAGGGACGAAAGAATCTCCTGAAACCCGGACGTATTCGTGCTCCTCGATACCTGCATCAATCCATTTTGTGTAGCTGTTGGCGAGGGCGGTGCAGGACAGATTTCCCTTTTCCAAACTTAGCGCCACGATGGATTGATACTGCTCGGCGGCGCCGTTGCGGGTATCGTTGGTGAAGAGATAATAAAAAATCCCATCTTCTGCATGATAGGCACCAGGGACAGAGTTGATAATCACCTCGGGAAGGTCTCCGCCATCATCGCAGGGGGTATGGCACCGGGTTAGACCACTGTAATCTTCGTTCACTTCGTACAGGGCACCGTGGGTGAAGATGCCGGTGCCTTGAGTAGATGCGGCAAAAATTTCCAGGCGGCCGTTCTGATCCAAGTCCGTGACGGCGTAGTAGTATTTCTCACTTTCGTCAGGAGAATTCATCAGCCATATATCGGATTGCTCCAACAGCAAAGAAAGCTGCCCCACCGGTGAGGATGGTGCCGGAGGCTCCGGCAAAGTGGCACTGTTTGACGGATCGTCTTTATCGTTGGCGCAACCGGCCAGCAACAGTGCAATCGCAATGGCGGCCGCCAGGAGCTTCTTTGATTTCATAGTAGGATCACCCCAGATTTCGTTTGGATGATTCTATCATATCTGCTTGCCCTCGTCAACAGTGGTGTGGCCGGTGGATTTCCGGTGAACGATGCTGCATTCCAGCATGATCTCCATATCGGCGCAGGGGGAGCCGTTCAGCTCATCCAGCATGATGCGGCAGGCGGTCTGGCCAATTTGGAACAGGGGGAGAGCAACGGTGGACAGAGCGGGGCGACAGACGGAACTGATCTCCCGGTTGTCGAATCCGATCAGCGCCAGATCTTTGCCAACTTCTACGCCGTTGAGATTGCACCAGTCAATTACGCCGGTGCCGATCAAATCATTCTGAGCGAAGATCGCTTTCGCACCCGCCTGAATCAATTCACCGGCATAGCGAAACCCGGAGTCCCGATCCCAGTTACAGGAACGGACGAGGTGGGGGTCATAGGGGATATTGCAGCTCTGCAAAGCTTGCAGGAAACCGTTCGCCCGCCGCACCGTATGAATGGAGGAAATGGGACCCGTGATCATGCCGATTTTTTCGCTGGCTTGATCCAGCAGAACCTTTGTGGCCTGGAAAGCGGCCAGCCTGTCGTCATACACAACGCAAGGGACATCCGGATCCTCACAGGTACAGTAGGCACAGACGATGGGCACATCCGCATACGCACGCAAGGAGGGGACGAGATGGCTGTGACTGCCAATATAAATGATGCCGGAAACCTGCTTGCTCATCAGGTCAAATACGGCGGAACGAACCAGGGCGGCGCTCTCCGGGTGATTCACCGGGCTGTCGATGTAGCGCTTGTTAAAGCGGAGATTTGCAAGCAAATAGTGGTAATTCCGCTCTTCGCACAGGGATGCGATGCCGTCCACGATTTCCGGCGTATTGAAGACGGTCAAATCCTCTGTCAGGATGCCGATGGTGCGGGCACTGCCCATTTTCAGGGAGCGGGCATTCAGATTGGGGCGGTAATTGAGTTTATTGGCAATTTCCAGGATCATGGCGGCAGTTTCCTGCTTAACCCCGGGCTTGTTATTGAGCACATTGGATACGGTTGCAATGGATACCCCTGCAAGATCCGCAATTTCCCGAATGGTTGCCATAGAATTCCCTCCAATCTTCCTTTTATAGGCTATACTATACCATGCTTGTTCCGTAAATGCAAGCAAAAACGTTTCAATTTCGACATTTCTAACTGAAATCATTTGCTCCAACTGAAATTGAGAGAGGATGAGAATGGGCAAAATGCACAAATGCAGATAATAATTCATGTAAAAACTGATGAAAATGTAATTTGCTATTTACAAAATAGAAATATGTGCTATAATGAGAGCACATAAAAGATTAAACGTTTAAAAACGAATTTGCAGAAAAGTGAATCCAACTAGGTGTTCTGGTGAATTTATATGTATATTTTTTTAGGCAAAATATTAAACGTTTAACACGAGGAGAATACTATGGCGAATCGAATCACCTTACCGAATCTGAAAAAGGTTCAAGTGACTGACCCGGTTTTCCGGCATTATGCTAATACCGTTGCAAAGAAGATGATCCCCGTCCAGTGGGATATCCTCAGCGGAAAGGGGAGCAGCTACAGCTTCTGCGTGGACAATTTCCGTGTTGCGGCGGGGGAACTGGAAGCGCCTCACCGTGGGCCGGTATTCGTGGATACGGATGCCTACAAGTGGCTGGAGGCGGTTGCCTATTGCGCCAATAATGGGGAGACGGACTATATTCCCCAGGCGGATGAGCTGATCGATTTGATTGGCCGGGCACAGCAGCCGGACGGTTATCTGAATACCTATATCACTCTTTGCGCTCCGGAACTGCGCTGGAAGAATCTGACCGAATGCCACGAGCTCTATACCGCCGGACACCTGATTGAGGCGGCTGTCGCCTATTACCAGGCAACCGGGAAACGGAAATTGCTGGATATTGCCATTCGCTTTGCGGACTTGATCTGTAAGACTTTTGGCACTGATGAAGACCAAATTCATGGCTACCCCGGTCACCAGGAGATCGAAGTGGGTCTGGTGAAGCTCTACGGTGTCACCGGTGAGAAGCGTTATCTGGATACCGCCCATTATTTCATTTCCCAAAGAGGAAAGCAGCCCAATTACCTGACCCAGGAGCGCCAGCGGGGGGATCACCCCAATCTGTTTCCGGAGCTGTTTGATTATGACCTGAGCTATTCCCAGGCACATCTGCCACCGGTGGAGCAGACCACGGCAGAGGGGCACGCAGTTCGGGCAATGTATCAGTTCAGCGCCATGGCGGATCTGGCCGAAGAGAAGCAGGATCAGGAGCTCCGCACCGCTTGCAAGAAACTCTGGAAGAATGTGACCACCCGGCGTATGTATGTTACCGGCGGCATCGGTTCCTCCGGATTGCTGGAGCGATTCACCGTGGACTATGATCTGCCCAATGACCGGATGTATTGCGAAAGCTGCGCCTCCATCGGCCTGATGATGTTTGGCCAGCGAATGAATCGGGTCACCCGGGATGCAAACTACTATGATACCGTGGAACGGGCGCTGTATAATACCGTCCTGGCCGGTGTCAGTATGCATGGTGATCGGTATTTCTATGTGAATCCGCTGGAAGTCTGGCCGGAGAATTGCAAAGACCATACCTCCATCGCATATGTCAAACCCGTCCGCCAACCCTGGTTCGAGGTTGCCTGCTGCCCGGCGAATATCGCCCGCACGCTGGCATCCCTGGGGCAGTACATCTATGCGGAGGACAAAAAGAGCCTGTATGTGAATCTGCTGATCGGCTCCACTTACGAGACTGTCCTGCGGGATACGGAAATCAGCCTGACGATGGACAATGACCTCCTGTCCGGCGGCGATCTCCACCTGGATGTACATACCCGGGGGGAACAGGCGATTGTCATCCGCTTGCGCATCCCCGGCTGGCTGGAAGAACCCCGTTTCAAGCTGAACGGTGAGGAAATTCGCCCCGCCATGGAAGACGGCTACGCCGTACTGGCCTGCAATTGCAGCGGTGAGCATCGATTCTCCGTCAGCGGTCAGGTGAAGCCCCGTATTCTGGGCGCAAATCTGAATGTCCGGGCGGATGTGGGCAAGGTTGCCATCCAGAATGGCCCGTATGTCTACTGCGTGGAGCAGCAGGACAATGGGGAGAATCTGGCGGCGCTCCGGATTCTTCCGGATAGTACCAAGATCGCTGTGATCCCCCCTGACCCGGCGCTGCCTGGCAACGTGCCGTTGCTGTCCATCCCAGCCAAGCGTATCAGCGCCACCATTGAAGATGGCGAAGCCCTCTATGGCACCAGCCATATGGAAATTCAGGATCAGACCGTCACCGCTGTTCCCTATGCTTTCTGGGGCAACCGGAAACCGGGCGAAATGCGGGTCTGGCTGGATGCCCTGATGTAAGGGCGGAAAAATGAATTATACGCAACAGGAAGTTGCGATAAGGTTGGGATTCCTCCTGACCAGAGGAATTTCAAAAACGTGCACCCATAATTAAGAAAGGAAGTTGAAACCATGAAAAAGATCATTTCCCTGCTGCTGTGTGCTCTGATGGTCCTGAGCATGACCGCAATCACCTCCTTTGCTGATGACGAAGTCGTCACCATCACCTATTCCTACTGGGGCACCCCTGATGAGGCTGCCAGCGTTCAGGCCGTGGCCGACAAATTCCACGAAGAGTATCCCAACATTATCGTCGAAGTGATGGCCATTCCCAATGAGGAATACGTCACCAAGCTGAACACCCTGGCCACCGCCGGCAATCTGCCCGACTGCGGCATCATGAGCGAGTCCGGCGTTCTGGACTTCGGTGCTGACGGCCTGCTGTACGATATCTCCGATATGTATGCCGGTTCCGATTCTATGCCTCTGGAGAGCATCACTTTCAAGGCTGATGGCAAGCCCGTTGCTTACTCTGCCGCCAACGAAGTGCTGTCCCTGTACTACAACAAGGATATGTTCGATGCCGCCAATTTGGCTTACCCCTCTGCTACCGAGGCCATGACTTGGGACGAGTTCGTGACCGTCGCCAAGACCCTGACCCTGGATGCCAACGGCAACAATGCTCTGAGCCCCGACTTTGACAAGAATAACATCACCCAGTACGGCTGCGTGGTGGATAACTGGACTTGGCAGCTGGAAGTTTGGGCACTGTCCAACGGCGGCCGCTGGTTCTCTGAAGACGGCACCGAGTGCACCATCAATGACCCCAAGGTCATCGAGTCCATCCAGAAAGTTGCTGACCTGACTCTGGTTGAGAACTGCATGCCCTACAACGCTGGCCTGGAAGACAACGGTATGCAGCGCTCCCTGCTGACTCAGACCGTTGCTATGGCTACCGGCGGCGCATGGAACGTGGGCACCTGCCTGAATTCCGCCCGTGACGAGGGTCTGAACTACGGTGTTGCCCGTCTGCCCATGATGGAGAAGTCCGTCACTATCTGCACCGGCGGCCCCCAGGTTGTCTTTGCTCAGACCAAGCATCCCGAAGAGGCTATGACTTTCATCAAGTGGTACATGCAGGAAGAGAACAGCTGGGACAGCCTGATTGCCACCGGTATTTGGATGCCCATCCTGGAGAAGTACTACACCGATTCTGAGCTCACCGACAAGTGGATCAACAACCCCAACTTCCCCGACCATGACGAGTACAAGGGCGCTGTTGTTGACTACGCTATGGAGTGCGCTGAGTCCACCTGCTGGTACTACATCCCTCATACCACCGAATTCATCGAACTGCTGCGCACCGTTCTCGGCCCCGTGTGGACCGGCGAGCAGACTGCTGAGCAGGTGATTACCGAGAACTTCGATGCGCTGAATGCTGTGTTCCAGGGACTGTAATCCGGCAATAAGCTGACTGAATTCAAAATTGAATTTCCAATGAATCTGGCCGCCATGCGGCGGCCAGATAAGTAAATGTGCCTTTAGAGCCGTCCGGTTTGAGTGCGGACGGCTCTTTTCAGAATCAGAAATGAAAGGGTGAGACCTTTGCGCAAAAAGCCGAAAAGCAGACTGCTCCGTAAGGAGGCGATTGCTGCTTATCTGTATTTGATTCCCGCCTTTATTGGCTTGATCGTACTGACTTATATCCCGCTGGCGGCGGTGTTCGGCCTGAGCTTCTTCAAGTGGGGCGGCATCGGTATGCCGGAGTGGGTTGGCCTGCAAAATTATGTTCGACTGTTCACCACGGATCCCTATTTTGTGGAGTCCATCAAGGTTACCATATATTTCGCCCTGCTTGCCGTTGTGGGGAGCATGGTGTATTCCCTGGTCATTGCGCTGCTGCTCAATCGGAATATTCCCGCAAGAGGATTCTTCCGGGCAATTTTTTATTTGCCCTATGTCCTTCCGGCGACTGCTGTTTACATCGGCTGGAGCTGGCTGTATAATACGGAGTGGGGACTGTTCAATTATATTTTGAGCAAACTGGGCATTGAGCGGCTCATGTTCGTCAGCTCTTCGTCCCAGGTGGTGCCGTCCCTGGCGCTGATTGCAGTTTGGCTCTCGGGCAATCTGATCGTGATTTTCCTGGCTGGATTGCAGAATGTCCCTCGCATCTATCACGAGGCAGCGGAAATCGACGGAGCCAATTCCTGGCAGCGGTTCTGGCACGTGACGGTGCCTAGTATGACTCCCATCATCTTCTATAATATGCTGATGGCGCTGATCACCAATATGCAGGTGGTCACCCCTGCATTGGCGCTCACCAAGGGCGGTCCCGGCAAATCCTCTTATTTCATCTCCTATATGCTGTATAACTATGCGTTCAAGCAGCGGGGGAAACTGGGTTTGGCCTGTGCCATTGCGTTCGTTCTGTTCCTGCTGATCGGCGCATTCACGCTGATCCTGTTTGCGACCAGCAAGAGCTGGATTTTCTACGAAGGAGGGGACAATAAGTGAAAAGCTTGCAAAGTAAAACCAGACGAACCCGCTTGGCGGATGCCCTTTGCCTGGTGGCGGTTATCTTCTTTGCGCTGCTGGCCATGCTCCCCATCTGGTGGATTTTCCGCTCCAGCCTGATGTCCAATACGGAGCTGTTTAAGTGGCCCCCTGCGTTCCTGCCGCCTCGCTGGCTGTTCTCCAACTATGCCAATACGTTGCAGTATTTTAAATTCTGGACATATTTGAAGAATACCATGCTGATCATCGTCCCCTCGGTCATCGGCGGAACGATTACCGCAACCATGTGCGGCTATGCATTCGCCCGGCTGCGGTTCAAATTGAAGAATTTCCTGTTTACGCTGTGCGTTGGCTCCATGCTCTTGCCCACCATGGTCACTCTGGTGCCGCTGTACATCATGTGGACGAAGTTCCTTGGTCTGTCCGATACCTATTGGCCGCTGATCCTGCCCTATTTCTGCGGCGGTGGCGCATTCAATATCTTCCTCATTCGCCAGTTTGTTATGTCTATTCCCCGGGAGCTGGATGAGGCAGCAACGATTGACGGAGCCGGTTATTTCCGGATTCTTACCAATATCATTGTTCCCTCTATCAAATCCGCCATGATCGTCGTGGCCATGTTCCTGTTTATCCAGATTTGGAACGATCTGCTCCAGCAGATGATCTATATCAACACGGAGGAGAATTTCACCATCTCCATGGGTCTGAGCCAGCTGAAGGGATCGCTGAAAACCGACTGGTCCGCCATCATGTGCGGAACCTGCATGTCTTTCGTTCCGGGCGTGGTATTCTACCTCATCGGCCAGCGATACTTTGTGGAAGGCATTGTCATGACGGGAATGAAAAACTGATGAAACGGAAAAAGGATATGCCCCTGCCCACGGGGGGAAGCAAGAGATTTTTCTATCTTCTGTGGAATCATTTTTGGACATTGGTAAAGCTGAATCTGCTCATGATCGTGTTCAGTCTGCCCGTTGTTACCATTCCTGCAACGCTGTGCGCCGCCGACCGGGTGGCCGTACAGTTGGCACGCAACGGTTATGTGCTCCTCTGGGAAGAATTCCGGGATGAATTCAAGGCGGATTTCTTCAAGAGTTTACCGCTTGGGTTCCTGTATGGCGGCTTGATCGCTCTGAGCTATGTAATGCTGAGCATCGGCCTGGGGAATACCGGGTCTTTCCCCGGGATGTTTGTCTTCGCTCTGGGTATATTGCTCCTATATGGCGCCCTCAGCTGTGGCAGCTATGCATTCCTGCTGCGTGCCATGCTTTCGCTGAGCAACCGGAACATTCTGAAGAACGCCCGCATCCTGAGCGTCTGCCGTGGGGGCAGGGGAGTGACCGTTGCGGTTATGAGTCTTTCAGGAATCCTGGTCAGCTATGCCCTATTCCCCTTTACATTGCTGCTTGTTGCAAGCTTTGGCCTAGGCGTTTACCGGTTCTGCCTGTGCTACCTGCTCAATCGACCGATTCAGGAGAATGTGATCGCCCCTTGGGAACAGAGCCAGGAAAACGGGGGAAATGACTAGCTTGCTCCGCTTTTTTTGCAAAAATTGTGAAAAAAGGACTTGCAATTCTGAACATACTATGCTAAAATATGTCAGTCTGAAATCAAGGTGTGTCCTCTGCCGCAAGTCTGCGGGTATGAACGCCTAATATTTAAGGAGGACAAAGAAATGGATCTTGTTAAGGCTCTGAATAGCCAGTACATGAAAGAGGAGCTGCCTGAAGTTCATGTGGGCGACACCGTTCGTGTGCACGTTCGTATCAAGGAAGGTTCCCGTGAGCGTATCCAGGTGTTCGAGGGTACCGTCATTGCCCGTAAGCATGGCGGCATCGGCGAAACCATCACCGTCCGCCGTATTTCCTACGGTGTTGGCTGCGAGAAAGTCTTCCCCCTGCATTCTCCCAACGTTGCTATGATCGAAACCGTCCGCAAGGGCAAGGTTCGCCGTGCAAAGCTGTACTACCTGCGTGGCCGCTTCGGCAAGGCTGCCAAGGTCAAGGAGAACGTCTAATCCACATCGGTATAAAAAAAGAGAGCTTCGGCTCTCTTTTTTTATACCCTCAATGAATCCACTGAAGCACCTGCTCGGTTCTTTCGGGATTTCCAACTCAAAGTATTGCCCAACCTTAAGATTCTTTGAAGAATCAAAAAGGCAGATTGACAGTATTTTCCAATCGTGTTATTCTATCATTAGAATTAAACGAAAGGAAAGACGGAATATGAAATATCGTTCTTTTAGATCTGTAATGCTCCTTTTCCTGGCGGTAATATTGATCGCTGGGATTGCGGGTACCGCCTACGCCAATGAGGCGGAGCCGGAGATCAAAACCATCCAGGTATTCACCGTGGATGAGCTTTTGGAGGCCATCGCCCCCAATACAAAAATCGTCCTTTCCTCCGAGAAATATGACCTGGCGAAAGCCCGCAATTACGGTCGGGGCGGTGGCGAGTACTATTACTGGGCAAGCTGCTACGACGGATATGAGCTGGTAATTTCCGATTTGGAGAATTTCTCCATCGTTGGCGGCGATCCTCTGGCGGTTACCATCTGCGCCGAGCCCCGTTATGCCAACGTCCTGCGATTCGAAAATGTCCAGGGAATCACCCTGTCCAATCTCGTGATCGGTCACACCACCGGGGAGGGTTACTGCACTGGCGGCGTACTGGATTTTGTGGACTGCGCCGATATCCAGGTGCTCAACTCCCGGCTCTATGGCTGCGGGACGTTGGGGGTCAGTTTGGACGACTGCCAGAATTTCCATATGGATAATTCGGATATCCACGATTGCAGTTACGGTTTTGCCTATCTTAACAAGTGTGACTATGCCCTTTTTGAGAATTGCAAATTTTATGACTGCACTCTGGTAAGTGGTGGATTCGAGATTTATAGCTCCTGGAATGTAGCTGTGATCAATTCAGAAGTTTACAACAATACGGCGGAGTATGATGGGCCATTGTTCTTCGTTAACAGCGTAGGTGTCTACCTGGGCGGATTGGACATCCACGACAATAGCGCCGCTCTTCTCGGGAACTCCTCCGCCACCGTGACGATAGAAAACTGCCGCATTGATTATCTGGGGCAAACTGGGAAGATGCCCGTATCACCCGATGGAACGGAATTGACTCTTGCCGATATGTCCAGCATGAAGCTGCGCACGGTGAAATGGGAACCGACAGAGAAACCCACGCAGCCCCTTGTCCAGGAGGGGGTGGACGGCAAGATCCACGTATCCACCGTTGATGAGTTCCTGGCGGCGCTGGGTAGCAATGTGATCGTTTATCTGGAGCCGGGGGTTTACAATCTGACGGATGCATTTGATTATGGCAGCGCCGGAGGGACGTATTACGATTGGGAATATACCTTTGACGGCTATGAACTGATCATCCGGGATGCGGCCAATTTGATCATCGAGGCGGACAGCGCAGACGAAGTCAGCATCGTCACAGAGCCACGCTACGCCAATGTGCTGCGGTTTGATGGCGTGAGCAATCTGATTCTGCGCAATGTAAAGGTTGGGCACACGGAGGAACCCGGTGTTTGTTCCGGTGGAGTTGTTTCATTGAACTTCTCGAACAGCGTCATTGTGGAAGGGTGTAAGCTCTTCGGCTGCGGCACTCTGGGTGTTGATGGGCTGATGTGCAACAATCTCAGTGTCTATAACTGCGAAATTTACGAGTGCAGCAGCGGCGCTGCTCGGTTCTTTGGCTGTGATACCGTTCGTGTGGAATATTGCAACATTCACGATATCGGCGATGAATACTTCTCTGGGCGAATTATCTACGCTGATTCAGGTTGCTCCAATGTCCAGGTGGACGGAGAAGAAATTCAACTCGATGCAAACTGGTGATGAGTTTTCCAAAATTGCAAAAAAATACTTGACAAATTCCGCCATTGGTGATATGATATCCAAGTACTGAGAGTGACTTGGGATTCATATGGGCGAGTGGTGGAATTGGTAGACTCGCTAGATTCAGGTTCTAGTGTTCACTGCGGACGTGCGGGTTCAAGTCCCGCCTCGCCCACCAAAAACGGAGCAAGCGAAAGCTTGCTCCGTTTTTTCGTCAGCCCGAGGTCATGACCGGCGGGCTTATGATTGAATGTGAATTTAAGAGGAAAACCACCGGCATAGCCGGTGGTTTTGTGATTCATTATGCCAGGTAAATGGCCTTGCAACCCAGCATGGTCATGTAGCAATCCAGCTTGCTCACCAGTTCCAGCGGTGCGTGCATATTCAGCACGGGCACACCGGCATCCACGGTGACAATATTCCGGTTTGCCATGTAAGCGGCAACGGTGCCGCCGCCGCCCTGGTCAACTTTGCCCAGGGTTGCGATCTGCCAGAGGACACCATTGTCCTCGAAAGTTTTGCGCACATGGAGCATTGCTTCTGCTGCGGCATCGGATGCGCCGCCCTTGCCACGGGAGCCGGTGTACTTGCAGATGCTGATGCCGTAGTTCAGGGCGCTGTTGTTCCGGCGGTCGCAGGTTTCGGGGAAATTGGGGTCGAATGCATTGGAAACGTCAGCGGACAGGCAGAAAGAGTTGGCGAAGCAGTGGCTCAGCTTCACGCCCTGACCGTCGCACAGGATCTCCATGAAATATTCAAATGCACGGCTCTGCATACCGCTGATACCCACGGAGCCGATTTCTTCTTTGTCTGCCAGGATGCAAACAGCGGTGTGGGTGGGCACTTCCAGATCGAAGATGGGCTCCAGCTCTGCATAGGCGCAGACACGGTCGTCGTGGCCATAAGCTGCCAGCAGGCTGCGATCCAGGCCAACCTCACGGCTCTTACCGGCGGGGACGATGGTCAGTTCGGCACTGCGGAAGTCATCTTCAACGATGCCGTATTTCTCGTTGAGCAGCTTCATTACGTTCAGTTTCACCAGATCGGCGCCTTCGCCCTCCAGGGGCTCGGTACCCAGGATCACATTCAGCTGTTCACCGGCGATGATTTCGCTGCCGGTTTTGCGCATCTGGTCAGCGGCCAGGTGGATGAGCAGATCAGAGACCATCACGATGGGATCATTCTCGTCCTCACCGATGGTGATGGTGACGGTGGAACCGTCCCTCTTGCACACCACGCCATGGATGGCCAGGGGAGTGCAGGTCCACTGATATTTCTTGATGCCGCCGTAGTAATGGGTCTTGAAGTAAGCAATTTCGGAATCTTCGTACAGAGGCTGGGGCTTCAGATCCATCCGGGGGGAATCCACATGGGCGGCGCAGATATTGGCACCCTTGGCCAGGGACTCTTTGCCGATGACGGCGATCATGAAACTCTTGCCACGATTGTTCATGTAGATTTTGTCACCGGGCTTTACTTCCATCCCGGGAACAGCAGGGACGAATCCGTGCTTTTCGGCCATTTCGGTTGCCCATGCAGTGGCCTCACGCTCGGTCTTGCATGCATCCATAAATGCACGGTAGCGCAGGGCATAGGCCTCCATCTCTTCCCGCTGCTGGGCGGTGAGCTTGGTGTAGCCGTTCTTGGGCGCACTGAGCAGGGAGGTGCGCAGTTCTTCAGCAGTCATATCTATGTCTCCTAACTTTTTATATTAGCATTCGCTAATGTCTATTATACCGTGGGAATCCAAAAATGCAATGCATTTTTTTTCAAATACCTGGCGGGAGGAATCATTCGTCAGTACATAGTCGCATTTTTGCCGGAACCATTCTTCCTCATGCTGGGCGGCGATGCGGCTGCGGGCGTAAGTTTCGGTGATCCCGTCCCGTTCCATCAGGCGCTGTACTCTGTCTTCCGTGGGGGCCGTGACGGCAATGGTCATATCGCAGAGCTGACTTAATCCGCTTTCGAACAGAGCAATGGCATCAATGGCTGCCAGAGCGGTTGTCCCTTGCAGCTGGCGCTCCACTTCACGAAAAATGGATGCATGGGTGATCGCATTCAATTGCGCCAGTGCATCCGGATCATCAAATACGATCTGACCCATTTTTTTTCGCTGAAATTCCCCCTGGGGGAATGCCTGGGGAAATTGCGCTCTTAGGGTAGCAAGTAGTGCATCATCCGATTCCAGCATCCGGTGATAGATTTCATCGCAATCCAGCACCAGTGCGCCACGCTGCCGAAGTAGATTCAGCAGTGTCGTTTTTCCGCAGCCGGTGCCGCCGGTGATTCCCAGGATCATTCCTCTGCCTCCGCATCAATGATGTGGAATGCAGCTGCCTTTTTCAACCGGTTCTGCACGGCGTAAGCAACGCCGCCCCCCACGGGGCAGCGGGCGTAAACCTGGTGAATGCGGCTGTCGTCCAGCTCCCGCAGGGCGGCGAACAGCCCGGCACTCAGGGTGGACACATCGGATTCCTTGCCATAGGCCAGTGGATCGCATCCGGCATAGAGGGGCAGCTCTTCCTCGAAGCACAGCACCCGGTCACCCGGGACAAAATGGCGGCGGATGTACGCCGCTGCCTTTTCCCGGCTGCCTGAGACGATCACCACCGGTTCGGCGGGGGCATAATGGCGGTATTTCATTCCCGGCGCTTTTACAACGGCATCTTTGTCGATTTGGGCGGTTACGGCCTTGTCGATGACCAGATCACCCAGAACGGCGATCAGCTCCTCTGGCGTGATGCCGCCGGGGCGAAGTAGCCGTGGGCGCTCCTCTGTCAGGTCAACGATGGTGGATTCCACCCCCACCCGGCAGGCACCGCCGTCCACAACGGCGGCGATTTTTCCCTCGTGGTCGTGCAGGACGTGGGCTGTGGTGGTGGTAGAGGGCTTGCCGGAGAGATTGGCGCTGGGGGCGGCAATGGGCACACCGGACAGGCGAATGATCTGGCGGGTGGTGGCGTTGTCGGGGCACCGGACGGCGACGGTACTCAGTCCGCCGGTGGTGCGTTTGGGCACATTTGGGCGGGCGGGGAGCACAATGGTCAGCGGCCCCGGCCAGAATGCCTTGGCCAAATCATAGGCAGCTTTGGGAATGGAGTGGCAGAATTGCTCCATTTCCTCCGGTGCGCTGATGTGCAGGATCAGGGGATTATCCTGGGGGCGCCCCTTTGCCTCGAAAATTTTGGCAACCGCCCTTTCGTCCAGTCCATTGGCACCCAAACCGTAGACCGTCTCCGTCGGGATGGCGACCAACTCCCCGGCGACAATCAGCCCTGCAGCGATGCCGGGGGTATCCGGAGCATCGGCGGGCAAAAGAAGTGTTTTCAAAATGCACACCTCCTGTGATTTTTGTCTGAATAGATTTTTCAGCGCAGCTGAGAACCAGCTGCGCTGAAAGAAAGGGTAACTTTACACAGTGGGCTGGTTGGCAGCCTCGATGATCTGAACGAATTTCTCAGGCACCAGGGAAGCGCCGCCGATCAGGCCACCGTCAATGTCGGGCTGAGCCAGCAGCTCGAAAGCGTTCTTCTCGTTCATGGAGCCGCCGTACAGGATGGAGATGGCACGGGCATTCTTGGAGGAATACAGCTTACGCACCACGGCACGGATGCTCTCGCAGACCTCTTCAGCCTGTTCGGGGGTAGCGGTGCGGCCGGTACCGATGGCCCAGATGGGCTCATAAGCGATGATGACCTTGCGGATCTTCTCCTCAGAAACGCCGTTCAGACCCAGCTTGATCTGCATGGCGATCCACTCTTCGGTGATGCCGGATTCACGCTGCTCCAGAGTTTCGCCGCAGCACATGATGGGGGTTAGACCGGCTTCCAGAGCGGCCAGAACCTTTGCATTGACATCGGCATCGGTTTCGCCCATGGCACGGCGCTCGGAGTGACCGATGATGACATACTTGCATCCTGCATCCACCAGCATATTGGTGGCGATTTCGCCGGTGTAAGCGCCGGAGGCCTTGGCATTGCAGTTCTCGGCACCGATGCCCACCCGGGTCTCACGCATGGCACGCACGGCAGCGGGGATGCACACGGCGGGAACGCACAGGGCTACATCGCACCAGCGACCCTTGGGCATGATGGCCTTCAGCTGGGTCATAAACTCCTTGGTTTCGGAGGGGGTCTTGTTCATCTTCCAGTTACCGGCGATGACGGTCT